>NZ_LSHM01000071.1:0-66696 GCF_001557175.1 Blastomonas sp. CCH9-A1
AAGTGCGCGCAGAGACGCTTAGCGTATATCTGTGCCCGTTCTATGTCCTGACCCCTCAAAGGGATCCCATGGCCTAACCCCGCTTGGAAAATGATCGACAAGCGAGATTCGGCCGCTCGCGATGCTTGGTTCTATGAGTGCCAACGCCGCAAGATACCGTTCCTGCACGTGGCAAAAGCAAGAAAACACTTCTCGGTCCATTGGGACCATATCAGCTTGGATTCTGATTATGACCAGATGATCAGACAGTCTGCCGATGGGAAAATGGCAAGGGTTCTGTTCCGAACCTATCAACTGATCGCTTCTGGCCTTGAGCCTAAAAGCTTTTTCGATGGCGGGGCCTTGGTGGGGGATGTGACTGGCTTGTCTGAATCAAGCGCCCGGCAGATTGCAAATGCCTTCGCTCTCCTGCTTTTTCCTGGCAACGTGCAATCTGCTTTGGCTGCATAAGAAGATATTGGAAGCCGCGGAACCAGCGGCTTCAATACGCCACAACTCCATCAGGCCGAAATTCTGAGCTCCGTTCGCGTCGTGCAACAAGCCAGTGGTCCAAATCAGGCACGCTGCGGTGGACTTCATCATCGCCAGAAGCCGTCCTGTCTCTGGCCGTGCCGGTTGTCGTAATTCTCGCGCTGATCGTAGGCGCTCTTGCGGATACCCACCTCGACCCGCTGGCCGCCGACGTTGCGAATGTGGAGATCGCGCAGATCGACCTTGTTGCGCTGCGCCCAGCCGCGTAGTAGGCACCGGTTGTGGACACGCTTCTGATGACCCGGCATCCTTCGAAGGTGCCGGTTTCTTCATTCTCGCGCTCCCATGTGAGCTGATTGTCAAGATAGGCCTTGGGAGTGTCGAAGCCCCCCATTCCGGCACGGTGCATGTAAAGCCAGCCCATGCGTGTTCTCCTTCAGATGAGCCCCGGCTGCGCCGGAGGTGCGATCTTCAATTCGCGCGCGATCCGCGCCGTGAGTGCGGGAATGTCTGCAAGGGCGGTGATCGGCGCTTTGCGCATCACCGCGCCAGGCGGTTTCCAGAACGGGTTGCGCCAGGCGAGACCCGGCTCGCCGAACCTTTCCGGGCTGATCCGGACGTAGATCCCGTCGGCTTCCAGCACATGCTCGCCCGCGAGCTGTTCCTGTGAGGTGTAATAGCTGATGCGATAATCGGCGTGCTCGAGCCCGATCCCTGCTGCGATCTGGCGCAGCGCCCGCGTGCCCTCGCGCCGGTAGTGGCGCAGTTCTTCGGGACGATAGTCGATCCCGCGTTTGACCAGCGCAATGATCGCAGGCCTGTGTTTGAGCTCGGCAAGGCGTTCAATGCATTGGGACCGCAGAGCCTGGTCGTCTGCCTCACATTCGGTCGGCCTTCCGTCAGCAATGCGTTGAAGGTGGCGCGTCACTGCGCCATTCTTCGGGCAGTTCGCGCACCGGGTTATTGAGGTCGCTGCGCTCAGCATCGAGATCCTCATACTCGGCCTCGAGCTGCCCGAAATCGGCCCCGTCGCCTTCAGGGCCGCCTTCATGGCCTTCGTCGATGATCTCGCTGATTTCTTCCATGCGGGCATCGATCGCGTCAATTCGGGCTCGTGCTTCTTCGGACAGCGGCGCGGGCGGCAGCCGGACAGCATTGACGCCCATTTCGCTGCGCGCCTGCCATGAATTGGTCGACGCCACTGGGCTGATCCAGGCAAGGCCAGTTTCAGCAGCGATCCGCTGGGCTTCGGCCTCCATTTTCTCGGCCGCAAGCCTGTGGGCGATCTCGATGTCGATCCAGCGATCATCTGCCGCTTCGCTGAAGAGGTCGCGTTCGATCTTCCCGCCGGCGGCCACATAGGCATCTTCGCCGATCAGCAGCGCAATCGGGTCATTGCCGCGCATGGAACCGTTCGCCACCATACGCCGGATGGCATCGGCGCTTGGGTTATAGGCGTAGCGCATCTGCTCAAAGACCCGCAGTTGCACCTCGTGCTGGTCGGTCGCTGCGTAGGCCTTGGCGATCTCGAGTGTGACATCGCCTTTGGCGAGTGCCTCGAAAATCGGCTCGGCAAGGTTCGCTAGCCGCAAGCGGCCTTCCACGAAGCGCAGGGTGAGGCCGAAGCGTTTGGCGACCGCGGCAACGTCGCTGCCTTCCTTGATAAAGTGCTGGAAGGCCCGGCATTCCTCAGCCGGTGACATCCCGACGCGCTGGAAGTTCTCGGCAAGCGAGGCCTCGCCTGCTTCCTCTTCGCTGCCTTCGAGCAGCTTGCATTCGATCTCGGTATCGGGGGCCCAGGCACCGCGCGTGACGATCATCTCGATGGCCCGCAATCGCCGGCCACCGGCGATCACGGCAAACTTGCCGCGCTTCTTGCTCCTGGTGACCAGCAGGTTCTGCAAAAGGCCGCGCGCTTCGATGTCGGCGGAAAGCTGGATATCGTCTTCTTCGCTGCGCGTTTTGCGCACATTGGCATCGCTCAGATAGAGCCGGGAAAAGGGAATAAGCATCGTGGTCGCTCCTGATGTGCACCCGGCAATCACCCGGGCACACATCCCCTCCCCCTCCCCTTCCGATCTGCGTTTCACGCAGGACTAAGAGTTGACCATCTTCTCCCCTGAGGGTGAACAGCATAACATGGTCTTGAGCTGGACGGAGCGACTCATAAAAGAACAAAATGCCGAAAGGGTTGGAGCTCGCGATTCTGGGATGGCCACCATTCGCGGCGTAACCAGACCGGCTTTGAGCCAGAATGCGACGTTAGCTAGTCGAGCTTTGAAAGGCAGTTTTCATCGCTTCTCGACAGCACCTGCCTGAAGGCGAGAGCTGAACGCACAATGCGCGATCGGTGATCGGAAAGCGCTTGATGCTAAAGGAATCTGGATGAGGAAAGGGGAGAGCCTCTTGCGAAGCTCTCCCCGAGCACCTTGCGGTGTAATTCCAAAAGGCCGTTAAGCCGAGCAGCCTGAGCTGTGAGTTCTATATAGGCCAAAGGCGTTAAAATTCAACTCGCGTTTGAATCCTAAGTCCCTGATTTCAGACATTCCTTGCGAGCCAGGCCGTTATACGGCATGATCCATTTTCCTTGATTCCCTTGATATGTTCCATTGTTCTTGATTGCCTTGATACCCTTGATTGCATTGAATACCTTGATGGGGACAGAAAGACGTGTTACCACGCCCTCGTGGAACGATCGAAAAATGCGCCTTTGGACGATTCGGCGTCCCGTGAAGCCGAATCAGTCGGTGCCGATCGCATTCGGGGGAAGGGGCGAGGCGGCAACTTTCTTGCCATTGATCGCGCAGCATGGGAACGCCTATGGGAGGTTGAGACTAACAACAGGCTGAACCTCGTCACCGCATATATTGTGCTGCTTGCCGGGACCGGCAGCGACCATCAGCTCAGCAAATGGTCGACCAAGGCTTGCGAACAGCATGCAGGAATGGGCAAGCCACGGGCCAAGGTCGCGATCGACGAGCTGATCCAGCATGGGTTCGTTGCGCACACCGACCGCTCGACGAAGCTCTATCCGCAATATCGCCTGCAGCCGATCCCTCTCGACAGCGACCCCATCTTTCTGCCGGTCGCGTTGGTAACGGGAATTGAAACTGAGGCTTCAATGCTTCGCCGTGTCCGCGAGACCGGCGACGCGCTCTTACTGCGAATGCTGGTGGACCTCTATGGTTTGGTCCAGCTCGATGCGACATTCGGTGTGCCAATCGGCGCGTTGAGCCAGACCCCGCCCGACGATTATCCTGCTCGAAAGGTTTTTGAGATCGGCATCCATTCCGTTTGGGCACTTCGCCTCGTCGGTGGGTCGAAGTCTGCGAAAGGTGATTGGGCGAGTTATCATCGCTCGAAAAGCCGCAACAAGGATGGAGCCTGGGGGGATTTCTGGGCGCGGGTGGCGATGCTCGAGAAGATCGGGGCCGTCTGGTATGAAGCATGGATCTTCGACAGCGAGGAATCGGATGCCGAGCCGCTGTTTCCAGTCGATCCCGGCGCCCTGTATCATCAGGGTGAGGGTGACGATGTCTATCAGCTCACCCGCACGATGCTCGACGCTGCGGCCAATCTTTCTGAAGAGCGCAGCAACCTGCTCGAACGCTATGGCATCGACATGTTAGTGACCCTCGCGCAGCATCGTCGCGCGCCAGGTATCCGGGGCGTGGCGCGTATGCGGATCGAGGCGGATACGCCGGGTCGTCGGCTTTCCTATTACAAGCGCCGAACCCAGATCGAAATCTACGAAGCTGGCTACACCCAAATAGCACTCGATGCGCTACGGGGTGAATATAGTCGACCAATGAATACCAGCACGCCGCAATGAGACAACCAACCGCCGGGAAAAAGCAGCCTCTCCATGCCGAATGACGACAATTCAGATGATCAGCCGACTATGGAAGTGCCGTTCCCGACCGAGGCCGAACTGCTTGCAGCGGGCTATGTGCCAATCCCGACAGACGAAGAGTTGCTGGCACAGGGCTATGTGCCGATCGATTTCACAAACATGCCGGACGTGGCCCATTTACTGACGGAAGCCGGGCATCCTTTTCCGTTGCATCATGAGATCATCAAAGCGGGCTATGTGCCAATCAGCCGCCGCGAACGGCGTATCGTAAGCCGACCGCGCATGGGCCAAATGTATTGGATCGATTTTCCGCACGACGCTTATGCGCCCGAGTTCGTGAAAGAGCACCCTGGCATTGTTATTCGCGCGGCCAATTCGCTACACGACACCTGCATTATCCTGCCCGTTACGAGCGCGCAGCAGAAAGCGGGGACGAACTTTCATCAGCTCTCCAGGAATCCCAATCCCAAAGGGCAGGCTGCAGGGCGGATCGCCTATGTCGTCTGCGACCATCTCTACACGGTCAACATCAACCGCCTCCGCCCATTGGTCCACAATGGGAAGGCTGTCTTTCCCAAGGTAGAGCCGCACGATCTGACCGCGATCTTCGCGGTAGTGCAAAAGGTTCTGGGCGCTGCGTTCGGACCTGCGCAGACCGCTGTAGCGGCGGGGGCCACGCCAGTTCAGGTACCGCCTGCCGTACCTGCAAAGGCTTTGGGGCCGAACACCCTGACGCTGAGAAAGAAGTAGGCAGCGGTGTCGGTGATGCGGTCACGTCGCTGACTCCATCCACTCGACTGACCCGAACTGTCGAAGCTGATCGGCTTCGGCTGCGCCGAGGGTGCTACGAGCACTGTCGCCCTCCCCAACCGGCCAGCCTCACTCGTCGTTGCGAACAAGCAGGAAACATCTGATTCTGGCGCGAGCCGTTGCTAGCAAACGCCACCGACACTGACAGGAATGCCCCACTTCGTGGCCTTCCATGCTGCACAGATAGTGCAGACCAAGAGGAAAACCGTGGGACGTCAGGGCTCCGGCATCGATGTTCCCAGCATTGCTTTTCATCATGCTCGAAACATCGCGCCTATGACCGACAGCGCTGCCTTTGTCGGGATGAACACCCGTGTGCGAAACGCAATGATTTCCGTAAAGCAGCCGATGCTCTTGAGCCAAGGCAGCTGTTCAGGCGGGACCCCCACGATTTCATAGCGCTGCTCGCCTGCCACGCGGGAGCATTTCAAGGTCGCCTCGAAGGGCTGATTGATCGGGACTGTCCGGCCTTCGCCGAGCGACCTGATGATCATTTCCGGGCTGAGTTCAACGGTGGAGGCAATGTCGAATTTCTCGAGCAGCTTCGCCACGTCGAGTTCGTGGACCATACGGCCGAGCCAGCTTCTGCCCTCTTCGTCCACGATCCGCCGGACCTCCAGATAGTCGATAGGCAGGCTCGACCAGATCGGCAGGAGAAGTCCGGTCGCAAGGTACACGGTCTCCGTCGTTAGCCGTTCGGCAAGCTCCGCAACCTCGCTTTGCCACAGCTTCTCGAAGGTCCTGCGCGGGACTTCCTCCCATGCGGATTCGGCGAGGTCATCGAAGTGGTGGTATTCGCGGCGAAGCGGACGGTGGAGGATAACCCGCCGGATCAAATCCCCCTGTTCTGTCATGAAGTGCCGCGAAGGTTCGGCCAAGGCCGCCTTCCCGCTCTTGATATTGTGGAGCAGAATGCAGCCGTCGGCATAGTCGCGGCGCTCAAGGACACGCTCAAGCGAGATCGGCCGTGCTCTGGTCTTGAGGGCTAGCTGCAGCAAATGCGACGTGGCGCCGGTTCGCTCATCGGTCCGAAGGACTATGTCCTCGACAATATCGGCCTGTTCAACCCGCAGGGTTTCGACGCCAACATCGAGCGATCCGGCCTCGCGCGCTGCTGACACCCGCGCTTCGACCAACCCCAGAAACTCCTCGAAGATCGCATTCTGCATCCCGATCGGCAGCGCGAGGATGCGATTGAGCCAGCGCTGGATCGGCGGAAGGTCCTCTTCGAGCACGCCATCGTCGGAGACGATCTTGAGCCCACTGCGGCGCTGAAAATCGATCAGCGTAGCGCTCTTGAGCTTGCCGTCCGCCAGCAAGGCAAACCATGTCGAGAGGGCCGCCTTGGCATATTCGCTCTCGAGATTGTCGGCAGGGTCAAACAGGTTCTGCCCGCCCGTCTGGCGTTGGCCCCGAGTAAGCGCGCCGAGGCTATCGAGCCTGCGCGCAATGGTGCTGGTGAACCGCAGTTCCCCCTTGCAGTTCGTGGTCACAGGCCGGAACAGCGGCGTGTTGGCTTGATGCGTCCGGTGCGTTCGGCCCAGCCCCTGGATGGCCCGGTCGGCTCGCCATCCAGGCTCCAGCAGGAAGTGGATGCGCCGCTTCTGGCAAGTTGCATCGAGGCTGGCGTGATAGGACCGCCCGGTGCCGCCCGCATCACTGAAGACCAGGATCGGCTTCCTGCCATCCATGAACTGGTCGGTCTCGGACTGGTTCGTCCGCGGCGAGCGGGTCTCGAGCCGCTGCTGCCCGTCGCTCTGGGTTATGAGCCGCTTGCTGCGCCCGGTCACCTCGGCGACTTTCTCCGGGCCATAGTGCTCGATGATCCCGTCCAGCGCTGGCTTGATCGGCGGCATGGCGCACAGGTGCTCGATCATCTCGCCGCGGCGGGCGATCGCAGTCTGGTTGTGGACGGGACGGCCTTCCTCGTCGAACATCGGTGCAGAGCGCTGGGTGCCGGTATCATCGACGAATACCTGCATCTGTTGCGTGGGGAAGGCGCGTTCGAGGTACTCGATCACAGCGTCGAGCGGGCTGAGGTCGAGGTCGAGCTCCGCGCGCTCTTCTGGCGAAAGGCTGTCGAGACGGCGATCGAGGATGCTTTCGGCAGTCGAGACCAGCTGAACCACCACCACCTCGTCCCGGTCCAGATGATGATTGATGGCAGCGATCAGCGTTGGCAGCTTCATCGACAGCAGCAGCTGGTTGAAGAACCGCTGCTTGGTGCTTTCAAACCGGCTGCGTGCCGCAGCTTTTGCGCCGCTGTTGAGCGTTGCGCCGCCGATTTCATCGACCACGCCGGTGAGCTCCAGCGCTTCCTCCATGTTCTGATGGATGATCGCCCAGGCATCCGCATAAGTATCATAGACCGCGATCTGCTCGGCGGTCAGATCATGCTTCAGGATGTCGTATTCGACCCCTGCAAAGCTGAGCGCGCGCGCCTGATAGAGCCCGAGTGCCTTGAGGTCGCGCGACACGAGTTCCATCGCTGCGATGCCCCCTGCCCTGATCTGGCTGATGAAATCTTCGCGGTTGGCAAACGCAGTGCCCGGTCCCCACAGACCGAGCCGCACGGCATAG
This sequence comes from Blastomonas sp. CCH9-A1, assembly GCF_001557175.1. NCBI lineage: Bacteria > Pseudomonadati > Pseudomonadota > Alphaproteobacteria > Sphingomonadales > Blastomonadaceae > Blastomonas > Blastomonas sp. CCH9-A1. Next base: position 7,715 of record NZ_LSHM01000071.1, read on the forward strand.
GCAAGGTTGTTGACCTCCGAGGCCCCGGTTGCAGAGGCGTAGATAACCCGGGCATTGGGCAAATTGTTTTGCAGCAGTACGCCGGCGATGCCCTGCAAGGATCCGCTTTTCGTGCCCCGGGCGCCCTCGCCTCCCGCAACCCCGCCCATCTCGTGGCTCTCGTCGAAGGCGATGACACCGTCGAAATCCTCGCCCGCCCAGTCCAGTAGTTGCTTGAGGCGCGTGGCATCCTGACGCTGGCTCCGAAGGGTCGGGTAAGTGACGAACAGGATTCCTTCGCGAAACGGAACCGCCTGATCGATCTTCCAGTTCGAAAGCGGCTGAATGTCGGCAGCAAGGCCGCCGATGGCACTCCAGTCGCGGCGCGCGTCTTCGAGCAGACTCTCGTTCTTCGATACCCAGATGGCCTTCCGGCGTCCGGCAAGCCATCCATCAAGGATGCAGGCGGCGATCTGCCTGCCCTTCCCTGCCCCCGTGCCATCGCCGAGGAAATAGCCTTTGCGATAGGCCCGTCCTTGCTCGTCGAGTTGGAGGCCTACGCCCTCTTCAGCCGGAACGAACTGGCCAGGCAGATACTGCTGCCACGCGTTCCCAGCATAGATGACAGTTTCGATCTGGGCCTCGGATAGCAGGCTTTCCTGCAAAACCCGATCCTGCAGCGCCGGGACATAATCCGGGATCGGTGCCGGGATCGAACCCATGGCCACGCTTTCGACGAGCGGCGTCGGATGCTCGCGTGCACCAACAATGTCGATCCGGCTTGGCCGGTATGGGATGTAGACCCCGCTTTGCTCACCGAGAACGCGCGGCTTGTCCAGGGTACTGAACGCCAGTGCTTCGATCTTGGGCGCTTGGGCTGCCCTCGCTTTGACGGGCTTTGTGATCGGCGTTGCCCGCATGGCTTTGAAGAGCGCGCCCGGCTTTGTTTTCGGCGGCACCGCGCGCGGTTCGCAGTCGGGCTGGGCTGTCACGCGTTTGATGATTGGAACCGCAGACGCCACGTCTGCAACCGTTTCCCGCGCCAAAACTGCTGGTCTGGTTTGCCCCGGGATCTTGTCGATCACGTACAAGCGCACAGCCACGCTAGTGCCCTGCTTGTGATAGCATTTATCGAGGCGGATTGATGTGCGGACCGTGCAAGAGGCGAAGGTGTCGTCGTAGATTTTCGCAAGCTTCGCGCTCGTCGTGAACCAGTCCGGCATGATCGCGACGATCCGCCCCCCCTGCCCTATCCGCGTTATGGCAGCGCGCAGGTGACGCACAGCCGCGAACTCGTCTGCTCCTCGTCCCATTGAGCGGGAAAACGGCGGGTTCATCAGGATCAGGCTGGGCTGCACAGCAGCGTCGAGATGCGATGCCAGCATGGCTCCATCGATCCCCGTGGTGGTGGCCTGGGGGAACAGCAGAGCCAGCTTCTCCCGCCTGCGCGGATCGATCTCATTGAGATGCAATGCGCGGACATCGGGCAAAGTTGCCACCAGAGCGCCATGTCCGGCGCTCGGCTCAAGAACGATATCGGTTGCAAGCGGCTGCGCCAAAATCACGGATAGCGCTGCGAGGTCAGCGGGCGTCGAGAATTGCTGGTACCTGAGCTGGTTTTCACTTCTGACCGTATGTGTCGGCAGCGCCTCGATAAGCGCGCTGATCTCCGAAATTTGGGTCAGCATCTGAGGTTTGCTCAGGAGTCCGGCCATGTGGCGCGTCAATGCCGCCTCGAGCAGGTCAAAGGCGTCCCTCTGGCTCCAGGCGCCGTTTGCGGAGCCCTCCCCGTAGAGCTGGCTCATCGTCTCAAACAGGCGTTGTTTGTTCGCCATTCCGGTGGCGATGGCGTTCTGGATTTCGGTGATTGCTGCGTCCAGCTTCTGGCTGGATTGTTCAAATAGGTCGGTCACGGTCTGCTCCTGATGCTGAACCGCATCAGGTCATCCCCCTTCCCTCTCGCCTCGGGTTTATGAGCCCGTGATCACTACGGGCTATGCGACAAGGGGTGCCCGGCAGCGACGAGGATTCGGGACCGGCACCATCCCGAAGATATCGGTTTGACTTCTACCGCCGAAAATGATCATAAAACACGAACTGGGTCGCAGAACTGCGATTCATCGAAAGGCAGACGCATGTCCTACACCGTGAACACACTGCGAAATATGACCAGATCCTGCGAAATGATGCGCGATCGGGTCAAAGCTGTGGTGTTCAAACCTGATGAACGCAAGGTCCTGGATATCACGTTTGGGCCTACGGCGGCAGCGGAATTGGTCGGAAGAACGCCTGAAGCGCTTGCCAAGGCAGAGAAGGAGGGACGTCTCGCGCCTCCGAAGCAGCTTAACAATGGCCGTCGCTATTACACGCTCGAAGACCTTACTCATATTCGCAAGGCGCTGAACATTCATCCGGGCAAGCTAGCCCATGAGAATGCGGTCGTAGTAGCCGTGCAGAATTTCAAGGGCGGCGTCGGCAAGAGTACGATTACCAAGCATTTCGCCGATTTTCTCGCACTGAACGGATATAGCGTTCTCGTGATCGACTGCGATCCGCAGGCGTCAACGACAACTATGTTCGACATCCAGCCCGAAGCACTTATCGATGAAGAGGAGACTTTAGGAAACTTCCTGTCGCCTCGCAGTACATTCGATGATTTCAGGAAGGCAATCCGAGAAACCGCTTGGCCTACAATCAAAATAGTGCCGTCAAGCCTTGGCCTGCAGGATGCAGAGTGGGACCTCACGGCAACGTTGACGGAGGGCGGACAAGCAGTGCGCGAGGGACTTCAGCGTCTCCGAATTGGCATCGACAGTATCATCAAGGACTTCGACGTCGTCTTGCTCGATCCTCCGCCGGCCATGGGGTTCCTGGGCCTCAATGTGATGGCCGCCGCAACAGGTATGCTCATCCCGGTTCCGGCAAGGCAGCTCGACTATCTTTCAACCATCCATTTCATGGACACCATCGCCGAGAATATCGAGATCCTCGAGGATCACGGAACGCCTGTTGATTATGGGTTCATTCGCGTCGTCTGCTCGGCCTACACCCCCAGCAAGCCAGGTGAAGCCGACATGTGGAAGATGATGAAGGCCACATATGCCAATTTCCTGCTGAATCAGCCAATTCTGGCTTCTGAGGAAATCAAGAATGCCACTCAAGCATTCCGGTCGATCTATGAAAGCAAGCCTTCAGCTGCGCACGCAACCTACCAGCGTTGCCGGGACAATCTCAACGCAGTCTTCGGAGAAGTTCTGAACGAAATACACGAGCAGTGGCCGTCGAAGAGCATTTCGAGACGGTCATCTGACACGGCAGGGAGTGTTGCAGCGTGAGCCGTCGTTCATTGATTGGCGAGGCCCTCGCCTCCCCTGCCCCTGACCAGCCTTCCGTCTCTGAAGCCAAGGACGCTGCAGGGGCAACTGCATCGCGCAATTTCACAACACGTCGGCTTGAAGGCTTCACGGAAGCAGCGCGGATGGTCAAGCGCCCGACCATCCGGCTCAAACCTGCAGAATGTTCGATCTGGCCGGGAAACGCCCGTGATTACGAACAGCTCACCGAACCCCGTTTGCGATCTCTGATTGAGTCGATCCAAGCAGAAAACGGGAACCGCATCCCAGTAGTCGTGCGTCGTAAGCAGCAAGGTGAGCTGCAGTACGAACTGATCATTGGCACAAGGCGTCACTGGGCTGTCGCGTGGCTCAACGCCAATCACTACCCGGATATCGAGCTCGTAGCGATTATCGAAGATCTCGATGACGAAGCTGCGTTCCGCCTTGCTGATATCGAGAACCGCGAGAGGGAAGATATCTCAGACTTAGAACGCGGTTTGAACTACAAGGCAGCAGTCGACACCTATTACGATGGCCTTCAGGCACGGCTTGCTGAACGCGTGAAGATCTCGAAATCTACGCTCGCCCGGTACATCGGCCTGACAGAGATCCCGCAAACAATCGTAAGCGCATTTGCCTCGCCAATGGAACTTCAGGTCCGGTACGGTGACAAGCTTCTTCCAGCCATACGCAACCCATCGCTGCGCCCCAGGATGGAGGAAGCAGCAAAGCAAATCGCTGCGGAACAAAGTTTCCGGCAATCCGGAGACGAAGAGCCAATTTCTGGCCCTCAGGTTGTTGTCCGTCTGCTCAAGGCAGTTTCGGGCAGGCCTGGCCGTGCCCAGAAAGCCGTAATCGAAGCCGCAGGATCGTCCATTGGTGTCATCGAAAAGGATCGTGCACGAGGGCTCACGATAACGATCAACCCCACTGATTTGAGCGCTGACGAAATCCTTGATGCATTGCGCCCTCTGATTGAGAAGGCGAAGATTCTGAAAAGGCCTGCCCCATGAAGGAGGGTTTTGGACCCACCTATGGCCATGCCTTTACCACTCTGAAAATGTGGCTTTTATCGTTTTATTTCATATGTTTAGCTCACTTGTCCCACATGTGGGACAGCGGCAGATTTACTAGGCGAAGAACGTGAGCGAGAAAGATCAGTCCTCCTCCGGTCGCCGGGTGCAGTTCGAGATGTTCTTCACGCTGCCTGATTTCAGCGATATCTCGCTGCGGGACTATCAGGAGACCATGCAGCGCCCTTTCTTCAGCCTTTCGAAGAAGAAGCGCCTGAAACCCATTGAGTACCTCAGTCCGGACAAGTCGGTCACCGTGCATGTATCAGCCAACCCAGCCTATGGGATGGCGACCATCTGGGATGCAGATATCATGATCTATCTGGCGTCCCACCTCAACGAATTGCGCGAGCGGGGTGACAATGACCTGTCGCCGACCATTCGTGTTCAACCTGGCGATCTTCTCAAGCGAATCTGCTGGGGTGTAAGCGGGCGCGCCTATGAGCGACTGATCGCAGCGCTTGATCGCCTTCAGGCCACGACGATCAAGACGAACATCCGAGCGAACTCCAAATCCCGCGAGACCACATTTTCGTGGATCGATAGCTATACTCATCTCGTTGATGAGCGAACCCAGCGTTCGCTTGGGATGGAAATCACGCTTTCTAAGTGGTTCTTCGACGGGGTCATGGACAAGCGAAATGTCCTTGCGATTTCGCCTCTGTATTTCGAGATAACGAGCGGACTTGGGAAATGGCTCTACCGCGCAGCTCGCAAGCACGCTGGTGGCAATGGGCCAGAAGGTTTCACGATTGGCTTCGAAACTCTTCATCAGAAAAGCGGCAGCGAAAGCTCCCTACCCTCGTTCAAGAACAAGATTCTTGAATTGGCGCGAGCTAACAACCTGCCGGATATCAGTCTGGAGGTCATTGGAGCAGAGACGCCGCGTCCAAAGCTAAAGATGGTGATGCGTCGCCATCTCGAAAAACCTTCTGGAAAAACCGAACATAGTGGCTCTGTCGCCACGGAGAGCAGACCCCAGCGCATTCAGCGCGCAACCCCCGAAAAGGCAGCCAAGGTCAGCCCTCCGCAGGAATTCGTTGATCCTGCCCTCGTGCGCAAGCTCCTTGCAACAACAAGCGCGAGCTTGCGCCCCGAACAGCAAGCCGATGCATCAGCGGCATTGGACAGCAATGCGAGCCAATCTCAGTCACGACGAAGGGGAGGGGGCGCTCAGGACACTCTTGACCCCGAAATCTATCAGGCCATCCGTGCTGAATGTCCTGGTTGGGATCTCGATGTGCTGATGCGGCAATTCGATTCCTTTTTGAACAGCAATCCGCATGAGTTGCCAAGGAACTACTCGAAACGGTTCTACGGCTTCATGAAGAAGCACCACGAGCGCAACAAGCATACGCTTCCGGGCTTTTGAAGATCGCGACCTTCTGCAGGACTTGGTAGCGGCGCCCGGCGCGCTGGTAGAGCTGCCGCTCGGCTTCAGGCCTGATTACGCTCTGCCGCAGGCATAGCGATCTATCGTAAGAATAAGAACAGTCTCATCATGCACGGCAGCTAGCGAACGTGTTTTCGGGAATCACTTCGCTTAGCCCGCCCGATCAGAGGACCGCGTCTACGTTCGGCGCCAGGTAAATAAATCGCTGACTAGGCCCAAGAGTACCGGCATAGACCCTACAGCCGTGCTTCTGCCGTCCATCTTTGACTGAAATCAGCGATCTACTGTGCAGCGCTCAAGCCAGCTGGCAGATCGCCTGAGGCTCCACTTCAGTCACTGCGATCCAGAAACCCGACAGGTCGGCCTTCAATCTGGACGATGGAAAATGCCTCCAAAAACCATTCCTGAAAACACGTTCGACCGGAAATACCACATTTCCGAAAACACGTTCGTTTCAGCCTAGGAGCAAATGGGGGATCAGAAAGTTTGGGATCGGCGCATCATATGTGAATCGGAACGCTAACTGATCCTCTGGCCTCACGCTCACAGCCGCGCTTTCAAAGTTATCAACAGGGCGGGGAGGTGGCGAACGTGTGATCGGGCATCAGATGACGTGTTATTAGAATCTGGCGGTCGTGCTATCAGAAACCGAACATCGTGTTTTCAGATTCGGCATAGCCGCCCCGACTCGCGAGAAATCAGGAGTTTGCAGGCTGATCACGAGCAGGTAACCTCTTAACCTTAGAATCTAAATCCCCTAACGTTCACGCCTGCGGCGGATTTGTTATTGATTTGATTCAAGATTAAGGAAGGCCGACATATCCCTTCGACGATGACCGCTTTGCGTGCGATGCGTACATTCCACCAGAATGGCAACTCGGCAGATTAGCGCTGGTCACAGCCTTAAGATCGATTCCGTGAATCACGACAGGGACCTGTGATTCAAACTTCCGATTGGCCTAACTTCACGTGGCTATCGCATAGTCCTCCGCATGTTAGAGGTTGGACAAAGGGAATGTCAGATCTGGCTCGAAGCCAAAGATCCCGATCTCAATGTTGCAAGGCGGTACGTCATATCTCGAAGCCAGGACCTGTTCGGTGTCACGATTGTTGAATTCTCGTGGGGGCGGATTGGAACGCGTGGACAGCGACGCATCTTATCCTTCGCCGACGCAGGCAGGGCGACAAAGTTCGTAGAACAGTTGCTGCGTCGCAGAGCGACCTCACATCATCGAATTGGCGTTTGCTACCGGGAAGTATTCCGGGGTCCATGATACGTTCACGTGTCCGTTGGGACGATTGCTCCATCGGAAGTTCGAAGGCTGACCATGCTGGCAGTCACCATAGCCGCAACTGATTGTGAAGCGGTTCGCTTGGTCACCCCAAGGCCTCTGGCAAGCTCCGCACGGGTGAGAGGTCCGATGCCGGCTACCAGACGCCAAGCCAGGGGAGCCGTCGAGGAGGCGTACAGGCCTGAAAGTGCTCCCTCAGCCTGCAGGTGAGCCCTTTGCATGGCACGGAGGTCTGCGGCTGCACTCTCAGCGGTAGCCTGAAGCGCACGGCCTAATAGGACGGGCAGGGGTTCCTCGTGAAGTTCACGGAACAGAGCCCGCGGCATGACCCCAGCAAGCGCCATTGGCGCCGAGCCCAGCCCAAACAAGTGTGGCCGCATGGCAGCAGCGAGCGATGCCGCCCAGGCCGCCCCACGCGGTGCCATACGTGTTACCGCGAACCCTCCGACCTGGACCATCTCGCTGCCGCCTTCGAGAAAGTCGATTTCTTCCGTTCTCAGTTCCGTCAGCCATTCAAGCAAGGTGCTCATCGGGTCACGGCTTGGTAGCAGCGCGTCAAGCCGCTCCAGCGCGCGATCGGCGGGCCAATAGGCCTCGCTGAACCCTTCGGAGTGACATTTGGCGGCCATGACCAGCTTGGCAGCATGGGCGAGGGGAGGGTGTCCTCGCCGGCTAATCCACGACAAGAACTGACGGCGTTCTTCGGAATACCACGAGCGCATCAGCTCGCTCGCTTCGAGCCCCGGATTGTGTTCAATTCCAAGATTATCAAACGGATAATCGCGCACATGCACGCGCCAGAGGCGCCGAAGTGAGGCCAGCGCAAGGCATTCGGACAACTCGGGTGAGATGAAGGGGAGGGCGCCTTCGATGCGGGCAAGCGTCAGTTGCCAAGGTGCTGGGGCGGATACCATCGGCCAGATAGTATATAAATGGCATAAAAAGTATACCCAGCTTGTACGGTGGGTTTGCTGTCCGATAAGAGCCCTTCACGGACAACACGACAATCTATATAGAGTGCCTCAAATCCGCTGCGACGCCGCCGCTCTCCCAAGGGCAGAACGCCGAAGAAACCAGCGGCGCGATCGAGCATGAAGGAGAGGCGCTTTGGCTGACGGCACCGGGCTGATCGTTGAGGTGCCGATCGATGAGGGCCTCGTCTCGCTCGGACAGGCAATCCCTCCGCAGCTCGCCGCCGAAATCGAGGCCGCCCGTTCCTACAGGGCGCGATCCAAGGCCGCGAACACCGTCCGCGCCTATGACAGCGACTGGCGGCAGTTCGAAGAATGGTGCTGGACGCGCGACCTTGAGCCCATGCCCGCGATGCCCGAGGTGGTTGCAACCTGGCTGGCGTCACTGGCTCAAGCGGGGAGGGCGGACAGTACGATCGGGCGGCACCTTGCTGCCATTGCCTGGCACCACAGGCAGGCGGGGCACGTGGCGCCGCAGCACCGTGATCCCCGCGATGTCATCGCCGATACGCTCGCCGGCATTCGGCGCGAGCAGCGCGCACGGCCGACACGCAAGAAGAGCGCCATTCTGGCGGCCGATCTGGCGCGGATGATTGCGGCTGCAGAAGGATCGAGCCCGAGGGCAATCCGTGACCGTGCGGTCATGGCGCTGGGCCTTGCAGCAGCACTTCGGCGCTCGGAGCTGGTCGCTCTGCAGCTCGCCGATCTCGAGCTCGTGCGCGAAGGGCTCAAGCTGACGATCCGGCACTCGAAGACCGACCAGGAGGGGGAGGGGCAGGTCATCGCAGTTCCGTCGGGCAAGGTGCTCAAGCCCGGTCCCCGCCTCAACGAATGGCTGAGCGTCAGGGGAGGGGAGGCGGGGCCCCTTTTCTATCGAACCGATGCTCAGGGCTTGATGACGAAGGAGCCCATGTCAGATCGCTCGGTTGCTCGCCTGATCCAGCGCTACGCCGAGAAGGTCGGTCTCGATCCGGCTGCGGTCGGGGCGCACTCGCTTCGATCGGGATTCCTGACCGAAGCTGCGAAGGCTGGTGCTTCACTGCCAAAAATGCAGGAGGTCTCGCGACAGAAAAAGGTGGAGGTGCTGCTTGGCTATGTCCGAGATGCGGCTTTGTTTGAGAACCACGCTGGCAAGAGCTTTCTCTAGCCTAGGTTCAGGCTGAAACGCGGTGCCCCAAGGACCAAGGGAGCCACCGCGACACTTACCGCGCGCACATACACCGTGACGGTGGTCTGAAATGTAACCGATTTTGAGCAGAGTCCGACGCCAAGTTGCACTGCTACCCAACTTTGAACCGCTTGGGTCTAGAGTTTTCCGCCACCAGATAGGCACTCTCGTCGCGGAAAAAGATGTCCCGACAAGCCGCATCAACGTTATGAACGCCTTCCAAACCGGGCAGCCAACCATCGCCATGGGCAGCGCCATGATCCAGCTTCTGGCGGTCTTTCTGGCCGGCTCTCGCGCAATTTGAATTCCAAATATGCCATTAATACAATGGGACATTTTCATTTGAACTGCAAATTCAAGCCAGCGCACAGCAACTGCACCTCGTTCGCGCAAGCCGCGACACGTTGATGAAGAAACCCGGCCTCATCCCGAAACCGGCGCGCCAACTGGTTTTCCGGGACGATGCCCAATCCGACCTCATTGCTGACGAGTATGAGGGTCCCTTGCGCAACCGTGATGGTCTCAATGAGTGTGCGGACTGCCGCCGGGATATCGTGATCGCCGATCAGGAGATTGGTCACCCATAGCGTGAGGCAGTCCACCAGCAAGACCCGGTCGGGTGAGGCATGCAACTCGATCGCTTCCGCAAGTTTAAGGGGGGCCTCGACCGTTTCCCATTCCACGCCGCGATCCGCCTGGTGCCGAACGATACGGTTGCGCATTTCCTCGTCGAAAGCTTGAGCCGTAGCGATGAAGACTGGCGACAGGCCGGTCGCCTCGGCTCTGGCCTGTGCATAGCGGCTCTTGCCCGAGCGCGCTCCGCCAATCACGAACAGGCTACGCATCGTCTTTCCCCATTGCGAGTTTCAACAAACCATCCACATCGAGATGATGTTCAAGCTCAGCCGCGATCGCATTGAGCGCGTCATCCACCTTCGCATCATGGTCGATCCCGTCCGACTGCGCGCCGAGCATGCCGAGCAGAGCTGAACGCAGCGCCGTGCTGGCAAATGCTCCGTGGACGTAAGTGCCCGTGACTTGCCTGTCTGCACTGGTTGCGCCGTCGGGCCGCCCTTCGCCGAGCAGCGCAAAGGGGTGACGGCAATCGGGACCGCTGGTCACGCCCATGTGCATTTCAAAGCCGGTGAAGGCTTGATCGAGCGCAGTGCCTGCAACCTGGCGCAGCGCCTTATCTCCGGTCAGGACCGTTTCGACATCCAGCAGACCCAGACCGGGGATATCTTCAGGTGGTCCCTCGATCCCTTCCGGATCGGCGATGCGGCGGCCGAGCATCTGATAGCCGCCGCAGATGCCCAGGACCTTTCCACCGCGCCGATGATGCGCAAGGATATCAATGTCCCAGCCTTGTTCGCGCATCGCCTTCATATCAGCGATCGTGGCTTTTGATCCGGGCAGGACGATCAGCGCACAATCACCGGGGATGGGCTGGCCTGGCGGTACCATGACCAGTTCGACCGAGCTTTCCGCTTTGATCGGATCGAGATCGTCAAAATTGGCGATCCGGGGGATGATCGGGCAGGCGATTTTCAGGCGACCGGCGGTTTCGCGTGCGGTTCGTTCAAGCACGACCGCATCTTCGCTTGGCAAATGGGCAGTGGCGCGCAGCCAGGGCACCACGCCATAGCCTCGCCAGCCCGAAAGCGCCTCGATCTGCCGATAACCGTCGGCAAAGAGCGCCGGATCGCCGCGAAACTTGTTGATGAGAAAACCCCGGATCATCGCCGCGTCGTCCGGGTCCAATACCGCCCTCGTGCCAACGAGCGCAGCAATGACGCCGCCGCGATCGATATCGCCGACCAGCACGACTGGCACACCGGCAGCACGGGCAAAGCCCATGTTGGCGATGTCGCCTGCCCGCAGGTTGATCTCCGCCGGCGAGCCGGCGCCTTCAACCACGACGACATCGCACTGCGCCTGCAGCCGGTGCCAGCTTTCCATGACCTCGGGCAGCAGTTCGCCACGCTTGTGCCGGAAATTGCCACCGCCCAGCGTGCCGCGGACCTTGCCGTGAACGACCAATTGCGATGTGTGGTCGGCCTGAGGCTTGAGCAGTACCGGGTTCATGTCGGTGTGCGGTTCGACCCGGCATGCTAGAGCCTGCAAAGCCTGGGCGCGGCCGATCTCGCCGCCATCGACGGTAACCGCAGCATTGTTCGACATGTTCTGGGGCTTGAACGGGCGAACGCTCAGCCCGCGATTGGCAAGGGCGCGGCACAGCCCGGCAACCAGCACCGATTTCCCGACATCGGAACCCGTGCCCTGCAACATCAGAGCGCCCATACGATATCCTTCCAGGTGAGAGCGGCCACGATGGCCCAGAGCAACAGGCAGGCGCGGACATAAATGCGCAAAGCGCGCCTGACGTCAGCAGCGCCAGCATCGCGCCGCCCGCTGCCGATCCAGTCCTTGGCATGGGTCACACCATCGTAGGACACTGGTCCCGCGAGCGCGAGATCTAGCGCGCCCGCCATGGCCGCCTCGGTCCAGCCTGCATTGGGTGAGGCGTGGCGGCGGTGATCGCGCCACAGCGTGGCCCACCCTCCGCCGCCGGCAAGACATACCACGACGCCGCCAAGCCGAGCCGGCAGCAGGTTCATCACATCGTCCGTGCGCGCCGCAGCCCACCCAAAGGCGCGCCAGCGCGCTTCCTTATGGCCGATCAGGCTGTCTGCCGTATTGATCGCCTTGTAGGCCCAGACGCCGGGCAGGCCGCCGATAACCAGCCAGAACAGCGGCGCGGCGATGCCGTCGCAAAAGCTTTCGGCCAGACTTTCGATTGCAGCTCGTGCCACACCCGCGCGATCAAGGGTGTCGGTATCACGCCCGACGATCATGGAGACGGCATGGCGCGCACTTTCGAGATCATTCTGCTCCAGTGCGACTGCGATGGGAAGAACATGATCGTAGAGGCTGCGTTGGGCCAGAGCGGGCCAGGCCAGTGCTGCGGCACCAAGCCACCAGCATGAGCCCAGCAGGTGCCGGGCGAGCGCGGTAAGGCCAAGTCCAGCCCCGATTGTCAGCACCAGCAGTATCAGAACGGTCATGACGCCGAGCGTCTTGCGTATGCCGTCTGAGTGAGTTGGCCGGTTCCATGCGCCTTCGCAGGCATTGATGATCCGGGCAAACAGGCCGACCGGATGTCCGACACGGCGATACAGCGCGCCAGGCCAGCCAATGGCAGCATCCAGCACCAGGGCCATGAGCGCGAACGGTTCAGCCATGGTCTTCGAGCACGGCACAGAGACGCTCCATCGCCTCGTCGTTGGCGGGCAGGCCAAAGCGTAACCAATCCGGTTTATCGGCGAAGGGGCGGCTGAGGATCGCAGCCCGGGCAAGACGTTCAAACAGGTGTGACGCGTCCGGCGTCGTTATCAGCCGGAAGAGTGGGCATGCGCCGCTTGCCAACAAACCGAACGAGGCCAAGCGCTGATCGAAGCTGGTGGCCTCGGCGATGAGGCGCTCCCGCATCGCGTCCTGCCAGGCGATATCCTGATAGGCGCGGGTGCCGATGGCGATCGCAGCCGCCGAGACCGGCCAGGCACCTAGCTGCTTACGCAGACTCGCCAGGATCGGACGAGGGCCCAGCACAAAACCGAGCCGCAATCCGGCGAGGCCAAAGAATTTCCCGAAGGACCGAAAGATCAGGAGTCTGTGCCGATCATCAACTTGGTCGGCGAAACTGTGGTCGGGGTGGCAGTCTGCAAAGGCTTCGTCGATTACCAGCCACCCTTTCCGACCACGCCGCACCAGAAGATCGCTCAAGGCTTCCCGAGAAAGCAGGACGCCATCCGGGTTGTTGGGGTTGGCAAGGATCAGGCTTGATCCATCGGCCAGCGCCAGATTGCCAAGCGTTACGGGATGGCTGGAGGCCGCCATCTCGCCGTGGGTGCGATAGGATGGAACGGCGTGGCAGACGTCATCGCCCAGCACCCTGCCGGCGAGGCGAAGGCCAACTTCGGTGCCTGGCACCGCGCAGACATGATCGGCATGACACCCGAAGCTGGCGGCGGCCGCTTGCTCCAGCGCGCGCAGGGCCATTTCGTCTGGCAGGGCACGCCAATCGATCTCCACCGCCCCTGCACCGTGCCAGACATGCGGATTGATCCCGGTGGAAAAATCGATCCAACCACGCGCATCGTCGCCGAAATGCGCGCGGGCCGCAGAGAGGCCGCCGCCGTGCCATGTCCAGCGATCGCGGGTCATGCGGCCGCCATCACGACAAGCGCCAGCAGCAGCGCCGCCTCGATCAGTTCAATTCCGGCGCCGTGTCCATCGCCCGAGATGCCGCCAATAGCGCGCTTGATCCACAGGCCCCATAGTGCCGCAGCAGGAACCGCAATGAGCAATGCAGGAAACGCCACCGTGGTGGCGAGAAGTACTGCGGCCCACAGCGCCAGATCGATCGGCCTGATCGCGCCCCGAAAGCGCGCACCAAGGCCATCGTGCAACGGCGATAGCAACAAGGTCCATGCCAGCGGCGCGATGCGCGCGGCGACCGGCACCCAGATCAGTGCCAGAAACTGGCTGTGCTCGATCATGCCATGCAGCAGCACGAGCTTGGTCAGCAGTTGCATGGTGATGGCCGTTACGCCGAAGCTGCCGACATGCGGATCTGCCAGGACGGCCAGGAGCCGCTCGCGGTCCTTGTGGGCCGCGCCGCTGGCATCGGCCATATCTCCCAGACCGTCCAGGTGAAGGGCTCCGGTGACGAGAACCCAGGCGATCAAGGCGGCAAGGGCTCCGGTCCAGGGATCGGTCCTTGCTCCAACCCAGGCGGCCCCGGCAACGATAAGGCCAATCACCAGCCCAGCAGCTGGAAACCAGCGCATGGACTGGGCGAATTCCTCGGCAGAAACCGTGAGCCGGGGTGTCGGCAAACGGGTGAGGAACTGGAGTGCGATGAGGAAGCCTTTCATGCGATCGGGCGCTTCATGTCCAAAGGCCCGCGATCTGGGCTGAGCGCGGCGTTCCCGGCCAGACCCGCAGGCTGATCAGCGCGGCATAGGGAAGGTCAAACGCCCAGACCTGCCGCTGTCCGAAGCCGAACAGGCTGGCCAGCGCAGCCCGGATTGCTCCGCCATGCGTTACGACCAGCGTGTCTTGCGGCGGGATTGCGGCCAAGGCCGCTTCCACGCGCGAAACCAGAGCAGACCAGCGCTCACCACCGGGTGGCGGATTGGCGTCCGGGTCGTCCCAGAACGCGCTGATCGCGGCACTGTCGACCTTAGCGGGTGCCAGACCGTCCCAGTCGCCGAAGTCCAGTTCGCGCCACCGTGAGTCGAGGATCGGGTGCAGCCCTCTTGGATCGGCGATAGCTCTTGCTGCCTCTGCCGAGCGCTGGAGATCGGAACATACAATCGACTGGAACGACAGTTCCTCGACCTGTGCCACGCATGATGCGACGCCCTCGGGCGTCGTAGGCGCATCGGTCCTTCCGAGAAGCAGACCGGGGTGGATGGGCTCGCCATGCCGCATGAGGTGCAGGAAAAACTCGCTCATACGCCAGCAGCCACGCCAGCTTCGGCAAAAGTGGCCATCTGGTTGTGTGCGGCGAGAGCTGAACGCACGATCTGGGCCGCGACCGCAGCGCCGCTCCCTTCGCCCAGGCGCATGCCCAGAGTGAGGAGCGGTGCGAGACCGAACCGCTCGAGCAACCGTTTGTGACCAGGTTCGGCCGAACAATGCCCTGCCAGGCAATGGTCGACAATTGCAGGTTCGGCGGCAAAGATCGGCGCGATGGCAGCGCAGCAGATGAAGCCATCCAGGAGCACCGGCACCCGAAGTTGCCTTGCACGGACAATTGCACCTGCCATTGCGGCTATTTCCCTCCCGCCCAGACGCCGCAGGGTTTCGAAAGGCGTTGACGGTGCAACCTGATGGAAGACGAGTGCCGCTTCGATTACACCGATCTTGCGCGCCACGCCCGCCGGATCGAGCCCCGTTCCCGGGCCGACCCATTCGCCTGCACCGCCTCCCAGCGCCTTTGCACAGAGGGCTGCAGCGGCCGTGGTGTTGCCGATGCCCATCTCGCCAGGGACAAGGAGATCAAGGCCGGCTTCGACCATGGCGGCCCCGGAAGACAGCGCGGCAAGGCATTCGCTTTCGGTCATGGCCGGGGCTGAGGTGAAATCGGCGGTTGGCCGGTCAAGCTCCAGCGCCAGCACCTGAAGATCGAGCCCGGCAGCGGCACACAGCGCGTTGATGGCAGCGCCACCTGCTTCAAAATTGGCCACCATCTGGTGGGTGACTTCGGGAGGAAAGGCGCTCACGCCCCGTGCCGTGACGCCATGATTGCCCGCAAACACGACTGCACGCCCCCGTTCCAGCCGGGGTCTTTCGTGGCCTTGCCAACCGGCCATGAAGATCGCGATCTCTTCCAGCCGTCCCAGGGATCCTGGCGGCTTGGTCAGTTGCGACTGCCGGTTGCGCGCGCTGGCCATTGCTGTTTCATCTGGCGCAGGCATATCGGCAATGGCAGCATCAAAGGCATCGACGGAAGAAAACGTGCTCATTGCGCGACAAAGCCCGGCGGCGGTGTGCGGGTGATGAAGTGGCCTTTGACGCCCTGCGGCCAGTCCTTGAACGGAACCCGGCCATGTTCGCTTTGCGCATAATGGACGGCATAATCGAGGATGGCAGCGGCGGCATCTTCATCGGGAGTGAAGCGGCCCAGAACATACCCGACTTTGCCTGGCGCACGAAGATGGACCGTGCAGAATTCGCTGCAGGCGAACAAGCAGGGCATTTCCTGCACCGCGATACCGGAATAGCGTTCATCGCGTGCCTGCACGGCGCGCAGGGCCTCGACCATACGCGCGCCACCACGCACACCGGCGTCATCCTCCTTTGCGGTGCTGCTGTGTCGGCAGGTGTTGCATGCTACTACGGCAGGGCCGTCCTCGACGGGGATCAACATAATTTCTTGCTCCATAGATTGGGGGTCATCGGTCGAACACTCGGTTGGTCACAGGTTCCCGGGCTTGCCAGCCCCGCCGCTCCAATTCGGGTGTCTGGGACGGGTCCTGGGGGTATCCGAAGCACAGCAGTGCAATCAGCGACCAGTCGGCGGGTACGTCCAGCAAGGCGCGGATGACACCGGGCTCGAGGATCGATACCCATCCGACGCCAATGCCGCGGAGCCTTGCCGCCAGCCAGAGTGTGTGGATCGCCAGCACGCATGAATAGCGCAACATCTCCGGCATACTGACAATGCCAAGTCCATGGCCTGCTTTGGGCTGCTCATCACAGAACACCACGATCAGTTCCGGGGCTTCGCGAAGGCCATGCAGCTTGAGCGAACGATACAGTTCCTGCCGGGCTTGGCAGGCATATTGCTGCGCTGCTTGTGCGTTCTGTGCATCGACATGGTCGGCCAGCGCCTGACGAAGGGTGGATGAACGCACGCGCACGAACCGCCAGGGCTGCGCATTCCCGACCGAAGGCGCGAGGGAGGCACACTCCAGCAGCGCACACATCTCCTCTTCCGCGACAGCACGGGCTTCGAAGTGCCGCACATCGCGTCGCCAGCGCAGCAGCTGCGCAAATCGAGCCGCGAACTCGGCATCGAACTGGGGCGGCAGATCGCTCAGAACTCGATCCCTGCCTGCGCCTTCACGCCCGAGCGGAAAGGGTGCTTGATCATGGTCATCTCGGTGACGAGATCGGCCGCCTCGATCAGTGCATCGGGCGCATTGCGTCCGGTGACGATGACATGTTTCATCTCGGGTTTCGCGGCAAACGCCTTAAGAACCTCATCCAAGGGCAGGTAGTCATACCGAAGGACGATGTTGAGTTCGTCGGCTACCACCATCTGGTAAGCCGGATCGGCGATCATGCGGCAGACTTCATCCCAGGCAGTACGTGCCGAAGCGATATCGCGTGTCCGGTCTTGCGTATCCCAGGTGAAACCTTCACCCATCGGCTTGAACTCGACATTTTCCGGGAAAGCGTCGAACACCGTCTTTTCGCCTGTCGCCATCGCGCCCTTGACGAACTGGACGACCCCGACCTTCATGCCATGTCCTATTGCGCGCACGACCATACCGAGTGCAGCGCTTGTCTTGCCCTTGCCCGTGCCAGTGTGAACGATCAGCAGCCCCTGCTCGCGGGTCTTGGTGGCCATCATGGTGCTACGCGCAGCCTGGATCTTGCGCATTTTCTCGGCATGGCGCGCATCTGCGCTTGCAGCTTCTTCTTCGCGGTCAGCAGGCATCGGCTCGTTCCTTTCGCATCAGGTAGACATCCATGATCCAGCCGTGGCGAGCGCGCAGTTCCGCGCGGCGCGCGGCAATCTGCGGCGCAGAATCGGCAAGTGGCCCATGCACCAGTGCTTCTTGCGACATGCCCAGATAGGCACCCCACCAGATCGTGATGCCAGCAGGATCGAGGACTTCGAAGGCGCAGCCGGAATCGAGCATGACGACGATCGTGTGCACTCCCAGCGGCCAGCCTTCCCGGCGCAACCTGCGGCCGGTGGTGATCGTGACAGGTTCGGCCAAGGCGTTCAGCGGGATGGCGTGAGCAGCCGTAAGAGCCTGAATGCTGGTGATACCGGGTTCGACGCGAACAGTTAGGTCGACCCCAGCCGTCCGGAGCCGATCGGCAATACGCAGTGTGCTGTCGTAAAGCGACGGATCGCCCCACACGAGCAGCGCGACCCGCCCACCATCAGGAAGGTGAACTGCTATCTGCTCTGCCCAAATCGCTGCAATCGCATCGTGCCAATCGTCGACGGCCTGCGTGTAGTCGCCATCCTGTCGGCGAACGGGCATGTCGAACTCGGCCATGCGGACCGGTGAGGCCAATGCGGCGCCACAGATGGAGTGGCGCAGGTCCAGGAGATCTGATTTGGCATCGCCTTTGCGGGGCAGCAGAATGAGATCGACCGCGTTGATTGTGCGTATTGCAGCACGCGTCAGGTGGTCGGGATTCCCGGTGCCTATGCCGATCAGATGGAGGTGGATCATGCCTCCTCCATCATGGGGCCGTAGATCACCAGTGCGGTTGCATCCGATCCGCCGTCGGCAAGTGACCGAGCAAGTCCGGCAATAGTGCTTCTGGTAAGTCTTTGGTCCGGTCGGCTAATGTTTTCTGCCAACAAGGCTGCAGTATCGTCCGCAAGTCCTGCCGCGACAAGCTGCGCAGCAAGCGCCGGAAATGTGCGCTTTGGCATGAAGACGACCGTTGTGGCACAAGGGTCGGCAAGCGCTGATAGATTGAGGTCTTCGGGTAAAGTGCCAGTCTTGCCATGTCCGGTTACGAACTGGACGCGTCTAGCGTGCTCGCGTCGTGTCAGTGGTATCGCGGCAGCTGCCGCTGCGGCGGTCGCCGAGCTGACGCCAGGAATGATCTCGAACGAGATTCCCGCATGGCGAAGCGCCTCAATTTCTTCTTCGAGTCGGCCGAACAAGCCAGCATCTCCCGATTTGAGCCGGATGACATGCTTCCCGGCCAGGGCATGGTCCACCAGAAGACGGCTGACTTCGGCCTGACTTGGAGATGGCCGACCGGCGCGCTTGCCTACCGCTACCAGTTCAGCGTCATCGCGCGCGCGGGCCAGGATCGGTCCCGCAGCCAGATCATCAAACAGGACCACCTGCGCTGTCTCAAGACGAGAAACGGCTTTAAGGGTCAGCAGCTCGGGATCGCCAGGGCCCGCACCCACAAATGATACGAACCCTTTCACGATGCGTTCGCGATCATGTGGAAGAAGGTTCCGGTCACGCGGCCGCGATACGAGCCTGTTTCGGCAACCGCGACGCCATCTGCATCGGTTACACATGCCAGCGCTGCGTCTGTCTGCTCGAGGATCGTCGAGTAGTGGAACTCGTGGCCGCGCAGTCTTTTGCCTTTGGCCAGTCCGGCTATCGGTGCCAGCAGTTCGGCCTGGCGATAGCCGAGATGCATCTTGCGCTGTGCATAGCTGGTAACAAGCCCCAGCAGGCCGGCCATACGATGCCGTTCTCCCGACTTGTCCACCAAGGCCTCGCCCAGAACCATGTAGCCGCCGCATTCGCCGTGGACCGGGCGGGTCTTGGCGTGATGGCGCAGGCCGGTCAGGAAGTTCGTCGCTGCAGCGATGGTCCCTGCGTGCAATTCCGGATAGCCGCCCGGCAGCCAGACAAGATCGGCATCGCGGGCAGGGGCCTCGTTTGCCAATGGCGAGAAGGGCATGATCTCCGCGCCAGCCCGCCGCCAACCTTCGAGCACATGGGGATAGACGAAGGAAAAGGCGGGATCGCGGGCGATGGCAATCCGCTGGGCAGGGGGAAGCGGCAGTTGGCCGGGGGCCGGAGGCGGGGCGCTGTTGCTGCTGGCGGCATGGCGGATGGCATTCAGATCGACATTTGCACGCAGAAATGCGGCATAGTCCGATATCGCCCGCTCGAGATCGGGATGCTCGACAGCCTGGACCAGACCGAGATGGCGTTCTGGCAGGGTGAGATCGCCGCGCCGGGGCAGGGCACCCAGCACAGGCATGCCTATCGCTTCCATCCCCCGGCGCACCAGCCGTTCATGGCGGGGACTGGCCACCCGGTTCAGGATCACGCCTGCAAACGGCAGCGTGTCATCCAGATGCTTGAAACCGAGCGCCGTTGCAGCGGCGGATTGGGCTTGTCCGGACACGTCCAGCACCAGCACAACCGGCCAGCCCATTGTCCGTGCAATGTCCGCACTGGCGCCATTGCCAACGGCACCCCGGCTCGCGACACCATCGAAAAGGCCCATCGAAGCCTCGGCAAGCACCATGTCCGCGCCAACAGCCTCTCCCGCGATTGCAGCGATCAGCTCGCCATTCATGGCCCAAGTATCGAGGTTGAACGACGCACGGCCGCAGGCGGCGCGGTGAAAGGCGGGATCGATATAGTCGGGACCGCTCTTGAAGGGCTGGACCACCGCGCCGTCTTCAACCAGCGCTCGCAGCAGGCCCAGCATGACCGTAGTCTTGCCCGTTCCCGATGCCGGAGCGGCGATCATCAGGCCTGAAACGCTCATTCCCCGGCTCCTGCAAAGCGCGAGCTCGCATCCTGTGGGCGGAAGCGCCGGTCGTAGCCGTGGGCGTAGAGGCTGCTTTGTGCGAAGTCCTCCGCCCCCAGCACCCGTCCGACAAGGATCAGCGCGGTTCGTTCCATGCTGCCGGCGATGGCTGTTTCGACGGTGTCGAGGGTGGCCCGGACGATCCGCTGGTCGGGCCAGCTGGCGCGCCAGACGACCGCAACGGGGCAATCCGCGCCATAGGCGGGAGCAAGATCGGCCACGACCCGCGCGAGGTTGTGGATCGATAGATGGATAGCCAGAGTCGCGCCCGTCACAGCGAAATTGGCGAGGCTCTCGCTCTGCGGCATCGCGCTGGCCCGCCCTGGCGTGCGCGTGAGTACCAGCGACTGGCCGAGCTCGGGCAAGGTCAGTTCGGCTTCCAGAGCCGCCGCTGCCGCCGAGAAGGCGGGAACACCCGGCGTGACCGTAAACGGAATGTCCAGTGCGCGCAGGCGGCGCAATTGTTCGCCCATTGCCGACCAGACGGACAGGTCGCCCGAATGGAGGCGGGCAACATCGCACCCTGCGGCGTCAGCCTCCGCTATCTCGGCGATGATCTCGTCCAGCGTCATGGGCGCGGTGTTGACGATGCGGGCACCGGGCGGACAGTGATCGAGTACAGCCACGGGAACCAGCGAACCGGCATAGAGGCAGACCGGGCTGGCGGCGATCAGGTCGCGCCCTCGCAGGGTCAAAAGATCGGGTGCGCCGGGGCCGGCGCCGATGAAGTGGACGGTCATGGCTGTGATCCTTCGGCAATGGCGCAGCTGGCCATGCGATCGGGCGAGATGTGGCGCGTGCGCAAAAGGCGGGCGCCCGGACCAGCGGCGACCAGCGCGCAGGCTTCTGCGACACTGCCGGTCGCGCGTGCCTTCAGGCTGGCGGCAGAGCTGGTGGGCGTAGGCGTGGTGGACAGGGACGCCGATGGGATGCCGGTCATCGGCAGTCCCAGTGCCTCTGCAAGCGGTACCAACGCAGACGTCTTGTCGATGGCGGTCGCCAAATGGGTTATAGGGGGCAGCCCGTCCTGCGCCAGTTCCAGCGCCGCCCGCAGCGAAGCGAGGCCTGCGCCGCGCCGAAAGCCGAAGCCAGCCACGATCATAGCGTGACGCTCCACTGTACCACGGGATAGCGCCCCTTCCAGCCATGCCGCTGGCCAAGGGGCACGGCATCGGCCAGTTCGATCCGCAGCAGACTGCCGCCCTTTGCGCCATGCCAACGGGTAAGAGCGGCTTCAGATTCAAGGCTCACGGCGTTCGCCACCAGCCGCGTTCCATCAGGCAGCCGGGCCCAGAGGGCATCGAGCAGCGGGTCGGACAAGCCGCCACCGATGAACACAGCATGCGGATGGGGGCCTTCCGGCAGGCCTTCGGGCATCCGGGCATTGATCACATCCAACCGGTCTACACCCAGAGCCTTGGCGTTTGCGCGGGCGCGGCCGGCCCGTAGCGGATCGGCTTCGAACGCGGTCGCCCGGTTGGCGGGATGAGCCAGCAGCCATTCGATCGCGATTGACCCAGAACCCGTGCCGATATCCCAGAGCCATTCACCGGCACGCGGGGCGAGGGCCGAGAGGGTCAGGGCGCGCACCGGGGCCTTGGTGATCTGTCCGTCGTGATCGAACCACGCATCCGGTCTGCCGGATGTGACGGGCAGGACATTGCCTGAACCGGCGAACGCGATGCCCACGGCAACGGGATGGGCAATGTCTGCGAACGGCAGGGCTTGCGCGGTCGTCACGCGGAGGCGTTCATGGGGGCCGCCCAGCGCTTCCATCACATGAAGCGTCGATGGGCCGAAGCCCTTGCTGGTCAGATATTGCGCCGCCGTGGCAACGGCATCGCCATCGCGCAGCAGGACAATGGCGCGCTGGGCGGGTGCGATATGGGGGCACAAGCGGTCCAGCGGCGCTGCGTGCAGGCCGAGGCAGGCCGTTTCCTCGATCGGCCAGCCCAGCCGGGCGGCAGCAAGGCTGAAGGTCGATGGCGCGGGGTGCGCAACCCATTCCGCCGGACCGAGATGGCGCGCAAGGCTTGCGCCTGCGCCGAACCAGAACGGATCGCCCGATGACAGCATGACCACCCGCCGCCCGCGATGCGCCAGCAGTTCGGCTATGCCGTCGGCAAAGGGAACTGGCCATTTGAAGACCGCGCAGGTAAGCGCGGGAAGCAGCGCTAGATGGCGCGCCGATCCCATGACCAGTTCGGCCCTGGCCAGCGCGGCCCGGCCCGCTGAGCACAGGCCGTCCACGCCGTCTTCACCGATGCCGATGATCGTCAACCATGCGCGAGGGTCCATGTCAGCCATGCCGAATGTTCTCCTGCTTGGCGGAACAACCGAAGCGAGCGCACTGGCGCGCCTGCTTGCGGCAGCGCAGGTTGCGACGACACTCAGCTACGCGGGCAGGACCGACAACCCGCGGCCACAGCCGGTGCCGATCCGCGTCGGCGGCTTTGGTGGGGTGGCGGGGCTTGTGGCCTATCTCCAAGACCATCGCATCACGCATCTGGTCGATGCGACGCATCCCTTTGCCGCGACTATGAGCGCACATGCCATAAAGGCCGCGCGGATTGCCGGGATTGCCCATATCGCCTTGACCAGACCCGCATGGGAGGCCGGGTCGGGCGATCGCTGGACATGCGTGAGAGACACTGCCGCTGCGGTGGCCAAACTTGCGGGCACGCCGCGCCGCATCCTGCTCGCGCTGGGCCGAATGCATGTGGAAGCCTTTGCCGCACAGCCGCAGCATCACTACCTGCTGCGCTTTGTTGACCCTCCGGCTGCGCCCCCAGGCCTGCCCTCCCACGACCTTGTCATCGATCGCGGGCCGTTTACGGCTGAAGGTGATCGGCTGCTGATGCAGTCTCACATGATCGACCTTGTTGTGTGCAAGAACGCCGGTGGCACGGGCGCCGAGGCAAAGCTTGTCGCTGCGCGCCAGCTCAAGCTTCCGGTCGTGATGATCGACCGCCCGGTGATCGGTGACCGGATCGAGGTCTGTCGCGCAGAAGATGTGCTGGAATGGCTTGGTCATGAGGCCACTTCCGCAACGGACCGGGGCGTATAGAGGATAGGGCCTGCCGCACGTTCGATGATCCGCGTCCGGCTTGATCCCACGATCACCGTGGTGCGCATGTCGGCCATTTCATCGTGCGCCTTGCCCAGCGGCACGATGCGCAGATCTTCCTGCGGCGTTGTGACGGCGCGGGCAAACAGCATCGGGCGATCATCGCCGCACAGCTCCTTCAATAAGGCCAGCGCACGGGCGAAGCCTTCGGGACGTGCCTTCGAGCGGGGGTTGTAAAGCGCCAAGGCAAAGTCCGCCTCCACGGCCAGCCGCAGCCGCTTTTCGATCATGGCCCAGGGTTTCAGGTTGTCGGAAAGATTGATCGCGCAAAAATCGTGACCCAGCGGTGCCCCGGCCCGTGCACTGGCGGCCAGCATGGCGGTGATGCCCGGCAGCACCCTGATATCCAGCGTCCGCCAGCGGGAAGGACCTGCCTCAAGCGCTTCGAATACCGCCGAGGCCATCGCGAACACCCCCGGATCACCTGACGATACGACAACGACCCTGCGGCCCTGCGCCGCAAGATCGAGCGCCAGAGCGGCGCGGTCGAGCTCCACCCGGTTGTCCGAGGGGTGAAGCGTCAGGCCTTCGCGTGCAGCTATCCGGGCGACATAGGGAATGTACCCGATCACGTCCGTAGCCCCGGCCAGCGCGGCGGTGACTTCGGGTGTGACGAGTGCCTCGTCTCCTGGTCCCAGACCGGCGATTGCTAGCCAACCCTTGTCCTTTTCCCCGGTCATGGTCGCCTCCCCTGACCATGGATCAGCAGGATCGAGAAATAGGGGGTCACCGCCTCAGCCTCGGCCAGCATGGTGACGCGCTGTCCGGGCATCGCTGCGTGTTCGACCAGCCATGCCGCATCCATGCGCCCGGCGGCTGCCACGGCGCGGCGAAGCTTGGGCAGGTTCCGACCGATCTTCATCACCACCAGCGCGTCAGTCTCGCGGATCCGGCGGGCAAGCTCGGCTTCCGGCAGCGTGGCCATGACCACGGTCATCACATCATCGCCCCAGGTGATCGGCAGGTCCGTCGCGGTCCAGGCGCCAGACATGCCCGTGATGCCAGGGACGACTTCCACCGGTATGCGGCCTGAAAGGCGGGCATGGAGGTGCATGAAGGAGCCGTAGAAGAACGGGTCGCCCTCACACAGCACGACGACGTCCTCACCCTGCTGCGAAATCGCTGCAAGCCGCTCCGAACAGTGCGTGTAGAACGCCGACAGGCAGGCATTGTAGCGAGGATCGGATACCGGGATTTCGGTGGTTACCGGATATTCCATCGGAAACTCGATCACGTCAGCGCGGAGCATCCCTTCCACGATGCGCCTTGCCTGGCCGGGCCGCCCAGCCTTGCGGAAATAGGCGACGTGGTGCGCCGTGCGTACAAGCCGGTCGGCGCGCACGCTCAGCAGGTCTGCCGCACCCGGACCAAGCCCGACACCGTGAATGGTGCCGATGTTCGTGCCGGCGTTCATTCGGCCGTACTCGCCAGCGCGTTGATGGCCGCCACGGTGATGGCACTGCCGCCAAGGCGGCCCTCGACGACGCAGCAGGGTGCAGGAGGAGCGGCCCAGAGGGCAGCCTTGGATTCAGCTGCTCCCACGAAGCCCACCGGACAGCCGATGATCGCCGCAGGGCGTGGGCAGGCGGGGTCTTCCAGCATGTTCAGCAGATGAAACAGCGCGGTTGGTGCATTGCCGATCGCCACGACCGCACCCGCCAGAATGGGCCGCCACAGTTCCAGCGCGGCAGCGGATCGGGTGTTGCCGATCTTGCGTGCAAGGTCAGGCACCGCAGGATCTTGCAGCGTGCAGATGATTGCGTTGCTCCCGGGAAGCCGGGCGCGGGTGATCCCTTCAGACACCATCCGCGCATCGCACAGTATCGGCGCGCCGCCGGCCAGCGCAGCGCGTGCCGCATCGGCAAATCCCGACGAGAACCGGATATGCGCTGCAAGTCCGACCATCCCGGCCGCATGGATCATCCGCACTGCCACCTGCTCTTCGCCTGGCGCGAAAGGGGAGAGATCGGCTTCGGCGCGGATCGTGGCAAACGACTGGCGATAGATCGCTGCCCCGTCGGTTTCATAGACATGGGGCATCAGACGGCTCCAAAATGCGCGAGGATTTCGCTGGCGCTCAAGCCGGAGCGGGACGGAGGCGATCCGGCTTTGCCAGCAAGGACCAGATCGAACCTGCCGTTGCGTCCGGTCAGCGTGACATCGGCCACCTGCGAGCAGGCGCAGCCTTTGGCACAACCCGAAACGTGCAGCCGTCCCGAGACATAGGGCGCAAGTCGGCGCGCAAGCGCACGGGTTTCAACCGTCGCCTGTGCGCACAATGGTGCGCCCGGGCAGGCTTCCACATGGGGCAGCGGATCAGGTTTAGCGCCGGTGGACGGGTGGGTCCGGGCAGCCGCCGCCCCCTCGATCAACAGCCGCCGCCACGGTGTTGTTCGCAGTCCAGAAGCAGAACCGGATTCGAGCAGGATGGCGAGCTCCGAAGCCTCTATCAGCCCGAACGCCAGCGCGATCGATGGATGATGTCCGGTGCCAAGCACATGGCCCGGTTCAGCCATTGCAGGCGCGATCGCACCTTTTGCCCATGCGGGAAGTTCCGCATCCCAACGGGCCATGCGCCCGGCTGCGGCGGCGCCGCTCGCGGCGAACCAGTGAGCGAGAGCGATCAGGGCGTCCGCTTCCGTGCCTGGAGACAGGCTTGATCCGGTGAGGCAACCATCGGCGCGAAGGATGAGGCTGCCGTCCGTGCCGCGTTCGACACGGAAATCGCCGGATGCGCCGGTCAGCACAGCGGCAGGGCCGGCATCGATGACGAACCCGACCTTGCCGGGAAGATCGGGCCATTCGCCTATCCGGGCCAGCAGGGCGTTGGCGATGCGGTGGGTGTCGTCGTTCTCCTGCCAGTCGGGCGCGACAAGGACGTTGCGCCGCGCTTCGAGTGCAGGCTCGGGCTGCACTAATTCCAGCGCAATCAGCCTTTGGATCAGCAAGGGCCAGCGATCTTGGGCAACGCCGCGAATCTGCAGATTGGCGCGCCGCGTCAGGTCGATCAGCCCGCTGCCGCAGGTGGCGGCCGCATCGCAAAGGGCCAGCGCCTGCTCCCGTGTCAGCCGCCCGAGCCGGGGTTTGACCCGCACCAGTAGGCCGTCGCCGGATATCATCGGGTGCCATGCGTCCGGGCACCAGCCCTTGACGGCAAATCCGGTCATGGTGCCTCCCGCAGGCTGGCCAGGATGGAATTTCGCCGGGTGCGCCAGAGGCCCGCGGCATGCAGCGCGGCAAAGCGCGCTTCCATCGCCGCCAGTGCATCGGGATTTTCGCGTTCGAGGAAGGCGCGAACTTCGGACTGGCCGAGCGTTGCCTCGTGATAAAGGTCGATCAGCTGCGGCGGCACGCTGCCGGAAAGATGTGCGAAAGCGCCAAGATGGTCCAGCGTCGCGGCCAGTTCCGCGCCCCCACGAAAGCCGTGGCGCATCATTCCTGCGATCCAGCCTGGATTGGCGGCTCGGGCACGGACCACGCGGGCAATTTCTTCGGTCAGCGTGCGGGCCGCCGGGTTGTTCGGGTCCCGATTGTCGAGATGATAGAGTGCGGCCTTGCCTCCGACAATCGCCTGGGCTGCGGCAAAGCCTGCCTCGTGCCCGGCATAGTCCGCGGCCAGCAAGAGGTCGGTTTCAGGCAGGTCCTGCAGGTGGACGAAGGCGTCCGCGCTGGCCACTCGCAGACGGATGCCATCGGGGTCAGCCTCGCTTCCCGTGCTGGAATCGGAAACGCTATCCAGCGCGTGGTCGGAGGCTGCCAGCCATGCTTCGCCCGCCGCACGCCGGGCATCATCGGTATAGGTTTCGGCCGCGTCTCCGATCCCGAGTCCATACCGGCCCGGACGCGGACCATAGACGCGCGGCGCTGGGGCCAAGGCAACGAAAGGGTTCCAGTCGGCGGGTTCGTCCCTGGTGCACAGCGCCCGGACGGCCTGACCGAACAAGGCGGGCAGGGTGGGAAAGGCATCACGAAACAGGCCCGAAACGCGCAGCGTTACATCGAGGCGAGGGCGGTCGAGCATGGCGAGTGGGAGAATCTCAACCCCCGTCACGCGCTCTGAAGCCATGTCCCACATCGGCTTTGCCCCCAGAAGGTGCAGCGCCATCGCAAACTCTTCACCAGCCGTGCGCATGGTGGCCGAACCCCACAGATCCACCACAAGGCCACGCGGGTAGTCGCCGTGATCCTGCAGATGGCGGCGGAGCAGCTCCTCGGCGAGCACGACGCCCTGTGCATGCGCTGCGCGCGAAGGTACTGCGCGCGGATCGATCGTGTAGAGGTTGCGTCCCGTCGGCAGCACATCGGTTCGTCCGCGATGGGGCGAGCCAGATGGTCCGGGAGCGATCCATCGGCCGTCCAGCCCAGCCAGAAGCCCGTTCCGCTCTGCCGCGCCCTGTTCACCGCGGCCGAAAACGTGGAGACCGTCACCGAACTGGCTGGCTTTCACATCGCAGACGAAGCGATCGATCCGGGTGATCGCTTCGACCAGAGTGGTGGCGGTATCAAGGCCGAGCTCTGCCTCCAGCCCCAGCGCGGCAGCTTCCTCGCGGATGGATTTCTGCAGACGGTCCCGGCGGGCAGGGTCCAGCCCGTCGGCATTGGAGAATTCGTCCAGCAAAGCCTCGATCCGGCCCAGCCCGGCGCCGCTTCCGGTCGGGACGAGCGGCGGCGGCACATGGCCGATGGTGACAGCACCGATGCGGCGCTTGGCCTGCGCTGCCTCGCCCGGATCGTTGACGATGAAGGGATAGATGACCGGCATCGCTTGTGTCAGCGCTTCGGGCCAGCAAGCGTCAGACAGCGCTACAGCCTTCCCCGGCAGCCATTCCAGCGTACCATGCGCGCCAACATGGACCAGCGCATCCGTACCCTGCTGGCCCAGCCACAGGTAGAAGGCGACATAGGCGTGCCGCGGGCAGCGCGAGAGGTCGTGATAGTCTGCATCGCGACTGATAGGCTCGCCCCGCTCGGGCTGAAGCGCCACCAGCACCTGGCCGAGCGTGAGCGCCGGGAAGCGAAATGCCCCATCGACAGCCAGCGGATCGTCTTCCGGCTCTCCCCATGCCGAGGCAAGGTCCTGCCGCAGCGTCTCGGGCAGGGCGGACATGGCAGTGCGATAGGCATTCAAAGGCCAGACCAGATGCTCGGTCGCCAGCTGCCTGGCAAGATCGGTGGGGCGGCTGACCTTGTACCCGGCCTCTGCCAGATCGGCGACAATCGCATCGACTGAGGCCAGCGCGTCAAGACCCACGGCGTGCGCCATCTGGTAGGCCTTGCCGGGGTAGGTCGACAGGATCAGGGCGACGCGGCGTTCGCATGCCGGCTTGCGGGCCAGCCCGATCCAGCGCGCCACGCGGTCGGCGACCGCTGCGATCCGGTTGTCATCGCCGCGGTGCGAATAGGGAGCGAAGCCGAGTGCCGGATCGCGTTCGCCCGCTTCCTTGAAGCTCGACACGCCTGCAAAGATGCGCCCGTCAATCTCGGGGAGTACGACATGCATGGCAAGGTCAGCCGGCGAGAGGCCACGCGATGTGCGCGCCCATCCTGCGCGCGGTGCGGTGGCAAGCGCGATCTGGAAGACCGGAACGCCCCCCCCGTCGAGCGGCGTTCCGCCATCCTCGCCCCGCGCTGAAAAAGCCGTGGCATTGACGATGGCTGCAGGCGCCAGCGAACGCACCCAGCGATCCACCTGTGCCCTGACCTCAGGGGGCTTGAGCGAGGGGACGAAGATCGAGAGCGCGTCAAAGCCGCGTTGTTCAAGCGCGGAATGAAGCGCGGCGATCGGGTGCAGGTCGTGTGCGGCGAGGTACGCACGGTAGAAGACGATCAGGATCAGCGGCCGATCCGCATTGGGCCTGAAGCTGGCAGGATCGATGATCCCGCAGGAGGGGTGCCATCCGCCAGTTGCCGGCAAAGCCGTGCATTGCGTCACAGTGCTGACGCCAAGCCCTGCGGCGTGCGCGAGAGCGGCCAGGGCCGCGCGCGCCGCTGCCGCGCCGCCCTCGTCACACAACTGGCAAAGCTTGGCCAGCGTGGCGGCAGGAAGCGTGGAGACACTGTCGAGGTGCCAATCCGGCCGACCATCGGCAGGCAGGACAGCAAGCGCAATCCCGCGCGATCGGGCGAGGGTCTCGACCTGTTGAAGGCCGTAGCTCCAATAGGGCGTGCCGCCGATCAGCCGGATCAGCACGGCCTTTGCCCCGGCCAATGTCTTTTCGATATAGGTGTCGACCGACAAAGGGTGGATCAGCGCGGCAAGATTGGCGAGCCGCAACGAAGGAAATGCCGGATCCGCCGCTTGCGCCTGGCGCCAGCCTTCCGCGAACGCACCAAGATCGCTGTCCGAGAAGGACAGGACGACAAGATCCGCAGGCTCCTGCCCCAGATCCTGTGGGATGGCCGTTTCCTCCATCCCATGCGTTTCGCGAAAGATGACGTGCACGGCCTAGCTTAGCCTGCCAGCACCGCGCGAATGGCAGGCTCGTCGATATCGTCATGCTCGGCGATGGCGACCAGGGTGGTCTGGCGCCGCTCATCGGGGCGCCATGGGCGGTCGTACTGGTGACGAACCCTCGACCCGACGGCCTGCACCAAGAGGCGCAAGGGCTTGCCAGTCACGGCAGCGTAGCCTTTTACCCGCAGGATGCGATGGTCGCGGGCGAGCGTTTCGATACGCGCCACCAAATCGGCGGGATCGGCAATCTCGCCGAGCGCGATGACGGTGCTGTCGAAATCGTCGTGCTCGTGATCATCCTCATTGTCGTGATGCGAGGGCCGGGCAGCGATATCGTCTTCGGCGGCAGCTCCAAGTCCAAGGATCACGCGAGGGTCGACAATCCCTTCGGCTATCTCGATCACAGGCACGGGGCGGGGTGCTTCGGCCGCAATGGCTGCCCTTGCGGCAGCGACTCCGTCAGGTCCGGCCAGATCAACCTTGGTCAGCAAAACGAGATCGGCGCAGGCAAGCTGGTCCTCGAAGACTTCGGACAGCGGGGTTTCGTGGTCGATCCCCGGGTCTGCGGCGCGCTGGGCCTCCAGCGCTGCAAGATCGGGGGCAAACCGTCCGGCAGCAACCGCTTCGGCATCGGCCAGCGCAAGGACGCCATCCACCGTGATGCGACTGCGGATTGCCGGCCAGTCGAAGGCCTTGAGCAAGGGCTTGGGCAGGGCCAGCCCTGATGTCTCGATCAGGATATGGTCAGGGCGCGGATCAAGCGCGAGCAGGCGCTCTACGGTGGGAATGAAATCGTCCGCCACGGTGCAGCAGATGCAGCCGTTGGCCAGTTCGACGATGTTTTCCGCCGGGCAATCGGGAATGGCGCAGGATTGTAGGATGTCCCCATCCACCCCCAGAGTACCGAATTCATTGACGACCACAGCCAATCGGCGTCCGCCAGCGTTGCGGATCAGGTGGCTGATCAGCGTGGTCTTACCGGCACCCAGAAAGCCGGTGATGATCGTGACGGGTACCTTTGACAGGTCCGACATGGCAGTTCCTCCGCGCGCCAGAGCGACACCGGGCAGGGCTTGCCGGACAGGTCCGGTCGGCGCGCGACAACGGGCTGGCGCGACAGACGCCCGAAACCACGCGGCCGTGCAGCCCCAGCCGCACAGCTTCGTCGCTCAGACGGAAGAGTACCGTGCCTTGGCCATCCCCTGGACCCGGGCAAGAGCGACCAGAGCGCCGGCAGGTCTCCTGGCTCGCGGGTCACAGCTTGATGCACGCCTTCCCAGATGCGCGTTCATGCGCGGTCCAGTGGCTTTTCCTGCACGCGCAGGAAAAATGTGCATCGCGCTATCCGCTTACAGTTGCAGGGACAGCCGCGGATTTGGGAGCTACGCTCCCGCACCGCATTCCCGATTAAGCCCCGTTGGGGGCACCGGCGCGATCATCGATGGCACGGGCAAACCCGCATCATCATTGAATATCTCTAGACCCAAACTTCGATCATGCCAATCAAAGTTCGCGCTGAAATTGCAGGCGCAACCTCACTGTTCCGTTTCATCGGTTTCAACGGGAGCGCGGTCGAACCAGACGCGCCAGGGACCCACGTGCTCGTGACCGGCAGCGGCAAGACGGCGCAGGACGATGCGGGCTTTCGTTCGGCCCCGCCGTGTGTCGGGCCAATCAAAGAATTCAGGGTTTGCGCCTTCAGCCACAGCGGTGCGGATATGTGCGTCCACGGCACGATCCTGATCAAGGCCAAAGCGTTCAAGCATAGGTGAAAAGGCGGTGTCCGTATCGGGCACGAAATCGTGCCGTTCACCCAGTGCGTTCCGCCAAGGTGAGCGAGGGTGAATGTTCAGGATCGACTGATAGCCATCCGGAATGGGGACGTTGGCGCCATGTGGCCGACCCTTCCCGATAAGCTTGGCAAGCAGATGGGTGTGCGGGCCTTCCGGCGATTTCCCATCCGGAGGCGGAATCGGTTGGAAGACTTCGATCCGTCCGGCAGGCGAGAGCATGACCCGGTGGGGCTGCGCACGCAGAACCTCGGCCATGACTGTTGGCGAAGACAGCAGGTCCTGACCTTCAAGAGCCTCGAGAGCCCCGATCAGCGCTTCGTCGTCAGTGCGGGCGCACATCCTTATGGTGCCGTTACAAACGCCCATGTCGAACAGGCGGCTCGACTGGTCTTCCCTGCGAATGGCGTCGGTATCGGCGCCCAAAGATACGACAGCCCGATCGACCGAACCAGTCAGAGGCGCGCAGAGCGCCATTGCATGACCCCAGCTTTCGCCATCAGAGGACAGGCTATCCCAGGCAAGGCATTCAAAGCTATCCGAATGCCTGATCCGCAAGGCACCGCGAGCGGTCACGATTTCGATATTGTCGCGGTCGTTTTGAACCGTGGCCGGCTCATCCTCGTCGCGAATGAATTCGCCGATCGCACCGAATGTGCCGATGCTCCAGCCATGGCCAGGGTCGCACGCGAGACGTGCCAGTTCGTCAAAGGAAATCTGGTTCATGATGATACCCCGGACTTGAGAAAGCGGACGGAAATGCCGTCCCCGTCACGAGATAACCGGACCGGAACGTCATAGAGCGAGGTGAGTAGGCTTTCGGTGACGACTTCGTGCGTCGGACCGTGTGCAAGCAATCGCCCATCGCGGATTGCGAGGATCGAGTCCGCGAAGGCCAAGGCCAGATCAAGATCGTGGATCGCCATGACAACCGTGCACCCGGCCGTGGTCCGGGCCTTGAGACGCTGGACGGCATCGATGGCATGGCGTGGATCCAGACCCGCGGTTGGTTCATCAACGATCAGAAGCGCTGGATCGCCGACAATCGCGCGGGCCAGCATTGCCCGCGCCAGTTCGCCACCCGACAATTGCGTGGCTGGCCGATCCCGCAAACCCAGCAGATCGCAGGCGAGCAGTGCATCGTCGATGGCGGGAAGCAGAGCGGACGGTATGGTGCCGAATGCTGGCAGCGCCGGAGTCAGCCCGAGCGCAACCACGCGCTCTACGGTGATCGGCCAATCAACCCCCGCACGTTGCGGCAGATAGGCACGCAACTTGGCAAGTTCCCGGCGGCCAAGGCGGTGGAGGTCCTTGCCATCGAGTTCGACCGAACCTTGCACCGGGCGTTTGAGGCCCGATGTGATGTCCAGCAAGGTGCTCTTGCCGGCGCCATTGGGGCCGATCACAGCAGTCAGATGGCCCGATGGAACACGCGCCGATATCCCGTCAAGGACCAGACGCTGCCCCCGGCGCGCCGAAACACCATGAAAGTGCAGCGCGCTCATGCGGTGCGTCTCCGGACATGAAGGACCAGCCACAGGAAGAACGGTGCCCCGATCAGGCTGATGAACACCCCGAGATTTAGCGGCATGCCCCGGAATACCAATGTGCGCGACGCGATGTCGGCGAGGGTTACCAGAACGGCTCCAACCAGCATGGCCGGGATGAGCACCTTGCCTGGACGATGGGCGACCAGAGGCCGGACAAGGTGAGGCGCAATCAGGCCTACGAAACCGATCGTTCCGGATACGGCGGTTGCGCCTCCGACGCCAAGGGCCGTACCGATCAGCGCCAGCATGCGCGTTCGTGAAACCGCAATCCCCAGGCTTTCAGCCTGCGCTTCACCCAATGCAAGAGCATCCAGAGCTCGGCCCGTCAGCAGAAGCATCGTACCCCCGGCAAGGATAAAGGGTGTGGCAAGGCGGACATGATCCCAGCTTCGATCGGCAAGCGAACCCATCAGCCAGGTCATGATCTCGTAAGCGGCATAAGGATTGGGGGAGAGGTTGAGCGCCAGACTGACGCCTGCACTGGCTATGCTGCTGACTGCTGCCCCGGCCAGGATGAGCGATAGGGTACCGCCTCCCCGCGCAAGGATGAAGGCAATGCCTGTGGTGACGAATGCACCTGTCAGACCAAACAGCGGAGCGGCAAGGGTAAAACTGGCGGCAAAGCCGAAATAGATGGCGATGACCGCACCGAGCGAGGCACCTGCCGAAACGCCCAGCAGGCCGGGGTCAGCCAGCGGGTTTCGCAACAGCCCCTGCATGACGGCACCCGAGAGGCCAAGGATGCCACCGATGGCCATCGAAAGGACAACCCGTGGCAGGCGGATCTGGGTGACGATCTGGCCAGCCAGATCCGCATGATCGAAAGCCAGCGCCTGAAACGCTTCGCGTGGTGTCAACCAGACGGAGCCAGCCAGCACCGAAGCGAAAGCGCTGGCGAGCAGACAACTGACCAGCATGGGAACAAGCCACCGGGTCATAGCGATTTCCCACCGGCAAAGGGAAGGGGAGAGCGGGCATGGAGAGCCGCTGAACGAAGTTCGTTGCGCAACTGCATCGCGGCTTCCGTCACCATCGGCGTTCCGCAAACGTAGTACGCCTGTCGGATCGTCAGCGTACGGTCACCGTCCCAGTAGCGACGGATTAGAGGGTGTCGCTCGACGTTTTCGCGAAGCCCCGGGCGGCGACCTACCCCGGCGCCTTTCACCAGCAGGGACGGAGCAGAAAGGAGCAGGATTTCGATATCCGGTTTGCCGTAGCTGCTCTTCTGCAGTGTGTTGGCAACATTGGTCGCACCGGCTGTCTTGAGCACAGTGTCATAGAGAGACCCCGTGCTTGCATTGAAGCCAGCACCATCCCACGCAGCCACTCGTAGCGGCGGGCCCGGATCGCGCGCAAGGTCGGCCAGTTGGCGGTCCATTTTTGCGATCAATTCCTCGCCGCGAGCGGGCTCTCCTACTGCCTTGGCGACCTGTCGGGTTATCTTGCGGATATCTTCGTAGGTTTCCGCATGATCGACCTCGATCATTGGAAACCCTAATCGCTTAAGCAGTCCGCGTGTTGCCGGCGTCGTAAATGCCCCGGCAATAACCAGGTCCGGCTTCTGGCGCAGGACCTCCTCCGACATTCCATGGTTGATGTCGACACGCGCAGCCTCGCGGAACATGAGGGAGCCGTCGGGATCGCGCGACAGCCAAGTGACCGACGCGATCCGCTCAGGTGGCAGCAATGCCAGGACAAGCTGATCCGTGCACTGGTTCATCGACATGACATGGACTGGCTTTGCTGCCGCCTGGCTGCGACTACCAGACGGCTCCGTGCAACCGGCCAGAGCCGGAAGCACGGAGATCATCCAAAGGAGGCAGAGCGCCTTGCGGAACATCAGAAGCGGACGCGAACGCCACCATAGCCTGCGCGGCCCGGAGTGGCGAAACTGAACACCTCTTCGTATTGCTCGTTGATGAGGTTTTCTACGCGCGCAAACAACGAAATGTTGGGGCGCAACTTGTATTCGGCATTCAGGTTAACCAGTACATATTCCCTCAGGGACACGCGCACCGGAATGAAGCTTGGATTTGTAAACGCGACATCGGTCTGACGCCCGTTGTAGCGCACTGTCAACGTACCCGAAAAGCGCTCATCCTTGCTGAACACTGTCGCGTTGAAACTGCCGATATGCTTGGGGCGACGCACCTCGACTGTGCCGTTTTCTCGCGCATGAAGCCATGTGTAGGCGGCGTCCAGCCTGATCTGGGGAATTGGACGGGCGGCAAGGGCCACCTCAATGCCATGCTGTTTCGACAAAGTTGCACGGTTTGATGGCGTCGCTATGAAGGTCGGAGCGGGGAAGGTCGTGAAAATTTCGTCCTTCAGGCGGCTATCGAAATAGGTCGCGCTTATGGTGGCCTTGCCATCGCTGAAGCTTTGCTCGATGCCGGCTTCCCACCCTTCCGACTTCTCGGGCCTCAGGTTAGGGTTGCCAATATAGCGGCCATCGGAAAATCCATAGAGCTCGAAATAGCCCGGATTCTTGACCCCCGTTCCATAGGCACCGCGAACACGGGTACCAGTCGGGAGCGAATAACTGCCTTGAACCCGCCAAGTTGTGGGGTCATCAAAGCGATCATTTTCGTCATGGCGGATCGATGCACCAAAAGAGAATGCGTCGTTGATCAGCAGTTCATACTGCCCGACAATCCCGACATTGTCGGTCGATCTTTTTCCCTGAAACGCGAAGGATGACGGTGTGGTGTTCTGGAATTCTTCGCGCTCGACGTCGATTGCGGCGGTCAGGCGATGCCGGATGGCGTCGGTGCCCAGCCGCAGGCTCGATTCGAACGAGCCTTTGTAGCGGTTACCCTTGTTGCCGTAATCGAAGCCCGCAGCGTCGAAGCCCTTGCGCTCGCTCAACGCGACTTGCCCTGTCACTGCGTTCGTCCAGCGGCCGTCGAGCCCGATCAGTTCAGCTCTCACAAGACCATAGAAGGCCTTGTTTCTGAAGAACACGCCGGGGCTGTCGACGGTGAATCCGAATAGCGGGCTCGCCGGATTGTTCTCGCTGTTGTTGGTATCGGCTTCCGTGAAGCTGTAGCGGGCAACGCCGGTCAGTTTGAAGGTTTCGGACGGCGACCAGATGAGCTTGGCCGAAAGGCCTGCGATGTCGGAGCCGACATCCCTGCTGCCATTTCGTGCCGTGGGATAGCCGCCGGTGTGATAGTAAGCGCCAGACACAGCATAATCGAGATCGCCAGACACTCCGCCAGCACGCGCGCTTCCGGTGAAGGTGTTGAAGCTGCCGCCCTCTGCGCGCAAGCTGACCCCCGGAGCCTCCTTCCCGGTCAATGTCAGATACTGGATAACGCCGCCGATCGCGTCCGAACCGTAAAGCGAGGACTGCTGCCCTCGCAGGACTTCAACGCGGGCTTCGGGATCGGCAATGAGAGTGGCGAAATCGAACTCGCCAAAATACGGGTCCGAAGCT
This sequence comes from Blastomonas sp. CCH9-A1, assembly GCF_001557175.1. NCBI lineage: Bacteria > Pseudomonadati > Pseudomonadota > Alphaproteobacteria > Sphingomonadales > Blastomonadaceae > Blastomonas > Blastomonas sp. CCH9-A1. Next base: position 44,344 of record NZ_LSHM01000071.1, read on the forward strand.
TCTATACCGTCAATCAGAACGAGGACGTGGTTGCCCTCGGAGCCGCGAAGCCGGAGCTGGGTGAGGCCGCCAGCAGCGCCGGTGCGGCTCACGGCAACGCCCGGCACATCGCGCAGAATGTCCGAAACAATCCGGGTCTGGCGCTGCTCCAACGCTTCGCTGTCCAGTACCGTCACCGACGCACCGAGCTTGTTTACGGCCACGGCCTCACCGGACCGTGACGCCGTCACGACAATGGTTTCTCCGCTGTCATTGGTTGTAGGCTGTCCCGGGTTCGACTGCGCGAAGGCCGGGCAGCTGGCTAGCGCCAGCGCAAACGTGGATACGAGAACAGGTTTCTTCATCGGGATACCCCCTTGGTGCCGAGCAACTGCGCGACGAAAAGGGGCAACCGGATCCATCAACTCCCAAGGCGAGTCGGGAGAGCGCACGAACGGTCGGCCAGGCCAACGCGAGTGGGCACAATTCACCCGCGCAGGACTAACCCTGCGGCCCCAGCCGCAATGGTTCGTCGCTCAGACGGAGGTTACCGTGCCATGGCCATCCCCTGGACCGCAGCAAGAGCGACCAAACGCCGGCAGGTCTCCTGGCTCGCGGGTCATAGCTTGATGCACGGCCTTCCCAGGCCGCGCTTGGACAAGCGTAAGGCCCAGTGGCTGCTTCCGCCCGAAGGTGGAAGCGATGTGCATCGCGCTCGCCGCTTACAGTTGCAGGGACAGCCTCGGATTCGGATCAGCCAAGGCCGCTCCTCACCGTGTTCCCGAATTAAGCCCTCTCGGGCACCGGCGCGATCTGTTGACAACGGTCTTAAACCGTTGACGTTGATCCACTAGTCGAAAGTCGCCCGAAAGCCAATCCCTTAACGACTGGCATCGGAACGACGCCAAGCCTCAACGATGGCAGGATTTTCAAGCAACCGTTCCACCGCATCCACATTATAGGTCGCGAGCGAAATGAGGTTGTCCCCTCGGCGTATTTTGGATGTCCCGGAAATTTGCAGTCGGCCATCTTTCGACCACCGGTTGCGTTCGGCGGGGGTGAGCGACAACAGCTTCTCAATCTGCTTGAGACTAAGGGGTTTCGAAGCGATCCGGCGGAGCCTGTCGCGAAGCTCATCGACAAGCATTTCAGCAGAGCCCAACTGATCGGGTTGAAATCTGCAAACTCTTCCGGGTTTGTCGATTGCGCTGCCACTCTTCGCCATGAGTAGCCGCATGGTAGCGTCGCGCTCGCCCTTATGGACCACAAGGCCAATCGGCATCGGCCCATCGAGGTCTACCTCTACGACCAAATGGTCATTGTCTTTCTTGAGGGTGACCAAGCGGCGGATTGCCATAACGTCAGGCACTATATGACATTTGCATTGCAGGTGTCTCCGGTCCGGACGCCACGAACCAAGACCAAGTCGCCACGTGAGGTGGTCAGCAGCTTTCTCCTGGCGCGCGCCCGCAGCGCCGGGGCCGCTGAAAGACCCAGTCACATCGATTCGTCGCTCAGACGGAGGTTTACCGTGCCATGGCCATCCCCTGGACCGCAGCAAGAGCGACCAAGCGCCGGCAGGTCTCCTGGCTCGCGGGTCACAGCTTGATGCACGGCCTTCCCAGGCCCCGCATGACTTAGCGTCCGGCCCAGTGGCTGCTCCCGCCCGAAGGTGGAAGCGATGTGCATCGCGCTCGCCGCTTACAGTTGCAGGGACAGCCTCGGACTCGGATCAGCAAAAGCCGCTCCTCACCGTGTTCCCGAATTAAACCCTCTCGGGCACCGGCGCGATCTGTTGACAACGGATTTTAACCGAAGTCAGCGGCAGTATAATTGACATACAGGATAAAACCAAGCTGTGTCTTGAAGTGATAGCGTTTTCCTTTGGCCCCATCACCGAAAATCCGAGATTTCATGGGCAAATGGTTCGCCATAAATCGAATTGACGCGATTGATAATCCCGCAAGCTTTGTAGTGGGAAAGATGCAAGTAATCGGTCTGCGTAGTTTCGCTGCACTGCTTGAAACGGGTTCCTCAATGGACCGATCCGTTTTCTATGATGGTGTGGCCTATGAACTTCGACGGCGGAAGTCGGAACTGCATATCGATGCTGAAATTCGACCGGCAAGTTTGCGGTATGTTTCCGAATGGCTCGTTCAACAGCTTACAGCGTTTGTCGGTGCCTCGCGCCCGATCTTCATCGCCGACACTCAGCCTGATGTTCATTTAACGGATATGGCTCTGAGCTTCTGCCCAATCGTGGAAAGGCCTTGGCGGCGGATCACGCAAGAGCTGCCTTTCTGGTATGTTATGTGATCCAACTGCCGCCATTGCAGCGTATCGGCCTGGACCATCGTTGTCCGCGGCGATGTAAAGGGTGCCAACTTGGTCCGGAACGTTGATTAGCGCGAGACGCTTATTCCCGAGTGCTGCCCAGCAAGGGACTCCTTTGATCTGAGTATAGCTCGCCGCATCCTCCATGCCCTCAGCAATGGCGAGCACGTCGCCCTCGAACTGCGGTGCCCACGCGCCCCGTTCAGGCTTTCCGAGCATGAATTTGCCATCATGCCATGTTCCGTCGTTGGTCAGCCTGATCCGCTGGATGGCCGTCATCCGGTGCCCGGTTCTGACACCGACCAGTATCGCGGGCCGGAAGGTGGTCTTAGGCTTGCGGCCGAATGGGCACCGCGGATGGAAGCGTAAGTCGGGGAGGTCGATTGGCAGCCGCCGCGACCGAAGGTAGACTTCACCGAGCGTTCCGCGGATCTCCGTGGCCTGATCCCATATCCTTCTGACGTTTGGCGCAGTTCGTTCTGGCTGATAGCTTGGGGCAGAGGAATTCAGGATCGGTTTGGTCCGACCGATTTCGCGCAGGACATCCTCGCTGCGGCATCCCGCAAAACAGTGGACCAGAATACCCCGCTCGCCCTGCCGGACTGAAAGTGACGGCGTTCGGTCTGCATGCGCAGGGCAGATGCACATCGCGTAGGAACCGTGCCAACGGCCCTTCAGCGCAGCAACGATGTCGATGGTCTCCTGGGTGGGTTTGAGCGCAACTAGCATAAACTCGCTCCTCTCAGCTCAGCCTCACCATCTTTCCCCTCTGGATCGACCCGACCTTCTCCGGCACGGCTCGCGATGGCCAACGCCGCTTTCGTCTGTGCGATGCCAGATTCTGGGCGATTGCCATGCGCCGCCTGTTCATTTAGAAAAGTGGGGCGATATCCGAACCACGCCGAAAGGTGTGGTCATGAAAAATCTTCTATTTTTGCTGGTCGCTTTGACGCCGACGCCATCATCGGCGCGCGAAGCCATGCTCGACGTGTTTGTGCCAGAGGCAAAACCGGATTTTGCTGTGCTCCGCCCACAGTTGCGCGGGGCGGTCGATCTCGAGCAATCAGTGGAAGTGCCTCCGGCTCCAGTGGATGCGTTTTCACCAGAGTTGCACGGCGACTTTGAGTTGGTCCCTCACAGCTTCACGATCAATCCCTATGCCGCGCGTCCCGCTGTTCCTTCGTGGATGCGGGCAGGTGCATCATTCATGAGCCCTGCTTCTTCACCATTCCGCCCTTCGCAGGATGACCCACTCTGCCAGTCCCGCAGCTTCTTCCCGCGATATGGTATCAGCGGCGATGCTCAGGCTCGCCGGACCGCCTATTTCAACCTGATCGTCGACGTCGCTTGCGATGCCGGCGTGCCCGTTGTTCTATTTGACGCCTTGCTGGCGCAGGAAAGCAGATATCGTCCCTTCGCCCGAAGCAGTGCCGGTGCGATGGGCATGGCTCAGCTTATGCCCGGTACGGCCCAATATCTGCGTGTCACCGACCCTTGGGATGTGCGGCAAAACCTTGTCGGCGGCGCGCGGTATCTGCGCGAGCAGTTGGATCGCTTCGGGACATGGGAGCTTGCACTGGCTGCCTATAATGCAGGCCCGGGACGCGTGGACCAATTTGGCGGTATCCCGCCGTTTCGTGAGACCCGCAACTATGTGCGTACGATCATGGGCTCAATTGGCATTCCGAATTCGACCGGCGGCGTGTCGCTGACTTCGGCAGCACTTCCCGCGCCCAATCCGTTTCGCAGGGTAATGCTTGCCTCATTCGATGGACGATCAGACGTCCCAGAACACTGAGAAACCGACGTGCCAAGCATAGTACACGCTGATTGCCAGGATGACTGGCGCGCCCTTGAGGTAGTTGAGCTGCCAGCGCAGCCACCCGCTTCGGCAAAGGCCTCACAGGTCAGACGTCGCAGTCGCTTTGCCGCGCTGTCGGCTCGTGAAATCCTCCTGTTCGCGGGCGCTGCGGCGACCTTTGTCTGGGGGGCCTGGGTGACCAAGAGTGTTGCCGCACAGGGGGCAGGGCAGCAGGAATTCGTCCAGCTTCAGCTGCAGGGCATCATCGGGGATTATCTCCAGGCACAGGCACGCTCGAATGCCGACGAGCAGACTGCTGCGCGGCAGACCGCTGTCTTCATGGCAGCGCTTGATGAGACTGTATCTGGCCTGTCGAAGTCCGGGAAAGTCGTGCTCGTTCATGAGGCGATCGTGGGCGGCGAGGTTCCCGACGTCACGCAGAGCGTGAAGACTGCCGTTTACGCAAAGGTTCCGCGTCCCCAACCCGCCCAAGCGCTTGGCGCCGCTCCCCAGGGTCAGGCGGCCCGCGTTGAACAAGAGATGCAGGCCTTCATGGCTGCCAATCAGGGGCGTCAGCGCGATGGCAAACCCTGATCCGCTCCCTCGTTCGGCTCAACGCAAGGGGTTTGCTCGGCTTTTGTCGGACAGTGAGCCCCCTGTGAAGACAGGTGCGACCAGACGCCTTTCGACCGGTGGCAGGCTTGTGGCGATCGCTGCTGTCTGTCTCGTTGCAGGTGCCCTCAGCGCAGCTTCGAAGTGGAGCGAGAACCACGCGTTGATGATCAACGTGACGGACTCGCTCCCGAACTGGGCGTTCGTGGTCGAGGCCAGGCGTTTTCCGGTGCGCGGGGACTATGTGGTTTTCCATCCCGGTCATGATCCCATTACGGTCAAGTATTTTGGGGCGAAGCCGGCGGCTTTCACCAAGATCGCTCTTGGTCTGCCGGGCGACATGGTGACGCGCATCGGGAATGATGTGCACGTCAACGGCAAGCGTGTGGCGACCATCAAACCGATGACGAAGCGCGGCGATCGTCTTGCCGCTGGCCCGCTCGGGGTTGTGCCGGAAGGCTGCATTTTTGCAGGCACACCGCACAAGGACGGGTTCGACAGCCGCTACCGAGCGCTACGGGGTCTTCTATTTCTACTCCTCATCCTGCTCGGCTTGCCGAACCTTTTCGCCGGTAATGCGGGCGCTGTCCGACACCTATGGGCTCGAGGTTCTCGCGGTCTCGATGGATGGCGGACCCAACGAAGCGTTCCCCAATTATGTCGTCGATAGCGGCCAGTACCAGCGCATGGGTCTGCAGGGCGGAGCTGTGCCGGCGCTGGTCCTTTTCGACACCCAGACACGCAAGCCGATTCCGATCGGCTACGGCGTGATGGCGGCCGACGATGTGATGCAGCGCATTTTCTACCTCACCCAGATTGAGCCCGGGAGTGACTACTGATGGCACGCCAGACCAAGCGCGGCTTTGCCGCCCGCCTCTTCCGCTCTTCGGGGACGGCCCTTGCCGTGCTTGCCGCTGCGAGTTTTGCGGCAGCCCCGGTCAGTGCCAATGTCGGGTCGGAGCTCAATAGCTTCTTTGACGACATGGGCGCTGCCGCCAATGCCACCGGCCCCGTCGCCTATCAGGGCCAGTCGGCAGGCTATTACTCGGGTGGCAACATCTGGACCCGTTTTCCGCAAAAGAACGTGAACCCGGTCAATCTGCAGCTGCCGGGGGTCAAAGCTGGATGCGGGGGCATCGACGTCTTCTCCGGCAGCTTCTCCTTCATCAACACCGACGAAATAGTGGCCATGCTGAAAGCGACTGCCAACAACGCGCTGGGCTTTGCCTTCCAGCTCGCAATCAAGTCAATCAGCCCGCAGATCGCCTCGACCATCGAGGAAATGGCACAGAAGGTTCAGCAGATGAACCAATTCAACATGAACAGCTGCGAAGTGGCGCAGAACCTCGTCGGCGGCTTGTGGGGCAAGTCCGATCGGATGTCCTCGGAGATTTGCAAGTCGGTCGGCAACAGCCAGGGGTTGTTCTCCGATTGGGCCAAGAGCCGCCATGAATGCGGGACAGGGGGGCAGCGTGCCTCGACGATCGCGGCCAACAGCGATCCCGACATTCCTGCACAGAGTTACAACTTCACGTGGGAGATGCTCAAGCAAAGCTACCCCAGTTTCTCGACCGAGTTTCGTGAGTACCTCATGACCTTCGTCGGAACGGTGATCTTCTACCAGGATGGCGATGCCAGTGGCAAACGCGGGTTCCAGTTCGTGGGGCAGGGCGACCGCGCCCTTCTGACCGCGCTTCTGGACGGTACCAGCTCGGTCACGATGCTGAATTGCGATACCAACGACAAGTGCCTCAACCCGACCACGCAGGCCATGTCGATTTCGGCGTCACAGGCGTTGAAACCCAGGGTCCGGGCGATGATCGAGAGCATGAACGCGAAGGTTCGCAGCAATGCCGCGCTCACCAGTGACGAAATCGGCTTGCTCGGGGCGACCACCATTCCACTCTACAAGATCATGACGGTCAACGCTGCCGCAACCCTCGGGGGCATGACCAGCAACGACATGAATGACCTCGCCGAAATCGTGGCGATGGATCTGCTCGATGCGCTTGCGCAGCAATATTATGGCTATGCCTCGCGCGGGGTAGGGACCTTCCAGAATGCCAATGAGGAAGCTCTTTCGCAGTGGCGCGATCAGATCAATTCGGTCCGACAGGTGCTCGACACATACTCGCAAGGCATGAAGCTGCGCCTCGACCGGACCCAGCATGTCGTTCAGCGCGCGGTGTTCCTCGAGGGCACGCTCAGGAACAATCTGTCGCCGCAGATGTCGGCCGCGCTGTCATTCAGCACGTCGCTTTCGCGCCAGGGCATCCAGTAGGGACCGCGTGCCATGATGGAGATATTCACGATCGGCGGGGGCGAATACATCGTCAATGTCTTCAACGCGGTATCCGCTTGGACAGGGGGAGGGGGCTTTCGCTCGCTGCTGCGCGTCGTGATGGTCATGGGCTTGATTTACACGCTGCTAGTGGTGGCGTTCAGCCTCAACTGGCGTGCCTGGTTCAACTGGTTTCTGGGGGCCACGCTCATGTATCTTACCCGCTCGGGCACGTCCTATGTCATCTCAACATTCTCGCAGAGCCAAGTTGAGGAATGGCGCCTTTCGTTGGGCGCAATCGTCGAGATCGGAGCAGTACGGTTGGCGCAGTCCGGGGGTGGAACTCTTGGCCCGCTTGCGGCATTCATCGACGAACGCATTCGAAACGTCCCTGTGAAACACGAGGATTTTTTTCTTGGTGCCATGGGGCTGACGCATATCGTCCTGGGTGGCAAGGAAAGCACCCTTGCCAACCTTGTCTCGCAATTCATCCCCCAGGCGTTTTTCCGCCTCCTTTGGATGGCAGATTCTTATGCTGTCCGCACAGGATTTCTAGTGGAGGCGAGCGACCAGTTTCTTGGATCTGCCAGGTCAGGCGACCTTGCGGGCGTTCGCGCAGCTAGCCGGATCTTCTTCGATGGCATCGCCCCTTCGCTCCAGACGCTCATCGAAAAGATGGGCGAGGGCATCTATCCGGTCAACGACCGCCAGGATGGGTTTCAGACGATCGAGGACAACATAGCCGGGTATCCAACCTATGCGGGCAGCTCCCGCACATTCACGCCGATTATAGAGCCTTTGGAAGAGGTCGGTCAGGTAGCCCTGCCGCTTTGCTGAGTGAGGCCTCCTACGCGATCACGGGCTCTCTCGGGTGGAGCCGCATGGCGACAGCTTCGGCTGCACAGTCCCGCGGTTCGGGCGTCCCGATGAGGTCCACAATGACATTAGCTGAACGTTTCATGCCCTCGAGGTCGGCAGCCTCAAGTCGAGCCGCAACTGCATAGGCGACCGCCAAACTGGCGTGTTTGACGTAATCTTCCATGAGGCGAAGCTCGCCGGTGGCGCTGACGATCGCCAGCATCATCCTGTTATGAGCAAGGCTCGTCCCAATCGTGTCCCCGCCATCCGCTTCTTCGAGGAAGTTCTCAGCCAAGGCGCGGATAACAGGTAGTGCCGGCGCGCAGTCCATGGACGACAGCCTGATGATTGCCGCGGCTTCGATTGCCGCTAGTTCGGCTATCTTATCATCGAGTTGCTTGCCGCTGGGCTGGTACCATTTGAAACGGGCCCAGTCCGTCTTAATGAAACCGGTGCTCCGCAGTTCCGCAAATGCGGCGGCACCCCAGTCTGCGTCCATTCCCACGATCGCGGCAAGCGAAGCTGGGTCAGTGCCCTCATATCCGAACTTGGAACTGATGCTGCAGCGCCGAATTTGCTCCATGCACGCGTCAGGGCTGATCGCCATCCGCTTGGCAGCTTCCTGGTAGAGCTCAATCCGTTTCGCCATGCGGCAATAGTAGCATGACGGCAATTCTCATCAATCGGCCTTTGGCCAATCGCCTCCGTGTACCTCACGCTCGTATTTCGAAATACGCTTCCATGCGATGGCGATTTCGTCAAATCCATCGTTCGAGAACAAGCGTTCGCACAGGCGGTCGATTTCGTGCGGGTCGTTAGGCAAGCTCTCGTCCTCACGGTACTTTGCGACCGCGTCCATTACTTTCAGAGCGTCGTCGTAGTTTGCCATTCGGTGCTCGTTTCGACCCTGTGATCGGTCGCATTGCTGTGGACCGTATGTCAAGACTGTATCACTAACTATCAAGGGTTTGCCGGTTGTTCGATTGGGCGCATTGCCGGTTGCATTGGCGTCGAGGCAAGCCTGTCGCGTGAAAGCGTTAGACTGCGCTGCGTTGGGTCGCGCTCAGCATCAAAACCCTTGAGTCGGTATGGCGCTCCTCTGCGAGGCGGACCGCCGCAAATCTTATGACCATACATTCCCCAAGTGGCATGCCGTCTGACGTGAGCTTCGCCTGAATCCGACCGCAGGACAATCATTTTCCGTCCCGAGCGGCGTCGTCGGGCGCGCAAGGCGCTGAGACAGGGCAGATCGGCCCGCGAAGCCGCCGTGTTGTGCCCTGGTGGCGGTGTTTTTCAGCGCAGCGGACAGACCCATCCTGCCGTTTTCGTTCAGTTTGGGCGTGGATGGCGGTCATGCGCATAGCGGAGGCGCTCGCAATCGGCGGATGGCGGCGAGGATGGCGCGGACCATCGGACCGGTGACGGCCACCTCGGCCAGCTGGAAGGTGATGGCGCGGGCATGGCGGACGACACGTGCCCCGATCTTGATCAGCTTCAGTTGCAGGCTGGTCAACGACCAGTCGGCCATCGTCTCGGGCAACTCGATGCAGCGCAAGAAGATGGCCAGGTTGTAGGCCAGCGCATGCAGTTGCAGTCGCACCTCATTGTCGCGGAACTTCCGGCATGACAGCCGCGTCCAGTGGAATCCCCATAGCTCGGCTCATGACCACCCCGGTTCGGGCATCGAAGACTTTCCGACGCCTGTCGGCGTCCGAAACTCTCAACGGAAGCGGTCAGTCCGGTTTCAGCCAAAATGCGTGCTTAGCGGCCGTAGCAATTCAAGAAACTTACGGTTCAATGCGCTTGGCCACCAGATTCTCGACCACCGCCGGTTCGGCCAGCGTCGAGGTGTCGCCCACTTCGCCGGGTTTCCCCTCGGCGATCTTGCGCAGGATGCGGCGCATGATCTTGCCCGAGCGGGTCTTGGGCAGGCCGGGGGCGAACTGGATCGCATCGGGCGTGGCGATCGGTCCGATCTCCTTGCGCACCCATGCCCTCAGCTCGTCGCGCAGCGCCGCGTCGCCTTCCTCGCCGGCATTGAGCGTGACGAACGCGTAAATGCCCTGGCCCTTGATATCGTGCGGCATCCCGACGACCGCCGCCTCGGCCACCCTGGGGTGCGCCACCAGCGCGCTTTCCACCTCGGCGGTGCCCATGCGGTGGCCGGAGACGTTGATCACGTCGTCCACCCGGCCGGTGATCCAGAAATACCCATCCTCGTCGCGCTGCGCGCCGTCGCCGGTGAAATATTTGCCGGGATAGGTGCTGAAATAGGTCTGGAAGAAGCGATCGTGATCGCCCCAGACGGTGCGCATCTGGCCCGGCCAGCTCTGTGTGATGACGAGATTGCCCTCGGTCGTGCCGTCCAGCACCTTGCCTTCTGCGTCGACCAGTTCGGGGAATACGCCCGGCAGCGGCCTGGTGGCTGAGCCGGGCTTCGTTTCCATCGCACCCGGAACCGGCGCGATCAGCGCGCCACCGGTCTCGGTCTGCCACCACGTATCGACGATCTCGCACCGCCCGCCACCGACCACGCGATGATACCATTGCCACGCCTCGGGATTGATCGGCTCTCCCACCGTTCCAAGCAGGCGCAGCTTCGAAAGGTCATGCCGCGTCACCGGCGCATCACCTTCGCGCATCAGTGCGCGGATGGCCGTGGGCGCGGTGTAGAACACGGTGACGCCCAGCCGCTCGCTGGTTTCCCAGAACCGCCCGGCATCGGGATAGGTCGGGACGCCGTCGAACATCACCGTCGCCACACCGTTGGAAAGCGGGCCGTAGACGACATAGGAGTGACCAGTGATCCAGCCGACATCGGCGGTGCACCATAACAGGTCGTCCTGCTTCAGGCCGAACAGCAGATCGGTGGTGAGCGTGACCCACAACAGATAACCGCCGGTGCTGTGCAGCACGCCCTTGGGCTTGCCGGTCGATCCGCTGGTGTAGAGAATGAACAGCGGATCTTCCGCATTCATTGGCTCGGGCGGACAATCGGCATCGACCCCTTTGCTCAAGTCGTGCCACCACCAATCGCGGCCCTCCTTGAGATCGACCTCGGTCGTCGTCCGCTGTACGACGATAACCGTTTCGACCCCGCCCGCCTTTGCACAGGCCGCGTCGACATTGGCCTTTAGGGGAACCGACCTGCCGCCGCGCCTGCCTTCATTGGCGGTGATAACGAGCTTGGCGCCGCAATCGGAAATACGATCAGACAGACTATCGGGTGAAAAGCCACCGAACACCACCGAATGTACCGCGCCGATTCGTGTGCAGGCAAGCATGGCGATCGCGGCTTCGGGTACCATCGGCATGTACAGGATTACCCGATCTCCCTTGGCGACTCCGCGGCCCTTCAACACATTGGCGAAACGACAGACTTCCGTATGCAGTTCGCGGTAAGTGAGGGTTCGCCCCTCGCCCGGCTCGTCCCCTTCGAAAACGATGGCGGCGTTGTCGCCACGGGCATCCAGATGGCGATCGAGGCAGTTGACCGAAACATTCAGTTCGCCGTCGGCAAACCAGCGAATGCCGAAGTCGGCTTTGTCGAAGCTGCTTTCGTTCGCGCGGGTCGGGAAGCTCTCCCAGTCGAGGCGGCGTGCCTGATTTAGCCAGAATGCGTCCGGGTCGCGGGCGATGTCATGATGCATCTGGCGTAGAGTATCGGCTTTGTCGATCATGCCGAGTTCCTTGTCGTCGAAGGCCCTGCTGCGAACGAGGAGACGGCGCTCGGTCCCGTTATCGAGGCTGAACATCCCGCCCCGTCCATCGACCGCATCGAGGATCAATTGGGTGTGTTTCCAAGCCGCGAATTGCGCGCTGCCGATATAGACCGGGATATCGCCGACCTTGCCGATCAGCACGTCGCGCTCGCCGATGCGGAATTCGGCGCGCGGATAGATCATCGGGCTCGATCCGTCGCAGCAACCGCCCGACTGGTGGACCAGCACCGGGCCGTGACGGTCGACGATTTCGGCCAGCAGCGCCGCTCCCGCCTCGGTGGCAATCACACGGCGAACCAAAGCGGCCCGCCCCATTTTTCCCTCGTCCTGCTCGTCACCGTTCGCCATTATACGGTCAGGTCGAGGACGACCCGCCCTTCGATCTGGCCCTGCCGCATACGGTCGAACACCGAGTTGATGTCTTCGAGACCGGCAGTCGAGATCGTCGCCTTCACCTTGCCGTCGCCAGCGAATTCGAGCGATTCCTGCAGGTCCAGCCTGGTGCCGACGATGGAGCCGCGTATGGTAATACCGTTCAGTACCATGCCGAAGATGTTGAGCGGGAAATCACCCGGCGGCAGGCCGTTAAGCGCGACGGTGCCGCCGCGCCCGATCATGCCGACCGCCTGTTCAAAGGCCTTTTCGCTCACCGCGGTCACCAGCGCGCCGCGCGCGCCTCCGCTGGTCAATCGCCTTACCGTCGTGGCGGGATCATTGTCCGTCCGTGCGTTGACCGTCTCCACCGCACCGAGCCTGCGGGCGAGGTCGAGTTTGGCGTCGTCGACGTCGACGGCGACCACCTTCATCCCCATGGCCACCGCATATTGTACCGCCATATGGCCGAGACCGCCGATGCAGGAGATGACGACCGCATCGCCGGGCCGGGTATCGGTCATCTTCAGGCCCTTGTAGACCGTCACGCCCGCGCACAACACCGGCGCGATTTCGTTGAAGCCGACATTGTCCGGCAGGTGGCCGACATAATTGGGGTCGGCCAGCACGTAGTCGGCGAACCCGCCATTGACCGAATAGCCGGTGTTCAACTGGCTTTCGCACAGCGTCTCCCATCCACCGAGGCAGTGCGTGCAGTGACCGCAAGCGGTGTAGAGCCAAGGCACGCCGACCCGGTCGCCTTCCTTCACGTGGGTCACGCCCTTGCCCACAGCGGAGACAAAGCCCACGCCTTCGTGGCCCGGGATAAAGGGCGGCTCGGGCTTTACCGGCCAGTCGCCTTCTGCGGCGTGGAGGTCGGTGTGACACACACCGGAGGCCTGAATGGCAACCTGGATCATGCCGGGCTGGACCTCGGGAACCGGAACTTCCTCGATCCGCAGTGGCTCGCCAAAGGCGCGCACGACGGCGGCTTTCATGGTCTTGCTCATGACATCTCTCCTGTAGTTTTATCGTTCGAAGGCCGGGCGGCGGGCGAAACTCCGCGTCGCCGTGCCCGGGCTGTTCGCCTCAGAAGAAGCCGAGCTTCTTCGGGCTGTAGCTGACCAGCATGTTCTTGGTCTGCTGATAGTGGTCGAGCATCATGCGGTGGTTTTCGCGCCCGATGCCGGACTGCTTGTATCCCCCGAAGGCCGCGTGGGCAGGGTAGGCGTGATAGCAATTCGTCCACACGCGACCGGCTTCGATCGCGCGGCCGAACCGGTAGCAGGTGTTCGCATCGCGGCTCCACACGCCGGCACCAAGGCCATACAGGGTATCGTTGGCGATCTGGAGCGCTTCCTCGTCGTCCTTGAAGGTGGTGACGGAGACGACCGGGCCGAAGATTTCCTCCTGGAAGATGCGCATCCGGTTATTGCCCTTGAAGATCGTCGGCTCGACGTAATAGCCGTCGGCGATCTCACCTTCGAACCGAGCGGCCTTACCGCCGGTCAGCAATTCGGCGCCTTCCTGTTTGCCGATGTCGATATAGGAGAGGATCTTTTCCTGCTGCTCGGACGATGCCTGCGCCCCGATCATCGTCGCCATATCAAGCGGATTGCCTGCGACGATCGCTTCGGTGCGCGCGATCGCCTTTTCCATGAACCGGTCGTAGATGCTCTCGTGGATCAGCGCGCGGCTGGGACAGGTGCAGACCTCGCCCTGATTAAGCGCGAACATGACGAAGCCTTCGATGGCCTTGTCGAAATAATCGTCATCCTCGCGGCACACGTCGGAGAAGAAGATATTCGGGCTTTTGCCGCCGAGCTCCAACGTCACGGGAATGAGGTTCTCGCTCGCATACTGCATGATCAGGCGACCGGTCGTCGTCTCTCCGGTAAAGGCGATCTTGGCGATCCGGTTGCTGCTGGCAAGCGGCTTGCCTGCCTCAAGGCCGAACCCACTGACAATGTTGAGGACGCCGGCGGGAAGCAAGTCTGCGACCAGCTCCATCCATACGAGGATCGAAGCCGGGGTCTGTTCGGCCGGTTTCAGCACCACGCAGTTTCCGGCCGCGAGCGCTGGCGCCAGTTTCCATGCCGCCATGAGGATCGGGAAGTTCCAAGGGATGATCTGACCGACCACGCCAAGCGGTTCGTGGAAATGGTAGGCAACCGTATCGTGATCGATCTCGGAAATGCTGCCCTCCTGCGAACGGATGCAACCCGCGAAATAGCGGAAGTGATCGATGGCCAGCGGAATATCGGCCGCCATCGCCTCGCGCAGCGGCTTCCCGTTATCCCATGTCTCCGCGATCGCCAGCTTTTCGAGGTTCTCCTCCATTCGGTCAGCGATGCGATTGAGGATCTGGGCGCGCTCGCCCGCGCTGGTGCGGCCCCAGGATTGCTTTGCGGCGTGCGCGGCATCGAGCGCCGCCTCGACGTCGGCCGCCTGACTACGCGCGATCTTGCCGACCGGTTTGCCGGTCACCGATGAAATGTTGTCGAAATAGCGCCCGTCTTTCGGGGCCACCCACTTCCCGCCGATGAAATTGTCGTAACGCTCCGCGAACGGTGCCGCCATTGATGTGGCGGGATTGGTCTGCATGTCCATGATATCATCCTCTCGAAATCGCCGGGCCCTCCCGGTCGCGAGGATGATGGTTCCGTCAAACCTAATGGATTAACAGAGGGCGCCATTGGTGAGGAGGTGAGACTGTCTCACTATTGAGACAGTCGGGCCGTGCTTTTCAAATCAATCGCGCAACAGGCCCGCCTTATCCATTCGGCGATAAAGCGTGGCCCGACCAATACCGAGCAATTTCGCCGCCTTCGTCGCATTCCCGCTAGCCTGCGCCAGCGCCTGCCGCAGCACGGCTCTTTCCGAGTCGTGGAAGGAAATGCTTTCGTCGCGCCCGAGAATGTCCGAAGCCGTCCGGCGTGCTTCGAGACAGGCATCCGTAAGCCCGAAGCGATGTCGCGCCGCAAAGGTCGCGCCAACTACGAGATCGTCGCGATCGACTGCCAGAAGGGCCGCATCGCCGCCGGGCAAATTGGCGTCGATGATCCGGTGTGCGGCGAAATGCTTGCGGAACACGCCGCTCTCGATCCGGCGCGCCGCATCCTGCACGATCTTCTGTACCAATATGCCCATTGCAGCGCTGTGATCGTCGCGACAGTTCGAGATGTCGAGCGCACCGACAAGTCGGCCGGTCGCATCGCGAACCGGTGCGTCCATGCAGCTTATGCCGATATTGCGGGTGGCGAAATGCTCGTCGCGGTGGATCGTGACGGGCCGCCCCTCAATCAGGCAAGTGCCGATACCGTTGGTGCCTTCGCGGCTTTCGCTCCAAACCCCGCCAGGGGTCAGACCGACCCGGTCGAAGAGTTCGCGATCACCTGCTAGGCTGCGCGCTTCTAGAACGACACCGTCATTATCGGACAGCATGACGGCACAGCCGGTCGCGGAAACGGTCTGGAACAGCTGGTCGAGAAGAGGCCGCGCGACATCCAGCATCAACTCGTGGCGCTGTCTCCGTTGAGTAAGGTCGCTACCGGAGACGAGCTCCAGCGTGCGATTGGCCCCGGCGTCGAGGCCGTGCTTGAGGCTGGAACGACACCAACTCGCCGCGACAAGCGAATGCGCGGCACTGGACGAGGATTGCAAAACCTCTTCGACAATCGCTTCGTGTCGCTTTCCCATCGTCTCCGGATATCGCAACATATATTCCCCAAGTGGCATGCCGTCTGACGTGAGCTTCGCCTGAATCCGACCGCAGGACAATCATTTTCCGTCCCGAGCGGCGTCGTCGGGCGCGCAAGGCGCTGAGACAGGGCAGATCGGCCCGCGAAGCCGCCGTGTTGTGCCCTGGTGGCGGTGTTTTTCAGCGCAGCGGACAGACCCATCCTGCCGTTTTCGTTCAGTTTGGGCGTGGATGGCGGTCATGCGCATAGCGGAGGCGCTCGCAATCGGCGGATGGCGGCGAGGATGGCGCGGACCATCGGACCGGTGACGGCCACCTCGGCCAGCTGGAAGGTGATGGCGCGGGCATGGCGGACGACACGTGCCCCGATCTTGATCAGCTTCAGTTGCAGGCTGGTCAACGACCAGTCGGCCATCGTCTCGGGCAACTCGATGCAGCGCAAGAAGATGGCCAGGTTGTAGGCCAGCGCATGCAGTTGCAGTCGCACCTCATTGTCGCGGAACTTCCGGCATGACAGCCGCGTCCAGTGGAAGGCATATTTACCTTCCTTGATGTGCTGCTCGGCGGTGCCGCGCTGGTTATAGAACCGCACCACCCAGTCGGGCTCCATCGGCAGGTTGGTGACGATGAAGCCGACACGCGGGAACAGTTCGCCCGGATGCCATTCGATCTTGGCGATCACCCGGCGTTCCTTGTCCCAGGATGCCGCCTGATACTCGAAGTCTTCGTAGAAGCGCTTGACCTTGGTCAGCGAAGGTCGCCCGACAGGGCGCGTCAGCCGATGCGCGATCTTCTCGCGCAGGACGTTGTTCGCAGGCAGCCGGATGGCGTAGAAGAATCGGGCTTCTTCCAGCCGCTCATAGATCGCGGGGATCGCGTAGGCGGCGTCAGCCCGGAAGAACCGGCCGCAAAGGTCGCGCTCCGCGTAGCGGGCGATGACGGGGTCGAGAACGTCCCGCCAGCCATCGGCGCTGTGGACGTTGCCATGGCGCAAGGCGCAGCGCTCCAGCATGCCGAACTGGTTGAACAAAAAGTTCGGGTGATAGCAGGTGCAGTCGAAATGCCCGTTCCAGGCCGCGCCCTCCTGATCGCCATGGGTGGGGCTGACCGAACTGTCCATGTCCAGAACGATGTACTTCAGCCCGTTACGGTCATGGAACCGGTCGATCCATTGGCCATTCAGGTCGGCCAGCGCGGCACGGTTCTCGGGCTGTGCCAGTGTCTCGGTCTCGAACCGTCCCATCTGCGAGGCCGAGGCCGCTTGCGCATCGACAGCCCTTCCACCCACGACCTGGCGCATCACCGGATCGAGGGCCAGGCGGTCGGCGTCGTTCACATCCTCGTATCCGGCCAGTCGCCCGAACACCGATTGCCGGAACAACCCGTCAAGCCGGTGGACCGTGTTCTTGCCGCGCCGGGTGTCGCGCAATGCTTTTGCCGCCAGATCGGACAGCCCGAGCGCGTCATCCAGCTCGCGCATCACCAGCAGGCCGCCGTCGGAACTGAGCTGCGCACCTCGGAACTCCACATGCACCCGGCGGTCGAACTCGACCCGATCTGCCCGCTTCGAACCCGCACCCTCTGGGTGATCCATCAAACGCGCCCCTCACGGCCATCAACACCATGATTTATATCGGAAATATTGAGATCCTGACAGCAAAATCAGCGATTTACTTGGGGAATGTGGGATGACTAGTATCGTCACCTCCGCACATTGGCTGTTCAGATTCGCTACGAATCTGCTAGATGAACGTTGGGCTGAGATTCTAATGGGATATCATTTTGCGCTACAAAGCAGACATCGCAGGAGGCTCCCTAAAGCTCTACGAATCAAGAGTTATCGCCGGGTTGCTGCTCGAATCTGTTTCAGCGGAAAAATGGAAGCAAGCGATCGAAGTCGAGAATGTGCTGCAGAAAACATCTCTGGGGACAGCAAAGCGCCAGGCCAGCCTTATTCGAACACGCCTCAAAACAATGACGCCTGACCATTGGCGGTTGGTTCGAGATGGTTCGAAACCCTTGGCCACCCAATCCGTGTTTGCGGCAGCAATCTCGCACAGCCAGTTGCTGAAGGATTTTTTGCTGCTCTTTGTTTGCGACCAATTTCGCACTGGCAACCTGGAATTGACCCGTCGCCATTGGCGCACGTTTGTAGCTTCGTGCCGAGAGCGTGATCCTGAAATGCCGATCTGGACACAATCTACCACTGACAAATTGGGCGACAGTGTTTTTCAGATTCTGACGGAGGTTGGAATGCTTTCCGATGGTTCTAAACCATTGCTCCAGCGGGTTCATTACCAGCCTGAAATAATGAGTTATCTTCACGAGCATAAATGCGACGAAGTCGTTCGCGCTATGCAGGCTTTCATATGACAAACTTACAGGCTCGGCTCGATCGTATTCGAGATAGGATCACGTCCGAGGAATTTCTGCACGGTCGCGGCCTCGGTAATGATGTGCCTTTCTACGCGTTCGATTATCCCAGCGTGTCGGAGCAGCAAGTCAACAATCACATCGAATGGCTGCTTGAGGATCTTGCCCGGAAAACTGGACTTAAGATTGGCGTGGTCAACATGTTCGAGTTGGCCGTTGAGCAACTGAAGAAGCGTGACCTTTATGCGAAGGCATTGGCAATGGAGAAAGCCAAAGGGGTTAGCTCGTTGCTCAGTGCGCTCAAGGGTCCACTCGAGCCCGGGAAAATGGCGGCTGCCTTGCTGGATAAATTTGGCGGCATGACGCTCGACATGCTGTTTTTGACAGGCGTGGGCCCGGCATACCCGTTGATTAGGACACATAGCCTTCTCAACAACCTTCAACCTCTGTTGGGTAGCGTCCCTCTAGTGCTATTCTTTCCTGGGCGATTTAGCGGCCAGAGCCTTCAATTGTTCGGTGATATGCAAGAAACGCCGTACTATCGCGCATTTAGATTGGTGGATTGATGCTCATGAATATCGAAAGTATTTTCACCAAAGACATCAATCGTCCGATCAATGGTGTTATCAAGGCCGATCAGCGCGACAAAGCCTATAACGAACTTGAAGAGTACGTGATCACCAAAGAGGTGGATCGGCATTTGCGTCAGTTCGTAAACGCCTTTCTTCAGGGGATTGACAGCAGGAATGACGCTGAGGTTTCCGCAAGGATGGGCGTCTGGGTCTCCGGTTTTTTCGGATCAGGCAAATCCCATTTCATCAAGATTTTGTCCTACCTGCTGGCCAATGATGCGGTTACGGAAGACGGCAAACCTGATCGTGTGCCCCTCGACTTCTTCATTGAGAAGGCCGCTGGCGACAGCGCCTTTCAGGGCGATTTGCGGCGAATGGCAAACGCCCAGACCGAGGTTATACTCTTCAACATTGATAGCAAGGCGGAACAAAATCACAGCCGGGATGCCATTCTTCAAGTTTTCCTGAAGGTTTTCAACGAGCACCTCGGATACTGTGGGGATCACCCGGAAGTCGCCCACATGGAGCGTTTTCTGGATGGCAAGGGGAAGTTCCAAGCATTTATCGATGTGCTGGCCGCCGACCATAACCTTGACTGGAGAGCGGAGCGCGATTCCTACCAATTCTATGGCTCGGAGGTCGCTGCGGCGCTGAGCAAGGTTCTCAGCCAACGGATCGAGGACCCTCAAGCGTGGATTGACAACCTCGATAAAGGTCTGGCCCTGACCATCGAGAACTTCGCCAAGTGGGTCAGGCAGTACCTTGATCAATCGGGCGGGGCAAAGCGCTTGGTCTTTCTTGCCGACGAGGTTGGCCAGTTCATCGGCGGCCAGTCCCAGCTCATGCTCAACCTCCAGACGATAACGGAAAATCTTGGTACTGTCTGCGATGGCCGGGCCTGGGTTGTGGTCACTTCGCAGGAGGACATTGAAGCGGTCGTTGGAGGAGCATTCGAGAAGGATCGCAGCAAGGACTTCTCGAAGATCCAGGGTCGGTTCACGACGCGCCTTTCACTTTCGGGAGCAAACGCGGATGAGGTCATTCAGCGACGTCTGCTCGAGAAGGCCCCCGCTGCCCAAGACGCCTTGAAAGCCTTGTTCCGCGAAAAGGGAGACATCCTACGCAATCAGATCACGTTTCGTGATTCAGGCATCACGCTGCGTTCCTTTGGTGATGCGGATGGTTTCGTCGAATGCTACCCATTCGCTCCATATCAATTCCTGCTGGTCCAGAAGATTTTCGAAGCCAGTCGTCAATTCGGCGCGACCGGCGGTCACCTTTCGAAGGGTGAGCGCTCAATGCTGGATGCATTCCAGACTGCTGCGAAGGCCATCAAGGACAAGCCTATCGGGGCGCTCGTCCCGCTGGACGCCTTTTACCCCGCAATTGAGAGCTTTCTGGAAGGTGTCGTCCGCACGGCGATCGGCAGGGTAGAGAACATTGCAGACCGCAGCGACTTTGATGCGCGAGTTCTGAAGACGCTGTTCCTCATTCGCTATGTCGAGGAAGTCCCTGCAAATATCGATAATTTGGTCACGTTTTTCGTGGACGAGGTCGACGCGGACAAGCGAGCGCTGAGGTCAGAGATTGAGCAGAGCCTGCTTCGGCTCGAGCGTGAAACGTTGATCAGCCGCAATGGCGATCTCTACTTCTTCCTGACGAACGAAGAGCGGGATATCAACAAGGAGATCAAAGATCAGGACTACAGCCAAGCGGACCTCAACCGCCTGCTTGGCGACGTCATTTTCGAAGACGTATTGCGAGATCGCCGTTATCGCCATGCCGCCAACGGGAAGGATTTCGATCTCACCCGGTTGATCGACCTGACGCCCTTTGGCAACCGGGTAGAGGGCAGCTTGATCCTCTCGGTTCTGACCCCTCTGGCGCCAGACTTTGGCACCTTCAACGACGCGCGGTGCATCGAGTTGAGTGTGGATGGCTCCGTCGGGCAGGTCGTCGTCAAGTTGCGCGACGATCAGAAGCTGTCAGACGAGATCACCGCTTACATCAAAACAGAGGCCTACCTGCGCCTCAAATCTGATGGCTCACTGCCACAGACAACCAAGCGCATTCATGACGACAAGCGCCTGGAAAACTCACAACGCCGCAATCGCATCAGCACTTCGCTCACGCAAATGCTGGAGGAGGCGAAATTTTATGTGCTGGGCTGTCCCCCGTCAGCACCAATGGCACAGATTTGAGGTTGTGATTTAAGGAGGGTTGGGGCTTCGTCGTAGTGACGAAGGAACGAAGATGAAGACCCAACCCTCCGTGAAAAAATCCCCTCCCAAGAAGGCCCCAGCTGAGCGGGTGGTCAAGGATATCCGCCGAGCAACCCGGCGCCATTTCTCTGCCGAAGAAAAGATCCGCATCGTGCTGGACGGCCTGCGTGGTGAGGACAGCATCGCAGAGCTGTGCCGCAAGGAAGGCATCGCCCAGAGCCTGTATTACACTTGGTCGAAGGAGTTTATGGAAGCAGGTAAGCGCCGGTTGGCCGGTGATACCGCCCGTGCCGCGACCACTGGCGAGGTGCAGGATCTGCGCCGCGAAGCCCGCGCCCTGAAGGAATGCGTGGCCGACCTGACGCTGGAAAACCGTTTGCTCAAAAAAAGCATGATCGCGGATGGGGGCGACGAAGAATGAGGTATCCCGCATCCGAGAAGCTCGAGATCATCAGGATCGTCGAGCAGTCCCACCTGCCTGCCAAGCGAACGCTGGACCAACTCGGCATCGCCCGGCGGACGTTCTACCGCTGGTATGACCGCTACCTCGCAGGCGGCCCGGAGGCGTTGGCGGATCGGCCATCGGCTCCAGGCCGGGTGTGGAACCGGATCGCGCCCGAGGTGCAGGACCAGATCGTCGAAATGGCGCTGGAGCAGTCCGAGCTGTCACCGCGCGAACTGGCGGTGCGATTTACCGATGAGCGCCAATACTTTGTGTCCGAAGCTACGGTTTACCGCCTGCTCAAGGCCCACGATCTGATCACCAGCCCGGCATACGTCGTGGTGAAAGCGGCTGATGCGTTCCATACCAAGACGACCCGGCCGAACGAGATGTGGCAGACCGATTTTACCTACTTCAAGATCATCGGGTGGGGCTGGATGTATCTCTCCACCGTGCTCGACGACTTCTCGCGCTACATCATCGCCTGGAAGTTGTGCACCAACATGCGGGCCGAGGATGTGACCGACACGCTGGATGTAGCGTTGGTCGCATCCGGATGCGACAGCGCCACGGTGTTGCACAAGCCCCGGCTGCTCAGCGACAATGGTCCCAGCTACATCGCGGGCGAACTGGCTGAATACATCGAGGCCAACAAGATGAGCCACGTGCGCGGCGCCCCGATGCACCCCCAGACCCAGGGCAAGATCGAGCGCTGGCACCAGACCCTTAAAAACCGCATCCTGCTCGAGAACTACTTCCTGCCCGGCGACCTTGAGGCCCAGATCGAGACCTTCGTCGAGCACTACAACCACCGCCGATACCACGAGAGCCTAAACAACGTGACGCCCGCAGACGCCTACTTCGGCAGGGCACCAGCCATCATCAAACAACGCGAAAGGATCAAGCGACAGACCATTGAACATCGGCGCTTGCAACACCGTAAGCTCGCCGCCTAAAACCCAACAACAGACGAGGCCCGCACTCCGCTAATTTACGCCGCGACCTGTGCCAAATGTTCTGACGACGGACAAAACCCTCGAAAGCATGTTTTCGAACACCCTATCAAAGCGACAGGGTTTGTCGAT
>NZ_LSHM01000072.1:0-14959 GCF_001557175.1 Blastomonas sp. CCH9-A1
TCAAATCCTCCCACAGCTTGCTGGGGGAGGGGGACCGCCCGCGAAGCGGGTGGTGGAGGGGCAGCGGGTGCGTGCTCCGGCTGAGCGATGGCGCCCTCCCGCTTCCCCTCCACCTCTGACCTTCGGTCAGCGGTCCCCCTCCCCGAGACGAGCTCGGGGAGGATTTGAACGAGGGTGCGCACCGGAACGCAACGCCCCCCACGCGGGTAGTGTTGGGCAGACCCAGCACGAAGGAATTTCCCCATGGCCCAACTCCCCGACGACAACGGTTTCGGCACGATCAACCAGTCGCAGCGCGACAAGCCCCAGGCGAACGATATCGCCGAGGACGCGCTGCACCGCACCGACGATCCCAGCGAGGACAGCGAGAAGGTCGCCAGCGGCGTCAGCGTCATGCCGCTCGACGAACCCGATCTGGTCGACCGCATGGAGCAGATGGTGCGCTCCGGCCGGATCGACACCGACGCCTTTGCCGGCGAGCGCAACGATGACGATGAGGAAAGCGAACTCGGCGAGCTTGCCGACGAAGGCGACGACGATCCGATGGACGTGATCGCGCGCTGATCAGGTCCGGCAGGGTCCTCCCTCGGGATGACGGGGGAGGCGGCCGGAAATGCAGGCTGAAAGAAGCGCGGCCGTTGGCCGGCGAGCGCGCGAGCGACAGGAGCGAAACCGAATGGGGTCGGCGGCCAGCGGATCGCCAGCCTGGTCAGGCGCTTATCGGAAGAGCGATCAGCAGCAGCCCATGCCGCAACAGGCACCCAGCGCGCAGCAGCCTGCCGCGACCATCTGCGTCACCTGGGCGGGTGCAGCGGCAAAGGCGGCGGTTGATGACATCGCAATCCCGAGCGCGGCGAGCTTGAGCATCTTCAACATGAGGCACCTTTCACGAAAGCCAGACCTGTAATCTGCCCTGTGCGGTGCGCGAGCGTCAAGCGGTAAAGTCGCGCAAGCTTCATCGCCGTGACGGCCCGTGCTGTTGGATTTGGCGGCGCGCGCCTGCCTGGCGAGCGATCATGCGCGCAAGCGGCGGGCCGGGCGTCCTTGCGGACGGCGGCGAGGATCGGCGGAGATTTACGGCCGCTCCGCCACGGGCCGATGCTTCCATCTTGCGCTTTCGGCGGCATTGCATGGGGGAGGAAGCGTCAAGCCCCGCGCGCTGACCGTCTGCCGCTTCGGTTCGGCCTCCTCCAGATCGCCTCGCGAAAGCCACCTGATCCCGACCCGCCACCCTCAACGACTGCGAAGGCCTGTGCCGCAGCTCCGCACCGGGCAGATTTGGTGCGGCGGCGGGGTAAGTTATAACCGATTTGGCGAAAAATGTCAATGCGGCTCCTTACACGGCTGTCGGCTTCTGAGCCAATGATAAATTCCGCGCAGGAATTGTCTTCAATCTTGATGCTTTGTGAATTGCAACTATCCGTTGAGCAGGTAATGTGAGCGTCATTAAATAGTCGTTCCTAGGAAAGTGAGGCCTGTTCATGTCAGATAAGCCTAAGCATGCTTTCGGAGACGCATGGACTGAGATCAAGCTAGATGCTATCTCAGAATATCTTAATTTTTATCAGATTGCGCTTAAAAATCAGAATTTTGTTACATGGTATGTTGATGCCTTCGCTGGAACCGGTGAGCGTCATGCGCGAGTGCTAACAGGTGGGCTATTTGAGTCGACGCCCATCGCAGAAGTGGATGAGGTACTTGATGGGAGTGCGCGCAGAGCGCTGGGAGTTACGCCGCCATTCTCCTACTACTGGTTCTCTGAACAGCGTCCTAGTCGCGTGAAGGTCCTTGAAGGGCTAGCTGCTGAATATGAACGAAACTTAATTGTCCGAGGAGGAGATGCTAACGACGAGTTGTATAAGTTATTTACTAGTCCTCCTTGGCAAGGTCACCGAGAGCAAGGGAGGCAGCGTGCAGTGGTGTTTTTAGATCCATATGGAATGAGTGTTAGTTTCGATACTTTAAAAATGTTGGCCGAAACCAAGAGAGTTGACGTATGGTACCTTTTTCCGAGGAAGGCTGTGATACAACAGTTGGCAAACGAGGCCTCCGGGCTTGATGATGACAAGCGGTCTAGTTTGACACGGATTTTTGGCTGCTCAGACTGGGAGAAGAGATTCTATCGCGCGCAACCAAGGCAAGGCAATTTGTTTGGAAGCGATGAACCAGCGAATGCAACAAGGATTGCATCCGGAAATCAAATTGCGTCGTTTGCGCGCGAAAGGTTTGGCGAAATATTCGCCTTCGTCTCTGATCCTCTACCTCTTCTCGTCAATGGACGAGATTTTTTTGAGCTATACTGCTTCTCAAATAACAAGCCAGCAATATCGCTCATCAAGCGGGGCGTTAATCATGTGGTTAGAAAATATACTCCGGCATCTCGTCAAAAGTCTGGCCTCTAAGAATCCTGCCAGTCCGTTTTTTGTTGACGCCACCCCACTGTTTAAAGAAAAATGCTGTCCCATGATCTAAGCATTGGTCTAAAATAGCCTCGACCCATTCTTCATTCATTGGCCTGGCGCGCGGACCACTCTCCCCACCAACAATTGCCCAGTGAATGTCTGTCAAATCTACCGATCCAACGTCACCGATCAGTGGTTCAAAAGAAATAAATCTCACAGATGCAGGGGTTTTCTTTAAAAAATCAATCCGATCGATTACATTTCTATCTTCAACACTTGTTCCAACCCAAACATTTTTCAACGGTTTTGGTGAAATTACACTTAAGATAAGATGCATTCGCTCCGGACGCTTCGTTAAAATCTGATAATGATGCTGCGGCGTTCTTTCCATTACTTGCCAAATTCTAGCAATAAAATCGACATCGACATCAGGATGGAAAAGGTCAGACATCGAATTTACGAATACTCGGCGGGGCTTTTTCCAAGTGTACGGAATGCTCAAAGATGGTTCATGGCTGCGAACAGCACCTGTCCAAACTGCTCCGCGCTTGGAACTGGTTGTAAGGTTTAGATATTTCTCATGGCCCATCGATTGCAGCCGCGCCGCCATGCGCATTGCGTAGCAATTTTTACAGCCTGAACTGGCAATTGAGCAGCCAACAACTGGATTCCAGGTGAGATCGGTCCATTCAATGGCGGATTTTTGGGCCATGGGTCGTCCTTGTTAGAAAGTACTTTATCACAGGTGCCGCGCTTTACAACTGTCCCCCCTCAAATCAACTCATCCTCATCCAGCAGCCGGTCGTTAAGCAGCGCCTCGGTAATCTGATCCACCCTTTGCTCGACATCCCCAAACCGCATCACCTCGGCGATATGCACCAGCGCGTCGCCCTGGTTGACCACGGGCAGCACGGCGTGGCCGATGATGATGCCGTCGATCGGGGCGCGGAATTCTTCGGCGTCGTCGCCGAATATGCCGGTGACGCGGCCGATGACCTCGCCTTTCTTCACCGCGTCGCCCGAGGTGCGCTGCAGCAGGCACAGGCCGCCGCGCGGCGCGCGGACCCAGATGGCGCGGCGGCAGCGGGCGGGGAGGGTGATGCTGGTCGCCTCCGGGTGCGGCTGGATCATGCCCAGATGCGCCATCACGTTGAGCACGCCGTTGACGCCGCAGCGCACCGACAGCTCGTCGAAGCGCAGCGCCTCGCCCGCCTCCATCAGCAGCATGTCGACGCCTTCGCCGCGCGCGATGTCGCGTAAAGAACCGGGGCGCAGCGGGCTCTCGATCACCGCATGCGCGCCGAACAGCATGGCGAGGTCGCGCAACCGCTCGTTATCGGGCGCGATGCGGATCTGCGGCAGGTTGTAGCGATGGACGGCGGCGGAGTGGATATCGATGCCGAGCGAGCAATGGCAGATCACCTCTTTCAGGAACTTGTTGGCGAGCTGCGCGGCGAGCGATCCCCTGGCGCTGCCGGGGAAGGAGCGGTTGAGATCGCGCCGGTCGGGCAGATAGCGGCTGTGCTGCTGAAACCCGAAGATGTTGACAACGGGCAGGAACAGCACCGTGCCCGCCATGGTTTCCGCGTCGAGCTTGGCGAGCACGCGCTGGATCACCGCAGTGCCGATGATCTCGTCGCCATGGATCGCGGCGGAAACGAAGATGCACGGGCCGGGCTTCGCGCCATGCAGCACGCGGACATAGAGGCTGGCGGGAAGCCCGGTCGCGGTGTTGCTCACCGGGATGGCGATCGTCGCCGAGGTGCCGGGGTCGATCGACACGCCCGCAAGCTTGAAGGGTGCGGCACTTTCGCGCGCGGCTATCGTCTCGTCGGTCATCCATGCCCCCTGGTCGCCTTGGGCCATGCGTCCGGCTTGCGCGCAGGCCCTGCAGCGAGTATGACGCCAGCGTGACAGCAGGCGCAAACACTTTGTCGTGCGCCTTATTGCTTTTGTCTTGTCCCGCGCTTGACAGCATGGGCGACTCCGCCTATGCGCGGCTTTCATTTTCATTGAGCGGCTTAAAAACAGGCTTTGCATCGTCCCATATGCGAGGCCTGTGATTTTTGCGCTTTGTGGTTTTGAAGCGTTGAGATGGGGCATGCGGCAGGTGCCGCGCCCTGTGGAGCAGGAGACTTATTAAGTGGCACGTATCGCCGGGGTGAACATCCCCACCAACAAGCGCGTTATCATTGCGCTCACCTATATCCATGGAATTGGCCCCGCCAAGGCACTGGAAATCGCCGACAAGCTGGGCATCGACCACACCCGCCGCGTTCAGGACCTGAGCGACGCCGAGGTGCTGCAGATCCGCGAAACGATCGACGCCGATCACACCGTGGAAGGCGACCTGCGTCGCCAGACCGCGATGAATATCAAGCGTCTGATGGATCTCGCCTGCTATCGCGGCCTGCGTCATCGCAAGGGCCTGCCGGTTCGTGGCCAGCGCACGCACACCAATGCGCGCACCCGCAAGGGCAAGGCCAAGCCGATCGCCGGCAAGAAGAAATAAGGCCGCCGGGGCGCATCCGCGTCCCGCCCTTGTTTTCTTACCCCGCAATCCCTTTATTCCAGGATATTATATATGGCACGCGAACCGCAGAGGCTCAAAAAGCGCGAGCGCAAGAACATTTCGGCCGGCATTGCTCATGTCAACGCCAGCTTCAACAACACCATGATCACCATCACCGACGCCCAGGGCAATGCCATCAGCTGGTCCTCGGCCGGCATGATGGGCTTCAAGGGCAGCCGCAAGTCGACCCCCTATGCTGCACAGGTCTGTGCGGAAGACGCGGGCCGCAAGGCTGCCGAGCACGGCGTCCGCACGCTCGAAGTCGAAGTCAAGGGCCCCGGTTCGGGCCGTGAATCGGCGCTTCGTGCGCTGCAGGCGGTGGGCTTTACCATCACCTCGATCCGCGATGTGACGCCGATCCCGCACAACGGGGTTCGTCCGTCCAAGCGGCGTCGCGTCTGACACCCAGGCTGTCGTTCGGGGTGGCGGACGCGCCACCCAAACAATTTCCGGCCGGGGCTCCCAAGCGCGACATATGAGCGTCGCCCCCGCCCAACACTCAGGGGAAGTCCATGACTGTCAACATCAAGAACTGGCAGGAACTGAAGAAGCCGAACGGTCTTGAAGTCAAGAGCGGCGGCGATCCCAAGCGCAAGGCAACCTTTGTTGCAGAACCTCTCGAGCGCGGCTTCGGCCTGACGCTGGGCAACGCGCTGCGCCGCGTGCTTCTCTCGTCGCTCCAGGGCGCTGCGATCACCTCGATCAAGATCGAAAACGCACTGCACGAGTTCTCCTCGCTCGCCGGCGTGCGCGAAGACGTGACCGATATCGTCCTCAACGTGAAGCAGATCGCGCTGAAGATGGAAGGCGAAGGCCCCAAGCGGCTGCAGCTTTCGGCCACCGGCCCGGCTCAGGTCAAGGCGGGCGACATCGCGGTTTCGGGCGATATCGAGGTGATGAACAAGGATCTCGTGATCTGTCACCTCGATGATGGCGCGACGCTGAACATCGAACTGACCTGCGACACCGGCAAGGGCTATGTCCCCGCCGTGGCCAACCGTCCGGTCGATGCGCCGATCGGCCTGATCCCGGTCGACTCGCTGTTCTCGCCGATCCGTCAGGTGTCGTACAAGGTGGAAAACACCCGCGTCGGCCAGGAACTGGACTATGACCGTCTGTCGCTGACCATCGAGACCGATGGCACCGTGACGCCGGAAGATGCCGTGGCTTATGCTGCGCGCATCCTGCAGGACCAGTTGCAGCTGTTCGTGCACTTCGAAGACAGCATCGCCACCGCGACCACCGGTTCGGTCAGCCAGGCTGCTCCCGAAGAGGGCGATGCCAACCAGATCAACCGCTATCTGCTCAAGAAGGTGGACGAGCTGGAACTGTCGGTGCGTTCGGCCAACTGCCTCAAGAACGACAACATCATCTATATCGGCGATCTGGTTCAGAAGACCGAAGCCGAGATGCTGCGCACCCCGAATTTCGGTCGCAAGTCGCTGAACGAAATCAAGGAAGTGCTTTCCAGCATGGGTCTGCGCCTCGGCATGGACATCCCCGGCTGGCCGCCCGAGAATATCGAGGAAATGGCCAAGAAGCTGGAACAGGAACTGCTGGGCTAAGCCAATCTCGCCCTCTCCCCTTCAGGGGAGAGGGTTGGGAGCTGCGCCAGTGTTGGCGACTTCCCCCCTCCCTCCGCCGCTTTGCGGCTCCTCCCTCTCCCCTGAAGGGGAGAGGGCTTATGGGTTAAAGGCAAGACCCTGATTTGCCAGGACCGGGGTACCTGAAACGGCCCCCTTACGAACGGAGTACAGAAAAATGCGTCACGGAGTAGGCAAGCGCAAGCTGCAGCGGACCAGCGCCCATCGTATCGCGATGCTGCGCAACATGGCAGCCTCGCTGATCAAGCACGAGCAGATCAAGACCACGCTGCCAAAGGCGCGCGAACTGCGTCCCTATGTCGAAAAGCTGATCACGCTGGCCAAGCGTGGAGGCCTTTCCAACCGTCGTCTCGCCATGGCTCGCCTGATGGACGATGCCCAGCTGGTCAAGCTGTTCGACACGCTGGCGCCGCGCTATGCCGACCGCGCCGGTGGCTATACCCGCGTGCTCAAGGCCGGTTTCCGCGCCTCTGACGCCGCGCCGATGGCGATCATCGAGCTGGTCGACCGCGACACCAGCGCCAAAGGCCAGGATTCGGGCCCGGTGATGACCGAGGAAGAATACGAAGGCGCGTAATCGTTTCACGCGATACCGGATTGCCAGACAGGCCGCGAATGCTAAGTTCGCGGCCTGTTTTCGTTTGTCCAATCAACAATCTAAGAGGATCGCCCCATGCGCAACCGCGCCATACTTGCTGCCTTGCTGGGAACCGTCGCCATGACCCTTGCCATGCCCGCCTCCGCCAAGGATGCGCCGATCGCCTATCCGGTGACCGAAAAGGTCGACACCGTGGAAGAGCAGTTCGGCGTCAAGGTGGAGGACCCCTATCGCTGGCTCGAGAACGACGTCCGCGTCGATCCCAAGGTTGCCGCCTGGGTCGAGGCGCAGAACAAGGTCACCGATGCCTATCTCGAGACGCTGCCGGGCCGCGCCGAGCTCGCCAAGCGGATGCGCGCGCTCTATGATTATGCGCGCACCGGCGTACCGCGCGAAAAGGGCGGCCGCTATTTCTTCACGCGCAATTCGGGCCTGCAGAACCAGTCGGTGCTGTATGTCAAGGACAGCAAGGACGCGCCCGAGCGCGTGCTGATCGATCCCAATGGCTGGGCCAAGGACGGCGCCACCGCGCTCGACGCCTGGGTGCCGAGCGACGATGGCAGCAAACTCATCTATTCGATCCAGGATGGCGGCAGCGACTGGCGCACGGTGAAGGTGCTCGATGTCGCGACCGGCAAGGTGCTCGAGGACGAGGTCAAATGGGTGAAATTCTCCAGCCTCGAATGGGACAAGGCGGGCAAGGGCTTCTATTATTCGCGCTTCCCCGAGCCCGACAAGGCGGGCGAGTTCCAGTCGCTCAACACCAACCAGGAAATCCGCTATCACGCGCTCGGCACGCCGCAGAGCGCCGATCCGCTGATCTATGCGACGCCGAACGAACCCAAGCTCAACCATGTCGCCGAGGTGTCGGACGATGGCAGCTTCCTGCTCGTCACCTCGTCCTCGGGCACCGACGAGCGCTATCGCCTCACGATGATCGATGTCGCCAACCCGGCCAAGCGCCGCGTGATCGTGCCCGAGCTCAAGAACGACTGGCAGATGGCCGGCATGGCGGGCGACACGATCTATTTCGTGACCAACAAGGATGCGCCGCGGCTCAAGCTGGTCGCGATGCCGGTCACGGGCGACGAAAGCAGCATCCAGACCGTGGTGCCAGAGAGCGACGCGGTGATCGACGGCGCATCGGTGATCGGCGGCAAGCTGCTGGTCAACTATCTCAAGGACGCCCATGATGTCGTGAAGCTGTTCGACCTCAACGGAAAACCGGCGGGCGATCTGCCGCTGCCGGGCATCGGTTCGGTCGGCGGCTTCCAGGGCGATCTGGATTCGAAGGAAACCTTCTTCTCCTATTCGAGCTTCAACCGCCCGACGACCATCTATCGCTATGATTTGACCAATGGCGCGGTAACGCCCTGGGCCGAGCCGAAGCTGGCGTTCAACCCCGACGATTATGTCGTCGAGCAGCGCTTCTACGCCAGCAAGGACGGCACCAGGGTGCCGATGTTCATCGTGAAGAAGAAGAGCGTGACCGGCCCCGCGCCGACGCTGCTTTATGGCTATGGCGGCTTCAACATCTCGCTGACGCCGGGCTTCTCGCCGACCCGGCTGGCCTGGCTCGAACAGGGCGGGGTGTTCGTTCAGGCGAACATTCGCGGCGGCGGCGAATATGGCAAGGCCTGGCATGATTCCGGTCGCCTCGCCAACAAGCAGAACGTGTTCGACGATTTCATCGCGGCGGGTGAATTCCTGATCAAGGAAGGCGTGACCGGCAAGGACCAGCTCGCCATCCAGGGCGGATCGAACGGCGGTCTGCTGGTCGGCGCGGTGGTCAACCAGCGGCCCGATCTGTTCGCGGCGGCCAATGCGGCGGTCGGCGTGATGGACATGCTGCGCTTCGACCGCTTCACCGCCGGGCGCTACTGGGTCGATGATTATGGCTATCCGAACAAGGAAGCGGACTTCAGGACGCTGATCAAATATTCGCCCTATCACACTATCCGCAAAGCCGATTATCCGGCGGTGATCGTCTCGACCGCGGATACCGACGACCGCGTGGTGCCGGGGCACAGCTTCAAATACACCGCGAAGCTGCAGGCGACCGAGGCCGGCGACAAGCCGCACCTGATCCGCATCGAGACGCGCGCGGGCCATGGCTCGGGCAAGCCGACCGACAAGATCATCGAGGAATCGTCGGACATCTACGCGTTCCTGGCGCATTTCACCGGGCTGAAGATCGCAGGCGAATGAACGGGGCAGGGGGCTGGCGACATGCTGGCCCCCGTCCCTATGACAGTGGCAGGCGACGCTTGCCCTTGAGCCTGCTGGTCAGGTGATAGTGCCCGCAGCGATCGCATCGATAGGGCCTGAGATCGATCGTCGCTGCGATCGCCGCGCGCACCGCGTCATCCTCGCTGACGAAGCGCTGCTTGCGCTGGCAGATCGACAGGCGGGTGCGGGGCATTTCTGCAACAGCTATCCAGATTATGCGGAGGCGATAGGTCGCCTTATTGCACGAGCGCAGCGCTTTGCGCCATGACCTGCCGATGACACAGACCTTCCGGCACCGCGCCCTGACCGCTCTGGCCCTTGCGGCCTCGATCCTTCCCGCCACCGCGATTGCACAAGCCAAGCCCGCGCCGATCAGCGAGGCGGAGGTGCGCAGCCATATCGCTCAACTGGCCAGCGACGCATTCGAAGGACGCGGCCCCGGTTCGGCCGGCGAGACCAAGACGCTGGATTATCTCGCCAAGACCTGGGCCAGCTATGGCCTGGTATCGGGCACCAATGATGCGGCGCATCCGTGGTTCCAGCCGGTGCCGCTGGTCGAGCGCAAGCCCTATGCGCAGGCCTTTTCCGCCAGCGTGCGCGGCAAGCCGCTGAAGCTCGCCGAGGATGGCGTGGCACTTTCCGGGCGCAACCCGACCGACAGGGTTACCGGCGAGCCGCTGTTCGTCGGCTATGGCGTCGGCGCAGATGGCAAGCTCAACGCCGATGTGAAGGGCCGGATCGTGCTGATGCTCTCGGCCGAACCGGTCATTGAGGGCGGGGTCAAGCTGCCCACGTCGCGCGAGCGTCAAAAGTTGCTGGCCGGGGCAGGCGCTGCTGCGGTCCTCGTAGTGCCACCACCCGGCGCACCATGGGGAGGGATGCGTGCCCAGATTGCGACTGGATCGATGCGGTTGGCCAGCGACGATATAGGTGCCCCTATTGGGGGCTTGGTGCGCGGAGATGTGGCAGACACTTTGTTGCGCACAGCCCGGCTCTCGGTGCTTGATGCGCAGTTAAGGGCCGCCAACCTTGATTTCGCCCCCGTCACGCTCCCGGTCACGCTCGATCTCGCCACCAGCACCTCGGTGCGCGCGTTCGAAAGCCACAATGTCATCGGCAAGATCCCCGGCAGCAAGCCAGGCTCCGGCGCGGTGCTGCTGCTCGGCCATTGGGACCATTTCGGCATTTGCCGCAGTGAGGAGGCGGAGGACCGCATCTGCAACGGCGCGGTCGATAATGCGAGTGGCATGGCGGTGCTGCTCACCGTCGCCGAGCGGCTGGCACGCGGCGCGCCGGTGGAGCGCGATGTCTATTTCATGGGCACCACGGCGGAAGAGCGCGGCCTTTTGGGGGCCTATTATTTCGCCGATCATCCCGTCGTGCCGTTGAAGGACATCGCCGTTGCGCTCAATGTCGATACCGTCGCGATCGCGCCTGCCGGGGCGCCGGTGGCGCTGGTCGGGCGCGGCGAGAACGGGCTGGATTCCATCGTCGACGACATCGCGAAGTCGCTGGGGCGCGCAGTCGACAGCGATACCGAGGCGAACGCGTTCATCCGCCGCCAGGATGGCTGGGCGCTCGGTGCCAAGGGCGTCAAGTCGATCATGGCGGGCGGATCGTTCAGCGACATGAAGCTGCTCCAGGCGTTCCTCACTACCGTCTATCATCAGCCCGATGACGAGCTGACCGATGCGACCCCGCTGGGCGGGGCGACCGACGACGCCAATCTGCATGTCGCGCTCGCGCGCTATTTTGCCGACACCGCGAAATATAAGCCCGCAACCACTGGCGATTGACGCGCGGCTTGGTTACATGGGCCGCCACCGAAACCAGATTCGCTAAAGAAAGTGGCACCCGCATGGACATCCCCCTTGGCCTGACATTCGATGACGTTCTGCTGCGCCCGGCAGCGTCGGAAATCGTGCCCAGCCAGGCGGATACGACCACGCGGCTGACCAACAGCATCCGGCTCAACATCCCCGTGCTCTCCTCTGCGATGGACACGGTGACCGAGGCGAGCATGGCGATCGTCATGGCGCAGCTGGGCGGCATCGGCGTGCTGCACCGCAACCTGAGCATCGAAGAGCAGATCGCGGCGGTGCGCCAGGTCAAGCGCTTTGAAAGCGGCATGGTGGTCAATCCGATCACCATCACGCCAGATGCCCCG
The DNA here is from genome assembly GCF_001557175.1 of Blastomonas sp. CCH9-A1. NCBI lineage: Bacteria > Pseudomonadati > Pseudomonadota > Alphaproteobacteria > Sphingomonadales > Blastomonadaceae > Blastomonas > Blastomonas sp. CCH9-A1. Next base: position 11,573 of record NZ_LSHM01000072.1, read on the forward strand.
CTCGCCGAAGCGCAGGCCTTGATGCGCCAGCATGCCATTTCGGGCATCCCGGTGGTCGAACCCTCGGGCAAACTGGCGGGCATTCTCACCAACCGCGACGTGCGCTTTGCCGAGAATCCGGCCCAGCCGGTGCGCGAGCTGATGACCTCGGAAAACCTCGCCACCGTCCCCGCCGATGTCGGCCAGGACGAGGCACGCCGCCTGCTGCACCAGCGCCGGATCGAAAAGCTGCTGGTGGTTGACAAGGACTATCGCTGCATCGGCCTGATCACGGTCAAGGACATCGAAAAGGCGGTGATGAACCCCGATGCGACCAAGGACGCCGCGGGGCGGCTCCGCGTCGCTGCCGCCTCGACGGTCGGCGAGGCGGGGCTGGAGCGCAGCAAGGCGCTGATCGATGCCGAATGCGACCTGATCGTGGTCGATACCGCGCATGGCCATAGCAAGATGGTCGCGGTCGCGGTCGAGGCGATCAAGAAATACAGCAACCATGTCCAGGTGATCGCGGGCAATGTTGCGACCGCTTCGGCCACGCGCGCGCTGATCGATGCGGGGGCGGACGGCGTCAAGGTCGGCATCGGACCGGGCTCGATCTGCACCACGCGCGTCGTCGCGGGTGTCGGCGTGCCGCAGCTCACCGCGATCATGGAATCGGCGGAAGAGGCCGACAAGGCAGGGATTCCGATCGTCGCCGATGGCGGCCTCAGAACCTCGGGCGATGCGGCCAAGGCGCTCGCCGCCGGTGCCTCCACCATCATGATCGGATCGATGCTCGCAGGCACCGAAGAGGCTCCGGGTGAGACCTTCCTGTACCAGGGCCGCGCCTATAAGAGCTATCGCGGCATGGGCAGCGTCGGCGCGATGGCGCGCGGCAGCGCCGACCGCTATTTCCAGCAGGACATCAAGGACCAGCTCAAGCTCGTTCCCGAAGGCATCGAGGGTCAAGTGCCCTACAAGGGCCCGGCGCGCGATGTCGTCCACCAGTTGGTCGGCGGCATCAAGGCGGCGATGGGCTATACCGGCTCGCCGACGATCGAGGCGCTGCGCCGCAATGCCGAATTCGTGCGGATCACCAATGCGGGCCTGCGCGAAAGCCATGTCCATGACGTGTCGATCACCCGCGAGGCCCCGAACTACCCCACGCGCTGACGGGCGATGGTCGAGCTCATCCCCTATATGCTGATCCTGGCCTGGTCTGTACCGGGCCAGCCCGGCAGGGTAGAGGTCGAGCGGGTCAACCAGCTGTTCGCTAGCGCCGAGGCGTGCGAGCGCGCGGCGACGGGCTTTGTTGCGGCGACACAGCATAGCGGCGTGTCGCATGTCTGCATGCCGGTGCCGGGGGCGGAAGAGTTCGATACGCTGTTCCGCCAGCTCGACGCCGAGGCTGAAAAGGCGCGGCGCGAGGGCGAGGAATGACCCCGGCAGCGCGTGTCCAGGCGGCGATCGATCTGGTCGATGCGATCCTGAATGCCGCGCGCGGGCAGGGGGCGAGCGCCGACACGCTGGCGCGCAATTTCTTCCGTGAGCGCCGCTATATGGGGTCGGGCGACCGGCGCGCGGTGCGCGATCTCGCCTGGCGTGCGGTGCGGCGCTTCGGCGAGCTGCCGGTGAACGGACGCGCGGCGCTGGCCGGGCTGGCGCGGGAGGACGATGCGCTCGCCGAGTTGTTCGATGGTTCGACCTATGGTCCGGCGCGGCTGAGCGAAAGCGAGCCGGTGGCCGAAGGTGGCGTCATTCCCGCATGGATCGAGGCGTTGCTGCCGCCGCTGTTCGACGCGGCGGAAAAGGCAGCCTTGCTCGAGCGCGCGCCGCTCGACCTGCGTTACGATCCTTTGCGCACCGACCGCGATGCGCTCAGCGCAGTCTGGCCGGAGATCGTATTCAGCGATTCGCTGCCCCGCGCCGCGCGGCTGCCCGGCAACACGCCGGTCGAGGATAGCGCGCCCTGGCAGGCAGGCGTCATCGACGTCCAGGACTGGGGCAGTCAGGCGATCGTCCAGGCGTGCCTGGGTGAAGAGGCTCCGGCACTGGTGATCGACCTGTGCGCGGGCGCGGGCGGCAAGACGCTCGCGCTCTCCGCCTTGCTGCCCGAGGCGCGGATCATAGCATCGGACACCAGCCGCGACCGCTTGCAGGCGATGGAGCCGCGCAGGAAGCGCGCCGGGCGCGACCGGATCGAGCCGCTGCTGCTCGACCCGAAGCGCGAATGGGACAAGCTGGCGCCGTTCGAGGGCCAGGCCGATCTGGTACTGGTCGATGCGCCGTGCAGCGGATCGGGCACCTGGCGGCGCAATCCCGAAACGCGCTGGCGCCTGACTCCTGATCGGCTCGCGCGTGTAGTGGCGGAGCAGGCACGGCTGATCGAGATCGCGCAGCGGCTGGTGCGGCCCGGCGGGGCTCTGGTCTATGCGGTCTGTTCGCTGCTGCCCGACGAAGGACCACGCCAGGCCGCGCGCGGCTTGTGCGATCGGGAGGGCTGGACTATCGTCAACCCCGATATGCAGATTGGCCGCCTGATCGGAGCCGATGGACGGCTTTGCGACGCATCAGACCCTGCGCCCGCGACCGGCCGACTGCTCACCCCGCGTCATGACGGCACCGATGGCTTTTTCTTCACAAGAGCCCGGCGGTCATGATAGCGTTACGCTCTGCCTGGGAGACTATCATGCGTTTTGCGCCCGCCGCCATTGCCCTGTCGCTCGTTCTTGCGACCGTTTCCAGCACCGGGATCGGCCAGCCGGTGCGCTATGCGGTCAATCCGGCCTCGCAGCTGCTGGTCGATGAAGGCGCAAAGGTGCAGGCTGCGGGCAAGCTCGACGAAGCCAATGGCCTGTACGAGGCCGCGCTCGCGGTCGATCCGGGCAACCGGGCCGCCTATATCGCGCTGGCGCAGGTGGCGAGTGCACAAAATCTGCCGGGCAAGGCGATCCGCTATTATCGCGAGGCGCTGCGGCTCGATCCCAATGATGTCGCGGCCTTGGCCGGCCAGGGCGAGGCGATGATCCAGCGCGGCGCGGTCGAAAAGGCGCGGCGCAACCTGGTGCGCATCGAGGCGCTGTGCACCAGCACCTGCACCGAAGCCGGCCGCCTGCTCGCTGCGATCGACAAGGCCGCGGCCAAGCCGGTGCTTTCCGCCGAAGCGGTGGCATCGACCCCCACGGTGACCGAGCAACCTTGAGCCGCCGGATAGCGCCCCACGTCCGCTCAGCCTGAGCTTGTCGAAGGCCCAGCAACCAAAATCCTCCTCCAGCTTGCTGGGGGAGGGGGACCGCCCGCACAGCGGGTGGTGGAGGGGCAGCGGGTGCGTGCACTGGATCACGGTGTGTGCCATCCCGCTTCCCCTCCACCACCGACCTGCGGTCGGCGGTCCCCCTCCCCGAGACAAGC
>NZ_LSHM01000073.1:0-40058 GCF_001557175.1 Blastomonas sp. CCH9-A1
TTGAAGAACACCGGCAGCGGGTAGAACTTCGCGACCTCGCGCAGAATCCGCTCGGTGGTCTGCTCGCTCACGCCGGGCATCAGGAAGCTGATTGTCGTCCCGACGGGGCGAGCAAGGGGCTGCACGGCAATGTCCTGCGCACCGGTCCAGCCATCCGCTGGGACATGGACCGACCATCCGATGTCGGCATCGGTATGACGCGAGCTGATCCGGGTTTCCTTGCCCGCCAGGCTGAAGACACCCATGCCTGCCGGGTCTTCGGCCTCATGGATGTGCTGGCTCCAGCCCGAATCCCCCAGCGCAATCATGGTCTGCGGATGGGCGACTCCGGTTCCATCATCGACAAGGGTCAGGCGCGCTGCGTCCTGATCCGCGCAGCAGGCGATATCGATCCGGGAAGCGCCCGCGCGGCGACTGTTCTGGAGGAGCTCGCCGAGGATATCGCCGATGGTGCCATTGAAGAGGCGCGTGACTTTGGTGATCGTCTTCGGGCTGACGCTGGGTCGAATAACTGTCGGGTTCATGACAAGGGGTCCTTCATCGCACTGTTTCGCCCTTCCCCTCCCCCTTCCCTTCAGAACAGCGGATTGATGCCTGGCCGGAGCCCGGCTGCCTTGGCCTGCTCTTCAGCCAACGCGCTTGGGTCGCAGGGCTTCAGGAATCGGGATGATGTCGTGCGCCGTATCACGCAGCGCCTTAACCTCGCCGCGCGCGGCGTAGAGGTCCTTGGCGATGAGCGCGCAGACCTCGGCCTCGCCATAGGTTGGGCGGCCAAGGTGATCGACGCGCTCGACTTGCCGGGCAATCACGCCGACTTTGCCGTCCGGCACCCACTCGGCCCAATCGCCCCAGGCGCTGGTCACGCAGAATTCGCCGATCGCGGCCATATAGGCCTTGCGCGTCCGCAGGATCGCAGAGGAATTCTCCTCTATGGCCTCGCCGGTGAAGGCGCTGAAGCGGTCCGGGTGCCAACATCGGGTAGTATCGCGGGCAAGCTGCAGGAAGCCCGCAGAGCAGGAGCCCTGCCCTTCAAGCTCGCTGGTGAAGGCAAGGATCGGGAGCCCCCAATCGCAATCTTCTTCGTAGGCCCCGCCTTCGATCCGTAGCGCCGCTGGCATGGCGGCCTGTCTCTGATCGGACAGAATGATACCGCCGTGGCTGGCGGTCATAACTGACCATATGCCGGGGGCCAGCTGATCGGCCTGCTGGACGGCGCCCCAGATGGAAGTGGAGGGACGCGGTGATGGGGCAAAACATGGCATGAGCGAACTCTCCTGTTGCAGGTTCGCTCAGACCCTCCCCCTCTTCTTCAGCTCAGGATCCCGAGAGCGGTCCGGGCAACGATCTCGGGCGTGACGTCTCCAAGAGCGAGGGCCGCCACCGGTCCAAGCTGCGAAAGACGAGTCCGCTCGATTGCCCTGAGGGCGAGATAATCATCGTCGGACGACCGGAGGATTTGTAGCGCGAAGCGGCACTCCTGCCCGGTGTTGTCGTCGAGAAGGGCGATCAGGAAATCCGGCCTTACGGAGACGTCCGCAAATGGCAGATCGAAGAGGATCTTCTTCACCGCCATCCGGATGTCCCGGCGTCGCAGGATATACTGCGCGTCTTGGAGCGCCCGCAGAACGTCTCGGTCGTGGTCTCGCTCTGTCGGCACGAACTGGTTGCCGCTCAAGACAGGCTGAGCGTAGGCGCGCAGCGCGACATAGCCCTCCTTCCTGCTGTGCTCGCCGACGACGGCGAGCACAACAAACGGCGGCTCAACTTCGGCGCGGATGATCCCGGTGTGCTGGATGCGGTTCCGGACCGAGATCGTGCCGAGACCGGTGACGATCTCGGTGGAAGTGACCGCATTGGCCTCGAGCAGAAGAAACGCCTGGGGCGCGAATTCATGAGGCCATCTCTCGGCCGCAGCGCGCAGCCGGGCGTGAACCCGCCGCTTTTCGTAATCGATGGCGTTCGTGTAGAGATGGGCCGAGAGCGGAACCCCGGGCGCAATCTCGAGACCTTGCGCAGCCCGGCGCAGGAAACGCATCTCCTGGCTGATCGAGCCCTCCCGTGGCCCTGCTGGCGGAAGCTCGCGCAGCACGTTGGAACCCGCCCGCTCAAGCAGCAGCCACAGCAGTTTGCCGAGGCGCGGGATTGCAACACCGCGCGACCGGTCGTCTGGCTCACTGTGGTCCGGTTTCTGGGCGAGTTTCTCCGGCGCCTTCTGGTGCGCGTTGAACAGGCCATCTGGAACATCGAGCGCGTAGAGCGAATCCCTTGCTGTCTCGCGGATGCGCGGCGGTGCCTGGGGCAGGAAAAATGGACACGCCGGCGCATGCATCGGCCTCGAAGTCAGCCGCCGCAGGTAATAGGTTTCCTGAAAGCTCAGGTAGGCCGGGCTCAGCAGCGGCGGCGCGGTGACCTCGCCCAGACAATCGCAGGCGAGCCATTTGTGATTCTCGCGCGCTGTCACGACGAGGGAGACGCAGGCCCGGTGATCGGCCTCGTTGCCATGGCCCGTGTACCAGCGGACCAAGGCTGCCCGCAGACCGTCGCCAATGGCGACGCGCCCGGTGCTACCTGTGGTGTCCTTGGCCACCAACCACATGGTCTGACGCTCTTGACCGCCCCTTTTGTTCACTCTATGTTCGTCACATAGAGGAATTTTGTCTTATGAACAAGGTATTCGATCTCGGCCAATTCGACCTCGATCTGACGCTACGCGATGCATCGGTTGACCCGCTGGTGACGCCTACGCGGCGCTCGCTCAGCAATGCCTCTATCGGGATAGAAGCGTTCGATGCCTATTATTCGGCGCGCGAACTCTACGAAGCGCTGGAGGGGGTTTTCCTGGGCACACCCGGTGCCAAGAACAAGCTGACGCAGGTGCTTTCGTGCCAGTGCGATGATTATCAGCGGTGTCTCTACTACACGCTGGCGGGGCGCGGCATCGTCCAGATGCTGGATGATCTCGAATGGCTGCTCGATCTCCTGCGCCCTCGCTGCGAAATGTCGGGGAAGCTCCTTCGCTCCGGCGAGAGGCCTGCACCGCAGGTCAATCCCTATGTCGCAAGCGAGCCCGACGGGCCCGTTCCGGCACGCTCGGCCGACTTCGTCGAGGGACCCTCGTGGTATCTCGATCCGTCGCTTGGCGGCCGGATCGAGGACTAGGCAGGCATCAGCTTGCCGGCCTCACCGGCAGAATCAGGGATTGCGCAGGCCAAGCCGGTCGGCGTCATCTACGAGCGTGATGCGCCCTTCCCAGTGCCACAGGACAAGGTTGAGAGCGTCGGCGGGAGCGCCGCGGGCGTAGCTCGGCACGACAATGCCCACATAGCCTTGCGCGATCGCGGCCTCCGCCAGATCTTGCGTCGGGACCGGTTTGCCTGAGAGCATCCAATCGCGCCACGCCGGGTCGGCGAGCTCAGCCGGTGCGATACCGAAAGGCCGCAATGCAGCCGCATCGCGGCCATCGAGCAACGGTTCGATATCGGCCTGATAAGCGACGAGCGTGGTGGGCTGGAGGGTGCCAACCTGATTGGCCTCGCGCAGCGCGGTCTCTGGGGCGAGGGAAGTATAGAGCGCGCTGCGCCCGATGCGATTGAACCGTCCGCCAAACCGGGCCGCCCCCTCCCCTGAGAGGGGTTCGCGGGACCAGACCGGATTGTGGGCGCGGTAGAGCAGCCCGGTGAAGTGCATGAGGCTAGGCGTGAATGCCAGCGTCGACGGCGTCGATATAGGTCAGAACGTCATCGGCCCGGTTGTTCTGCACAAGCTGCATTGCAGTCTGGCCCGAAAAGCCCGGCAGCGGCTCAGAGCGGTACCAGGCATAGGCCAGCAAGGCTGAACCGAACCGCGGTTCGACCTTGTTGAGCACTTCGACCATCTGCCGAAGGCGGCGCTGGGTACGATCGGAGGCAATCCGGTCCTTGCGCTGGATCGCGTCCTTGCCGAGACCCAGCGAGCGCGCCAGTTCGTCGCTGGTGGTGCGCAGCGCATCGACGATTTTGCGCGGAGCAAACGCGCCATTGTCCGCATAGTTCTGAATCGCCATTGCAAAGCTCCATGAATTCTGACGTGACATAGCGTCATTCTGCGCGGCTTTCAAGCTGCCATAGGGCTGGCGCCGAGTTCGTCACAGGAGGACAACTTGCAGTTCGATCGCACCGGGTGGGTTTTCTCCCGTCGGCATGACACAGAAGGGCTGGAGCGTGTTGCCGGTTCTGACCACAGCGTGGCTCTTCCCGGTTTTCGCGCTCATCCGGATGGCGACGCGCTCGGCATTGGCCCGCCCGCAAAGCACACGGCGGCGCGGATCGAGGCTGGCAGAAGTCATGGAAGAGGCCCTCGCTACTGGGCTATCGGGAAGAAGGTCTTGATCCTTCGGGCGGGACGAATGATCTCGAAGCGCCGCTCCATAAGCCGGGAGATACGATAGGCCCCGAAGCCATCGGGTGTCCGCAGCTCGATCTTGTTCCCGCGCTTGCTGACCCGGAACTCGCGGTGTTCGCTGCCGTCGGTAAAGCGCAGCGGTTCGGGAAGCCGCAGGATGTCGCCGTCAGCGACCTTTCGCTCCTTGAGACGCAGCATGGCGTAACACCGGTTCCGCCAGTCCAGGGCATAGGGGTGCGAGGATGAGGTGTGCTTTCGTCAAGAGGGACTTTGGCCGTGATCCTGAAATTGTAGCGGCTTTTGGAAGTGCATGATTTTTCGCGCTTCCAGTGGGGAAAAGCGGGGCCATGCGGCCGTGAGATTGCTGTGATGCCGTGGCCGGAATCTCGGTTTGTTCCGGAATGGGGACCAAATAGCCATCACTGGCAGGTATGCTCGCCGCATTGATTTCGCGAAGTCCCTACCGCGCATCGGGAGCTGGATTTCGCCTCCGGATTCGGGACCCGAACACACGCAGTCAGCCATGACGGGCGGGTTCACGCCGTCAGCTTGCTGGCGGGGATCAGGGGGCCATCGCAGACACGCTTCAGAAGGTCCGCCTGCTTTGGTTCCAGCTCGACCAGCAGCGCCAGGACATTGAGCACGTTGATGAGCTCGCTGGTGTATTCGGGCAGCCACCGATCGGGCTGGATATCGCCCAGCGGAGAAGGGGGGCGCTTGTCGCCGATCAGGGGGCGTTCGCGGTTCTTGCGGCGGTAGCTGAACCACTGGCGCAGCACCTGCTTGCCCGACACTTCATAGGCCCAGACGGCGGGCGGAACATTGTCGATGAAGCCGGTGCCGACGAGCAGTCGGCGCTTAGCGGCATCGTATTCGAGCGTGTCGGGAAAACCCTCGGGCGTGGAGGGGATTGCGCCGTCCTTGGGCTGGGTCGGGCCGCCTTCGCCAACTCGTGGGGGACGGGGTGGATCTTCGGTGGCGAAGCGTTCCCCGAAGGTGTGCAGCCGGATCACCTCGCGGCCCAGCTTTGCGGCTTCAGCGAACAGCGCCGCATCGGCAGTCAGCGGCACGCGCAGACCGGGGCGGACAAGGTCTTCGGCGAAGCTGGCGGTGTAGGCCGGATGGGCAAGCAGCGCCGCGACATAGGCGAAGATATCAACCGGATCGACCGGCGCGCCGAATGCCTTGGAAAGCAGCGCGATGACGGCGGGGGAGATGTTGGATTCGGTCGCGGCGGCGTTCCTCCAGAGGGCGAAAACGCGACCGCCTCGTCCAGCGTAGTGGTGCAGATCGGGGATTGCAGCAACAGCCGACAAACCCGGCCCATTCTTGGGTGTGCGATCCATCGGAGCAGTCAGGAGAATCTGCTGCTCGCTGTAGTTGTCCCAGAGGCCCGGATTCGGCTGATTGATAACCCGCGCATCGGGCAGGATATACTGCCGGTCGAACGACCGGAAACCGTATCGAACCGGAGCCTCCCCAGCGAGAGCGCGACGCGCCAAAAGCCGTAGTTTCTGGTCCTCGTGGTCAACCTGCTTTGGTGCATCTTCGACAGCAGTGAGCACCTCGCGCTGAGGCCACCAAAGCGCCTTTCCGGACTTGCCGATATGCCTGTCGCCGGGTTTGCCGTCGCGCATATGGGGCTGGAAAAGCATTGCGCGCTTATCCGCCTTCGGCTCTTCAACGAGCCGCTTCCAGCGCTGCTTCAGCGACACTTCATCCGGGGCGATGATCCATGTGCGCCCCGGCATTACGCCCGAACCGCAATCGCCAATTACCGCATCGAGCGGGGCGAATGCGCCCCACCCTTCTCGCAGTTCCGGGAGGAAGGGCGCGCGCGGATCGGAGGGGCAATCACTCCACCCACCGCCCGCCAGCGTGATGGTTTTCAGCTCCTCGAATTTCTGCTCACGACGACCCTTGGCGAGCGCCCGGTATCGCACCCGCGCAGCGTTCTTGCCGGGCTCGCGAGAGCGGCTTGCCAGCACAATGCAGACCGGGTGCTGCACGCCCTGAAAAATACGCGTCGGCACATCCGGCTGATGGCCTTCGGGCGTGCAATCGATCACCCAGATATCGTCACACTGGCTGCGCAGATCGGCGCGCATTTTCTGGAACCCATCGCCGTTCAAAAAGCCCGCCACGGTGATGTAGCAGACCATCCCGGAAAGCTCTTCCTGACCGGGCAGATCATCATCGCGGTCACCTGCGCCCTGCTCGAAAACCTTCCACGCCGCCCAGCGCCAGAAATAGACATAGAGGTTGCGCAGATGTTTCGCGTGCGCGCCCACTTTCCATTCCTTGGGCGGCTGCCAGGAATTGAGCGGAATATCCTCACGCTTTTGCTTGGCAGGACTGCCGTTCTCGACCCACGCACCCTTGCCTTTGGCCTTCTCCTTGTAGGGCGGGTTGCCGATGACGACGGTGATGGGTTCGCTCCGCTTGACCTTGTTCGCCTCGGTCCGCGATTTCGATATCTCGCGGTAGATGCCCTGTCCGGTTTCGAGATCGGCAAACGGATCGCCCAACGTGTCGGTGACGAACAGGCGCGGGGTGGCGTGTGCACCAATCTCAAGCATTTCCGCCAGCAGCCGTAGCTGTGCCACGGCGAAGGCACCGAATTGCAGCTCGAAGCCGACCAGGCGGCCCGCGATCTCGTTCATCGATGCCGCAACATTGCCCTCGCCATCGCGCGCGGCAATCGTGGCCTTGATCCGCTCAATCAGGCCCAGCAGGAAGGTGCCCGATCCGGTCGCGGGATCGACGATATGCACGTCCTTGCCAGCGAGGCCATCGGCGATGCCGAAGCGCGGGCTTTTGAGCGCCTCGTCGCACAATCGCACCATGGTGCGCACGACTTCGGGCGGGGAGTAATAGCTGCCCGTCAGCTTGCGGAGCTTGTTGTCGTAGACCTCGAGGAAATCCTCGTAGAAATAGAGCCAGGCCTCGGGATCGCCCTTGGACACCTTGGCCCACGAAACCTCATCCAGCACGCGGGTCAGCGTATCGAGCGCGGGGCCGAGGTTGAGGTCCTGTTCGGTCAGCAGCCGCAGTGCGGTGCCGATCAGCGTGTTGGCCTTGCCGAGTTCGCGCGCGACATGGTCCAGCCCGCCGGTCAGCGCCATGTCTTTTGACTTCGCCATGAGCAGACCGAAGGTGACGGCCTGCGCATAGCCATCGGCGAACTTGGCATCGTCGGCATCGGGGAAGAGCAGCGCCTTCCAGTCGTCCTTGAGGTCGGTCAGCCTCGCGTTCTTTTCCGACGCGCCGAGCTGTTCCAGAACCTCATCACGCAAGAACCGGCACAGCCGCGCGGAAACGCGCGCCAGTTCGGTCGCGCTTCTGGGCGGAATGGGGTTCCAGGTGAGGAAATCGCTGAGCAGCGGCAGAAAACTCGGCGGTGCGGCAAGCTTCGCGCCCGCATGTTCGATCCCGCCTTCGAGGTGGACGATCTGCCCTACCACCGTCCCATCACGCCACAGCGAAAAGCTGTCGCCATCGGTGTAAAGCAGGTTGGGCAGCGCCTTGAGCTTGTCCCATTGCTCCTTATCGTGGCCGGTCTTCCACTTGCGCGGATCGGCCCCTTTGCCGGGGGCTTTCACCTCGATGAAGCCAACGAGGGCGTTCTTGACCTTGACCGCATAATCCGGCCGGGTCCGCATCTCCGCAAGCGATGTTTCGCCGGTCAGTACAAGGTTCTGCACTGCCGGATGCAGGATTGCCGCAACATCGGCGAACAGCGTTTCGAGCGGCGCGCGAAGCTGATCCTCCGGCTGACCGTCCCCGCCCGCGAGCTTGGCCTTGGCCGCAGCGCCGAATTCCCCCACAGCCTTTTCGATGGTTTTGGCTTGCGTCACCCGATGCCTCCCGTGCATATTCTGTGGCACAGGGCGCGCTGTGCCCGCAACGGCTTTGGACAAGTAAATGGCGGAAGATTCTGGCAATCTGTTCGATGGCTCGGCCCAATTGGGCTTCGACCTCGGCGACGATGTGCCTGCGCCGTCGTATGAGCCGGATCGCGATGAGGTCCGCCGTGAGTTGCACGACATACTGGCCGAGGCTCGTAGCGCACAGGCCGAATGTCCGTGGGACAGGCAGACGTTCAAATACCACAAGGTGGTTTTCCCGCAGATGGCCAATTGGTTGCCCGAGGACGAGCGGGACCAGTTGCGCTTCGAGTTCGCGCGGGAAGTCGAGCGGATCGAGCTACTGCTGGCGGCATGAACGCGCTTCGCCAGGCGGGCGCTGACCGAATTTTTGTGAAAGCATGGGCCGGTCAGAGGCAGGCCGCATTGCTAGGGTGTCGCGGGCAGATTGCGCCGGAAGCGATAGTCTACGGCAGCTTTCGGGCATGCTGCCTGTCGTCCTGAATGACCGGGTGTGGGTGGTTACTTCTTGGTCCGCTTTCGGAAGTAGCTGACAGCAAAGCTGTCTTGCGCGCGACGTCACACAAGTTTGGTTTTGACCCTAGGACCATGCACAAGGGCACGTTGCAGCTTCAGACCTGAAGCTCGTGCTCAGCCTTTACTCGTTTCGTCGGTGAGCCTGGCAACCTCTCGAATGATGGCCCCACCGAGCAGCTCATCACTCCACCGGTGGCCAGCGGCGGCAACGATGGTGAGCGACGCAGAGGGCCATGCTTGCGCTAAGTCCCACGCCGCCTTGGGAGGGGTGCACATATCGGCCCGACCGGCGATGATAGCACCGGGGATTCCTGCTAACCGAACAGCGTCCCGCAAAAGCTGATCGCGCTCCAAAAAGAAGTCGTGCCGATCATACCAGCTCAGGATGCGGGAGGCTGTTGCGGCACTATCGTCTAGCACGTCAGGCCTCTCGGGTGGTGCAGGCGGCCACAAATCAAGCATCTGGTTCTCCACATGCGAGAGCATAATAGCCGCCGGTGACGATATTGCCGGATCAAGGCTCGCAATCCTCGCATTGAAAGCCGCCCGCGGGTCGTCCCGCTCAACGGGCGTCAAAAATTCGTCGCGAGCGGCAAACACCTCGGGAAATACGGTGCGCGCGCCGTGCCACCACCAGCGAGTATCCTCCTCACGGCAAAGAAATACGCCGCTAACCACAAGTGCACGGACCCGCTCGGGGTGCGCTTGCGCGTAAGCAAGCGACAAAGCGGAGCCCCAGGAGCCGCCAAGCAGCATCCATTTCTCGATCCCGAGATGCTCGCGCAGCCTTTCCATGTCTTGGATCAGCGCTTTGGTGTTGTTCCCGCTCAGCTCGCCAGATGGCCGAGACCGGCCGCAGCCTCGCTGCTCGAAGAAAATGCCACGATGTGATGCAGGGTCGAGCAATCGCTTGTAGTAGGGGCGTATATCCCCTCCCGGCCCGCCGTGCACGACTACCACGGGCGCCCCGTCCGACGCTCCCCTTTCTTCCCAATAGATTTCGTGGCCATCTCCGACGCCCAACCACCCGGAGGCTATCGGCTCGGAGGCCGAGGAATGAAAGCTCGTGTCGACGCGGAACGGTGAACGCATTGGATCCCTCCCTGCGCGAATATGACGGTGATAAGACATTGCGAGCAACAGCTTTGTGAAGGTCAAAACCGGTCGGTTCTGACCCCGCAGTTGTGGGCTCCCCGAGTGCGGCTTTTAGACGATCAGAATCCGCTTCACAATGTCGCCTGCTGGGATTGGCATTCCAGTTCCGTTACGACCGACATGGGGTCGTTTCCCGAACGGCAGGAATTTTCCGCGAGCGGGGCAAAGCCGCAAGGCCGCTTGCGGGGTGGCCGAGCGGCGGTGCACATGGCCGCAACTGGGTGGGGAGGCGAATGGCGGCTTCGCTGGAATTCGTAATGCCTGCGAATTCTGGCGTTGGGCAATCAGATGCTTCGGCTATGATCTGTAGATGGGCGAGCCGCTGGAAGTTCGGACTCGGTAACATAGGAAAGCTCGAGGCCGACGACCGCATTTGAGCGCCTCAACGTGTCAACAAATCGTCTGAAAGAAAGAGGTAGTTGCGGTTGGGCATTCGAAAGCCAGCTTCGTGAAATGCCGCAAAATCCTTTATTGCTGACGCACTCAGGACAGGCATATTCCTCAAAAGTGGGCGTGCGGACGTAGGTATCCATCCGTTCTTTTCAGCTAGCCAACCATTATCCGTATCCCAAAAAAAATCTTTTGAGCGACGCGGATCATCATCGCCGATATCAGGGACAATTGCGTTAATAAAATTATCGCAAGACCAATACCAGTAACGTTCTGGCCAAGGTGTTACTCCGTCCTCAAGGCGGAGATCTATAGGTGCAAACCGATGCTTATTCGGCTCAGCTTGCTCCAAAGCGGTTTTAAAGCGGTCGCAGTACCAATATTCTCTGGCGCGAGCCGGTAGGCTTTTTCGGTTGCGCCGAATCCGATAAAAGCATCTACCGAATTCATAGGAGGCGCGCAAAAAATCTACCGACCCCTCAATCATTGCATTGCCTGAACTCGGAAACTGCTCATGAGATGAAAGCGTAAGAACGTGATGATCTTGGGTTATAATTCTTTCGAATCGATCGCCTCCGAAAATGAAATTAGAACCTGCATCATTCTTCGAACCGACTGCCCAGGCTATATGATCCTCCATCAGAGAAGTATTCCGCTGACGCTATTCTTGTCCCTGCTGAGTTACTGAAAACCGACAGCGCTCTTGCAAGCTTGGATCCAAAAATCTGACCAAGAGCGGCAGGCGTGCCATCGAAGCCTCTGTCGCGCAAGCAGCTACCCTTGAACGTGGTCAAGTTTCGACCGCTAAGGGGTCGATTGCTGAACGGCAGCAATTTTCTCGAAGGCTGGCAAAGCCGACAGACCGCTTTCGGGATCACGAATCGGCTCCGCTCATGGCCGGTATTGGGTGGATTGTGTTGAAAAACTCCCCCTTGCAATGGCGCTAAAGTATTGATTCAATGTCTCTGCAAGCAAGTGGAGACGGGCGTATGATGGGCGAACGGACGGTGGCGCAGGAGGCGCTGTTCTACAGCTTCAACCTGGAGCGGCATGTGCCGGCGGATCACCTGCTCCGCTCGATCGATCGGTTCGTTGATCTGTCGGGCATTCGCGAACATCTGCGCCCCTTCTACAGCTCGACCGGTCGGCCCTCGGTCGATCCTGAGCTGATGATCCGGATGCTGATCATCGGCTATTGCATGGGCATCCGGTCCGAGCGGCGGCTGTGCGAGGAGGTGCACGTAAACCTCGCCTATCGCTGGTTCTGCCGCCTCGGGCTGGAAGGCGATGTCCCGACCATTCGACCTTCTCCAAGAACCGGCATGGGCGCTTCCGCGACAGCGATCTGCTGCGCCAGCTGTTCGAGACGACCTTGGCCCGCTGCATTGCCGAGGGACTGGTGGGCGGTGAAGGCTTCGCGGTCGATGGCAGCCTCGTGCGCGCCGATGTGAACCGTCAACATGCGGTTGGCAGCGCGGACGCCTTGCCGGACCCGGCCACAAGCCATGCCGTTCGCGAGTATCTGGCTGTGCTCGACGATGCGGCCTTCGGGGGGGCAACCCCGGTGCCGCCCAAGCAGTTGGCGGTGGCCGATCCGGCCGCACGCTGGACTGCGGCAAGCCGCGAGCGCGCCTTCTTCGCCTATGCCACCAATTACCTGATCGATCTGCAGAACGCCGTGATCGTCGACGTCGAGGCAACGACCGCCATCCGCCAGGCAGAGGTGACCGCCCAGCGCCGCATGATCGACCGGACGCAGGAGCGCTTTGGTCTGTGGCCCGAGCGGCTTGTGGGCGACACCGGCTATGGTGATGCCAAGAACCTGTCCTGGCTGGTCGAGGAGCGCGGCATCGAGCCGCACATCCCTGTGGTCGATCATTCCGTCCGCCGCGACGATACCTTCGAGCGTTCTGCCTTCACCTTCGATCACGAGGACGACAGCTATATCTGCCTTGCCGGCAAGCGACTGCGCCAGAGCCAGAGGGTCTATAGCAATGCCCGCCAGTCAGTCGATCAAGACGGCATGCTGCGCTATCGTGCCAGCAAGCTCGACTGCGACGTCTGCGCTCTCAAACCGCGCTGTTGCCCGACACAACCAGCGCGCAAGATCCTGCGATCAGTTCACGAGGGCGCCCGGGAGCTCGCCCGCGATATCGCCACGACCGACGCCTATCTGGTCTCGCGCCGCCAGAGAAAGAAGGTCGAAATGCTGTTCGCGCACCTCAAGCGCATTCTCAGAATGGATCGCCTGCGCCTGCGAGGTCCAAACGGCGCAAGAGACGAGTTCCTCCTCGCCGCCACCGCCCAAAACCTCCGCAAAATGGCCAAGCTGATCCCGATGCCAGCCACCCCAGCCCCCGCATAACCGGGGGCGAAGGCTCCGCACGGCGATCAGGCTCGCGCAAGCCCCGATCTCAGCGCCGGGTTTTTCAACACAATCGGGTGGATTCCGGAATGGCCGGTTTCGTTACTCAATTGTATGCGTGCATCAAGCGCCCTGCAGCCATCATTTGGACGGATGGGCCGCAGCCCATTCCTCAAGCACTTGCTGACGGGCTCGCACGAGACAGGCCTGAACTGTTTCGTTATTAAAAGGCTCAACTCGAGCGCATCGCCTAACTGGTTCGCACATTGCCTCATCGAACCGTCGATCTCCGGACGATCTGGTAGCCTTGCAACGGACTTTCCGAGTGCGATCATCGATGTTAAATTTGATCCGAACACCTTTCGCTTTTTCGGCAAGAACAAGAATTTCAGGGACTTCTGAGTTCGCCTGACTCTCGGCTGCGCGCTCTGCCTGGTCGGCTGCACTCGCCGGCACAATCATCAGGGCGACGCATGCGGTGATTTGGATAACGCGACGCATGCGACCGAGACTCCTGCTTGCAACCTGGACGACGTTTACGGACCTCCGTCGCAATTTTCTAGCTAAGGTTTTATGAAATTACCCAAAGCTTGCGAGTGCTTGGCTCAGATTTGTCAATAGCAGCCAGCTTCCGCGCAGAAAGCAGAAAGGCTTTAGCAGCGACCGAATTGGGGTCGCTTTGAGAAATTCGGCTTTCGGCGAGAAACCCGCTGAAGCTGCCCGGCAGGTATCCGGATCGTGCATCCGCCTCGTTCATGGCTGCTGATGGGTGGGCAGCCGCTTGTCCGCTTTGCGGATGCATCACGAGACAAGCCGCCGCCACTAGAGACTATTTGATCGGCAAGAACAGGTCCGCCACAGCCTCATGCTCAGGCACCTCGGGGAAGAACGCGATGCGCTGGCAGTAGAGTGGGAAGTCTCGCGCTTCCTCGCCGCTGTCCGGAAGCCAGTCGCGGTAAAGATAGAGTGCTGCGGGTTCTAGATTGTCGGTATTTCCCACGATCCGCAGGACGGCGCAGCGGCCGCCAGGAATGGTGCCTGACACAACGCCTTGCTCGTCCGCATCGAAGACCCGTTCCGTTCCCGCGCACAAGTCCATTCGATAATCGCTGGGATCGGTGGTACGCGGATCGGAGTGGAAGACGTTGAACGTCGCGCTGGTCCGCGGCGAAAGCCCATTGATGTCAGCGCCGACCCTCGCCAGCGCCTCCTCGACGACCCGCTTGAGCCCCAGCGCGGTCATGCGTGCAGCCCCAGCGAGTTAGCTAGAGAGCCGGAAATGCGCTTTGCCGCATCTGCGACGATCTCGTCGGCCAGATGCGCGTATTTTGCGGTCGTTTCGGGCAGCACATGGCCCAGCAGCTTCCCGATGGTGGCAAGCGGCACATCGTCCATGATCGCGGTCGAGGCAAAGCTGTGGCGCAGGTCATGCAGACGTACATCGGGCAAGGCGCAGCGGCGCCGGAAATTCTCCCAACATTTTTCGAGACTGATCGGTTTCGTTCCCGTCCTATCGGGAAAGACGTATGGGCACTTCCCCACACGAGCAATGCCTTCAAGAACCGCCAATGCTTGACTGTTCAGCCAGATCACCTTCGGGCCGGTCTTGCTGTCAGGCAGAACCAGTCGAGGCGGCTTGACCCAGTCCCATCGCAGCCCCTCGATCTCGCCGCGACGCGCCCCGGTGAAAAGAAGCAGCCGTAGGATCGCCACCTGTGCCGGAAATTCGGCTTCTTGCGCGCGCAGTTCGGCGCCCACGCGCGCGTATTCGCGGGGGGTGAGATACCGCTCCATCGCTTGCCTCTTGTAGCGAGGCATCCCCCGGCACGGATTGGAGCCCTTGCGGCGCATCTTCAGCGCCTCGGCATAGTTCAAAAGCGCTGCCAGCACGGGTATCGCGCGGTTGTATCGCGCCTCGCGTTCGCCTGCGCAAGCATCGCGCCAGCGCACGACATCTGCCTTGGTGACGTCAGCCACCAGAATGTCACCGAAGTGGGGGGCAAGGTCACCGCGCCAAGCATCGGCGTTGCGTTTTGCGGTAGAGGCTTTCCAGACGCGCGACAGGTCCTCGAAATAGGTCGCTACGAAATCGTTCATGGTCGGCGTTGACCGCACCACCACCCGCTTGGGCAAGCCGTCCAGCGCCACCTCGGCAAGCAATCGGCGCGCCTGCGAGCGGGCCAGTGCTGCGTCGAGGTCGGTGGTCTTTCCAAGCGTGATCCGCCGATGCTTGCCGCGATGGCGTAGCCGCACGAACCAGTAATAGTTGCCGGTCGGGCGAACCCGCAATCCGAAGCCCGCCAGCTCGGTGTCCCAGATGCAATATTCGCTCGCCTTCAGCGGCAGATTCCGGCGTGCGAAATTGCCGTCAAGAAAGGCCCTGTTGCCCTGCTTTTTCGCTGCGGGGACCATATGGCCATCAGGAATATCAGAACTGCTGCCTAAAGTCCCGAAATTCTGCGAATTATTGGGGACCGCATAGCCATCAACGGCTACCGATCTCCCGAGCGCATTGCTGAGCGCTCGCACTGATTTTATTGCGGTTTTTCCCATGCAAGAGCGGTTTACCGCGTTCGGTGAGCAGTTCCAGGATGCTTCGCGGGCAATTCGCCTCGACGGGGCCGGATTGCTCATCCATGTCCTTGTACCCGAAGATCAGGCCATCGGCCGCCTTCGGGTTCCAGCGGACCAGGCAGATAACCGCCGTCACGTAGAGCCTCTCGCGATCTTCACCGTAGCGCTCGACGGCTGCATAGTAGGTGCTGCCGGTGAAAACGCTCTTGAGGACCCGGCACCCCCGGAACGGAGCATCTTCGCAGGCCTCCCGTTCGTAGGTCAGCTGATCGTCGAGATAGGCTTTGGGCGTTTCATGCCCTCCCATCCCTGCGCGGTGCATGTAGAGCCAGCCCATGTGCGTGTCCTTCAGATGAGCCCCGGCTGAGCCGGAGGTGCGATTTGCAGTTCGCGGGCGATCCGCGCTGTGAGTGCCGGAATGTCGGCAAGCGCGGTGATCGGAGCCTTGCGCATGACCGCGCCGGGGGGCTTCCAGAACGGGTTCCGCCAGGCGAGACCCGGTTCGCCGAACCGCTCGGGGCTGATGCGGATGTAGACACCGTCTGCTTCGAGCACATGCTCACCGGCGAGGGCCTCCTGCGAGGTGTAGTAGCTGATGCGGTAGGCGGAATGATCGAGCCCGATCCCGGCTGCGATCTGGCGCAGCGCGCGCGTGACCGTGTCCTGAGTTGGTCGGAGTGCTGTTAGGGTCATGAGCTTCACTCCCCCCTCCCCCCTTCCCTCCCTTGCAGATGCGCGTGCAAGGCGGTCATTCGACCTCTTGGTAACCTACTCCTATTCGTTTGAAGGCGCTCTTGCGTCTTTCGCGGACCTGTCGGGCGATGATTTCGGCTTGGGCCCTGTCAGGAAAACTCAGGGTTACCCCCTGCCCTTTTGAGCCGATCCTCCCCCAGCGACGTTCAATCGTCGTCCAACCGAACAGGTCGGTTTGGATCCAGAGATGGTAGGCACGGGCAACATTGCGTGAAGGGTCGATGGCCTGCCAATGCCAAGACTGGCTGATGGGTGTTCTCATGGTGGCTTGGTGACAGGGATATCGGCTGTGGGTCCAACCGGAAATTTGAATCACTACACCCGCTGTGATTCACGGAAGCGATTGTATCGAGGGCGCTGGCCCTTCTCCCTTAGAAACATCATCATAAAAACGCCGCTGCTTGCAGCGGAAGGATTCTTGATTCTAGAGATTCAGATTCGAGGCCAATTTTTGAGGTGAATCCAGCACTTTAAGCCGATCTTCCTGACCAGATGGGGGTGTTAGGCTGACCTGATGGGGGCTGAACCCTGACCGAGCGGGGGCATTCACCTGACCTGCTGGGGCCATCCTGACCGCGTGGGGGACGGACCTTCAGCGCGCTGCTTAGTGGCCTAACTTCGCCCGCAAACATCAAAATTGCCCCCTAATCAGCGCTCTGTCCGTAAGCTTGCCGACTCGCGGAATCTCCTGGGATTTTGCCTCCCGTTCACAGACCTTCATTCCTGACCTCTTGGGGGCTCCCAAAGGAATCCCATCCTGACCTGACTTGACGAACGAGGTCAGGTCAGGCAGCAATCAATCCTTCGAAGAATCAAGCTCTGATCGCACTATGGCATGGAAACTGATGACAGCCCAATAGTAGAAGCTTCCGAGGAGAAGCCTGAAGAAGGTTCCCCCGGACGTGCGATGCGCGTTGCTGCTGCATTGAAGGCAAAGGGTGGCGACGAGTTCGCCAAACCGGGCAACATCATTGAGATCAAATTCGTCAAAGGTGAGTCGCTTAGTCTGACGGCATCGCGGCTGTTGGCGCTCATGATCCTGACCGCAGGTGGAGACGCATGGGAAGATCGTCCTCATCGCATTCGCAAAGCCGATATACGCCGAGGCCACAAGGGTAACGAGCGGATCAGCGACATGCTTCAGGAGCTCCATCGCACCCTGTTTGCTGTGGATGATAAATCGTGGCGCGGAAAGAAGGCGACTCTCCTGTTCTCCCTGATCTCTCGGTCTAAAGAGGAAACCGACGAGGATGGCGGAGAGACGGGCTGGATCGAATGGGAGTTCACGCCCGATGCGCGTAAGCTGATCCAGGCTTCTGAGACTTATGCCGTGCTTAACCGGCAAGCGGTCTTGGGTTTCCGCTCGAATTATGCGCTCAAGCTTTACGAGCTTGGAGCCCTTCGCCTCCATCGCCGCCAAGCAACTTGGCGAGGAGATATGCAGGCACTGCGTGCAGCGCTCGGGATCCCGCCGGATGTCTACACGGACTTCGCTCAGCTTCGGCGCAAGGTGCTTGAGAAGGCGAAGTCTGAAATTGACCAGCTCGCTCACTTCCGTGTCGAATGGCGTGAAATTCGGCAGGGGCGTACGGTCACCGAGCTTGAGTTCCGGTTTGAACCGAAGGGCGCCCCGGAGGTCTTGGAAACGGTAGATGAGCTCGACCGGCATTCGGCGGGACGGCAGGCAAGGCGGACCGGTTCCGTCGAGACCATAACGGCAGGGCAGGGGGCAATAGTATCTACGCCCGGTGCGGTGCATGCGATCAAGCAGTCAGAGTCCACATTCCCGTCGTCTGGCTCGATCCGCTTCGGGCACGCCGATTTGCTTGAAGTCGCCCGAAAGCATGGCGGTGGATGGGATGTTGACCTTATCGCGAGCGGTTTTCGCGACCACATGGGCAATCGGTTGGAGAAGCTTCGTGGCGCTAAGCTGATTGCGGCGTGGAAGGGCTTTTGTGAGGGGTGGGTAAACCGGCGTGGGCGGCCCTCATAGGCAAAATTGCACGCGTGCAATTCGCCGCGCCCCCACCGAGTCAGGATGGGGCGCCGCCTCCCCAAATTTAGGCTGACAAGGCAGTTCGACTTTCGAAATTTCCGAATTTCTTGACCGAAAAGCGCAAGTGGGTGTAGCACGCTCTCAATTGCGAAAGGACGGCATGTGTCTAACGGACTTCAGATTGAAGAGGCTGAACGTTTGGTTTCGGTCGCAACGCTGGCTAGTCGAACATCGTCAGTGTTGGAGAAACTGCGCGACTCTGCTCGAAGCGCGAGATCAGATGCCCGCCGTGAGCCAACCTTCACGATTGGAAAGGCGGCTGAGCTCGTCGGGCGAACACCGGCAGCTATCCGTGATGCAGAGAAGGACGGGCGCCTGCCCGAGCCGGCAAGGACCGATAGCAACCGGCGTGAGAGATACACCCTTGCACAGCTGAACGACATGCGCGGCGTGTTCGGGACGCGCCCGTACCGCGCGCCGGGTGATCCGTGCTGTGTGGTCGCAGTTCAGAACTTCAAGGGAGGTGTCGGCAAGTCCACCCTGGCAGTCCACTTGGCGCAGTACCTCGCGATCAGGGGGTACCGTGTTGCGCTCATTGACTGCGATAGTCAGGCCTCTGCGACAACGCTTTTTGGCTACGTGCCCGATCTCGATCTGACCGAAGATGACACCCTTTACCCATTCCTGCGTGAAGGTGAGCGGTCCTCTCTCGATTACGCCCTTCGCAAGACACATTTTGATGGCCTTGAATTGATCCCCGCCAACCTTCGCCTGTTCAACTCCGAGTATGAGCTGGCGGCGCGAATGGCCCAGGGGAACGGGGCCCTGCTTGACCGTCTCAAGGAGGGCATCGAGAGCATTTCGGATCGGTTCGATGTCATCGTCATGGATCCTCCGCCGGCCCTCGGAGCAATCTCCCTGTCAGTTTTGCGCGCGGCAAACGCGCTGGTGGTTCCTGTCCCCCCAACCGTAATGGACTTCTCCTCAACCGCGGCATTTCTCTCGATGCTTGATGAAACGATCGAGCAGCTTGCTGATCGGGGGCTTGCCCCGGAACTGACGTTTCTCCGCTTCGTCGCCTCGAAGGTCGATGAGAACAAGTCGATGCAGAAGGAGCTTCTGCAGTTGATGCGGACGCTGTTTGGCCACGCCATGGTTCGAACGCCGCTCAAGGACTCTGCCGAGATCGACAATGCGACTGCGCGGCTGATGACAGTCTATGAACTCGACGGGCCTGCTACGAGCTCGGCGGTACGCAATCGCTGCCTTAACTACCTTGATGGCGTGAACTCAGAAATCGAAGTCGACATTCGATCGATGTGGCCAAGCCATCAAAAGCGCCTCCGGCAGGAGGCCTTGGTATGAGCCGCTGGGAAAATTGCACGCGTGCAATTCTGCTAATGGGAGGCTTTCATGAGTAGGAAGAACAGCGGTTTTGCCGCCGACTTGGCCGCCGGGATCGATCTAACCGAGGATTCCGCCACGCCGCGTCGATCGAGCATCGCGTCGAATGTGCTTACCGGGCGATCAAACCGTTTGGCCGATCTCGCTTCCGGCGCGATTGTCTCGCGCACGCATGAGCTTGTTGATCCGGCAAGGTGCCGGATGTGGGCTGGCCACAATCGCGACTATGCGCTCCTCACCGAGGAGCGTTGCGCAGACCTGATTGAGAGCATCAAGGCACAGGGCCGGCAGGAGATCCCGGCAATTGTCAGACGCCTGTCTGGTGACGACGGATATGATTTCGAGGTCATCTGCGGGGCGAGGCGGCACTGGTCGATCAGCTGGCTGCGGACGCACAACTACCCAGACTTCAAGTTCCTCGTCGACGTGCGCGAGATTGGCGATGAGGAGGCCTTCAGGCTCGCAGATCTCGAGAACCGCGCACGGGACGACCTAACCGATTTCGAGCGCGCGAAGGACTATCTGCGAGCTTTGACCGCCTACTACGAGGGCCGTCAGAAGACGATGGCCGAGCGGCTCAAGGTGTCCGAAAGCTGGCTCACACGCTATCTCGATCTGGCTCGCCTGCCCGAGGAGTTGACCAGAGCCTTTGCTAATCCGCAGGAACTCGGAATTCGTAATGCGATCGCACTCAAAGCGCTCTTGAAGCCCGAGGACCGGAGGGAGAGGGCCTTCCTGGAGGCAGCCCGGCTTGCTGCCGAACGGGAGCGGACAAACCAGTCGCTCTCGGTGCTGGAGGTAATCAAGGCCCTTTCCCTTGCGGTCGATCCCCCCAAGAAGTCAGGATCCCCCAAGAAGTCAGGAAAGGTCGAGACTGTTGCCAATGGTGTGGGCGTGCCTGTGCTTCGGATTGAGGGAGCTGATCGCAAGGGGGTTCGGATCACCTTGTTGAACAAAGGTGGTGCAACGCGGCAGGAAGCCGAAGAGGCTATTCGCGCGGTACTAGATCAGCATTGGCCGGTACCATAGCACTATCGGTCTCGCGCAAGCGCACCATGCTTGCCTCCTGCAACGAGGACACCGATTGCGAAGCTGTTCGCTTTGTCACGCCTAGGGCTCTGGCAAGCTCCGCTCTGGTAAGGGGGCCAAGGCTGACGATCATGCGCCACGCCTGCGGAGCGGTTGAAGAGGTATACAGCCGACCGGCCAGCTGCTTGTCGGCCAAAGCAACAGCCTCTCGCATCACCCGCAAATCGATCGCGGCTTTGTCAGTGGCCGTCTGAAGCGCTGAACGGAGAAGGGCGGGCAGGGGTTCTTCGTGGAATTCGCGGAACAGGGCCCGCGGCATGATGCCTGCAAGCGCGAGCGGGGCCGAGCCCAATCCAAAAAGATGGGGCCTTATGGCCGCAGCCAATGAGGCAGCCCAGGCCGCGCCACGCGGCGCCGAACGCGTGATTGCGAGCCCACCTACCTGGACCATTTCGCTGCCGCCTTCGAAAAAGTCGAATTCCTCGGTTCGCAGTTCCTCAAGCCACTCGATCAGCGTGCCGTCGGGATCCCTGCTGGGGAGCAGAGCGTCGAGCCGCGCGAGCGCATTGTCTGCGGGTGTGTAGGCCTCGGTGAAGCCTTCGGTCTGGCATTTGGCTGCCAGCACCTGCCTGGCAGCCTTGGCGAGGACAGGGGACGCACGTCGGCCGATCCACGACAGAAATTGCCGCCGCTCCTCCGAGTACCATGATCGGACAAGTTCGCTCGCATTAATGCCCGGGTTGTGTGCGATTCCTAGATTATCAAAGGGATAGTCTCGAACATGCACGCGCCAAAGACGCCGCAATGAGGCCATCGCCAGACACTCGGCGAGCTCCGGCGAGATGAAGGGGAGGGCGCCTTCGATCCGCGCAAGGGTCAGTTGCCAAGGGGGAGGGTAAGGCGCCATCGGGCAAATAGTATATGAACGGCCTAAAAAGTATACCCAGCTTGTACGGTGGGTTTGCTGTCCGATAAGAGCCCTTCACGGACGATGCGCAAATCTATATAAAGCAGACGATATTCGCTGATACGTCGCCCGACCCGAAGGCCAGGGCAGGGCACAGCAGCGGCATTGAAGCTGGAGGAGTGTCGCCTTGGATGATGACAGCAGCAGGGCTTTGGGGCTCTCAGATGAGGCTGCGCTCGCGCCCTTGGGGAATGCCATCCCGCCTCAGCTCATGGCTGAGATTGAAGCTGCCCGCTCATACCGTGCGCGCTCCAAGGCCGCCAACACCGTGCGGGCGTATGACAGCGACTGGCGGCAGTTCGAAGAATGGTGCTGGACGAACTGCTTGCCCATGTCGCGCCATTGGGCTGGGAGCATATCGGCCTCACTGGCGACTATCTGTGGAGCGAGATGGACAAGCCCCGCGAGCGGTTCAGGCCGCTCCGCCTCCATCGGAACGGTCGGGATGCTTAGCGTACGTTTTCGAACATTCTCTCACCGGCCCCCCTGTAGGGGACATCGCCATATTGCCCATGTCGCCCGCCATCGCGTTGGTTTCGGTAGCCGCCGGTGCCGCCGTATTCGTCGCTGCCGCCTCATTGGTCTCGGTCTTCGAGCCACATGCAGCAAGGGCAGCGGTCAGGGCCAGGACGGACAGAGCGTGAACTTTCATTGCAGGTTCCTTTCGTGGTGCTTCATTGGGATCGAGGGTTGAGAAGACCGCTGCCTCAGAAGCAGATAGGCGGCGGGGATGACGAACATCGAGAGAAGCGGCGCGGTCAGCATGCCGCCGACCATGGGTGCGGCAATCCGGCTCATGACTTCCGAGCCGGCGCCGGAGCCGACGAGGATCGGCAAAAGCCCCGCGATAATGACGGCGACGGTCATCGCCTTGGGCCGGACCCTGAGCAGCGCGCCTTCGCGCACCGCTTCTGCAATATCTTCGTGCGACGGCCTCTCGCCCCGCGCCTCGAGGGCATCCCTGAGATAGATCAGCATCACGACGCCGAACTCGGCGGCGACGCCGGCAAGCGCAATGAACCCGACGCCGGTCGCGACCGACTGGTGATAGCCGAGCAGGTAGAGGATCCAGAAACCGCCGGTGAGCGCGAAGGGGATTGTGCCCATGATGAGCACTGCCTCGTCGAGCCGCCGGAAGATGAGGTACAGCAGCAGGAAGATGATCGCGAGCGTCGCCGGCACGACGATCTTCAGCCGGTCGATCGCGCGCGCGAGATATTCGAACTGGCCCGAATAGGCGAGGCTGACACCCGACGAGAGCTTGACCTCGCGGGCCACCGCAGTCTGCAGATCATCGACCACCGAGGCGAGATCGCGTCCCCGGACGTCGACATAGACCCAGGTCGATGGCCGTCCGTTCTCGGTCTTCAGCATCGGCGGTCCGTCGCTGATCGCGATCTGCGCGACGCTGCCCAGCGTGATCTGCTGGCCCGATGGCGTGAGCACCGGAAGAGCGCGCAGTGCGTCCGGACTGTCGCGCAACTCGCGCGGGTAGCGGACATTGATGGGATAGCGCGCCAGCCCCTCGACGGTTTGGCCGACATTCTCGCCGCCGATCGCGCCCGCGACGATCGCCTGGACATCGGAGATGTTGAGGCCATATCGCGCGGCGGCGATCCGATCGATCTGCACATCGACATAACGCCCGCCTGTCAGCCGCTCGGCGAGTGCGGAGCTCACTCCGGGCACTCCCTTCGCGACCCGTTCCACCTCGCGCGCGATATGGTCGATGGCGGCAAGATCCGACCCAGAGACCTTGACCCCGATCGGGCTCTTGATGCCGGTCGCCAGCATGTCGATCCGGTTGCGGATGGGCGGCACCCAGATGTTGGCGAGGCCGGGTACTTTCACGGTGCGGTCGAGCTCCTCGACCAGCTTCTCCGGAGTCATGCCGGGCCGCCATTGCTCGCGCGGCTTGAAGCGGATCGTCGTCTCGAACATCTCGAGCGGGGCGGGGTCGGTCGCGCTCTCCGCGCGCCCCGCTTTCCCGAACACGCTCTGGACCTCAGGCACCGACTTGATCATGCGATCGGTCTGCTGGAGCAGCTCCGAGGCCTTGGCGGCAGAGAGCCCCGGCAGCGCCGAGGGCATGTAGAGAAGATCGCCCTCGTTCATCGCCGGCAGGAATTCGCCGCCGAGCCGGGACAGCGGCCAAGCGGTCGTCAGGAAGACCAGCCCCGCGAGGACGAGGGTCGCCTTGGGTTTCTTCAACACCCAGTCGATGGCGGGACGATAGGCCCGCGTCAGCGCGCGGTTGACCGGATTGGCCTGCTCGGAAGGAATCTTGCCCCGGATGAGCCAGCCCATCAGCACCGGAACCAGCGTCACGGACAGGATCGCCGCGGCCGCCATGGTGTAGGTCTTGGTGAACGCGAGCGGCGCGAAGAGACGCCCTTCCTGTGCTTCCAAAGTGAAGACGGGCACGAAGGACAGGGTGATGATGAGGAGCGAGAAGAAGAGCGCGGGACCCACCTCGCGCGCCGCGTCGGTGATCACCGTCCAGCGCGCCCCCCCGGCCAGCTCTTCACCGGGATGATCATGCTCCCATTGCTCGATCCGCTTGTGGGCGTTCTCGATCATCACGATCGCGGCGTCGACCATGGCGCCGATCGCGATCGCGATCCCGCCCAAGGACATGATGTTGGCGTTGACGCCCTGGAAATGCATCACGATGAAGGCGGCGAGGACGCCAAGCGGCAGCGTGACGATCGCGACAAGCGCCGAGCGCACGTGCCAGAGGAACAGCGCGCAGACGATCGCCACAACCACGAACTCTTCGGCAAGTTTGTGCGTGAGGTTCTCAATCGCGGCATCGATGAGGTGCGAGCGGTCATAGGTCGGCACGATCGCGACGCCGCGCGGCAGGCTCTTCTTTAAGAGCTCGAGCTTGTCCTGCACCGCCTGGATAGTGGCACGTGCGTCTGATCCCGAACGCAGGATGACGACTCCGCCCGCCACTTCGCCGTCGCCGTCGAGCTCGGCGATACCGCGGCGCATTTCGGGGCCAAGCTGGATGGTCGCGACGTCGCCGAGCGTTACCGGCACGCCGCCGGCCGCAGTGCGCAGCGGTATGGCGCGGAAGTCGTCGAGCGTCTGAAGATAGCCCGAAGCGCGCACCATATATTCGGCCTCGCCCAGCTCGAGGACCGAGCCTCCGGTTTCCTGGTTGGCCTGCCCGATCGCCGCGACGGCCTGCGCGTGGGTGATGCCGTAACCGGCAAGCTTCACCGGATCGAGCACGACCTGATATTGCTTGACCATGCCGCCGATGCTGGCGACTTCGGCCACCCCAGGCAGGCTCTTGAGCTCGTAGCGGAGGAACCAGTCCTGGAGCGACCGCAGCTGCGCGAGGTCGTGTCCGCCGGTCCGATCGACCAGCGCATATTGATAGACCCACCCCACCCCGGTGGCGTCGGGGCCGATCGCGCTGCGTGCGGTGTCAGGCAAGCGGCCCTGGACCTGGTTGAGATATTCAAGGACGCGCGAGCGCGCCCAATAGAGGTCGGTCCCATCGGCGAAAATGACATAGACGAAGCTGTCGCCGAAGAAGGAATAGCCGCGCACGGTCTTCGCCCCGGGCACCGACAGCATCGTCGTCGCGAGCGGGTAGGTGATCTGATTTTCGACGATCTGGGGGGCTTGGCCCGGATAGCTCGTGCGGATGATGACCTGGGTGTCGCTGAGGTCGGGCAGCGCGTCGATCGGCGTGCTGCGCAAGGCAAGGAGTCCGCCGAGGACGAGCGCCAGGGCGCCGAGCACTACGAACAGGCGGTTGTTAGCCGACCAGTCGATGAGACGGCCGATCATCGCGCCGCCTCGCGGCTCAGCGTGCGAACAACTGGACCTTCCGCCGCTTGGTCGAAGCCGAAGACGACGCGGTCGCCCTTCTTGAGCCCGCGCGCGAGCGCCGGGCTCCCCAGCTTGAACGTCATCGTCATGGCGGGCCATTTGAGCGCGGGGACAGGGGCGTGACTGAGGGTAATCCGGTCGCCCGCGATGCTTTCGATCCGGCCGCTCGCGCGATAGGCGCCGTTGGATGTCGTTTCCGGTCGCGGAGTTGGGGCTGCCCCGCCGATCGGGCGCGCCTCGATTCCCGAGAGGCTGGCCTCGGAGTCGATCAGGAACTGGCCGGAAGCGACGATCTTCTCCCCCTCGGCGAGGCCGGCAAGGATTTCGGTCTGGCCTCCTGACTCGGCGCCGGTCTGCACCTCGGCGGGCCGATAGCGCCCTTGCGCCAGCGCCAGCATGACGAGCGAACGCTTGCCGGTCCGAATGACCGCCTCCGAGGGGACGAGCAGTGCCGGCCGCGCAGCGTCGCCGAGATCGACCGAGGCGAACATGCCAGGGCGCAGGCGCCCGGCTCGGTTGGAAAGTTCGATCCGCACGGTGAGCGTCCGGCTTTCGGCGGCGACGCTTGGGAGGATCGCGGCGATGCGGCCGGTGAAGCGCTCGCCCGGATAGGCGGCGAGGGTCGCGGTCGCGCTCTGGCCTGGGCGAAGCCTGCCGGCCATCGCCTCCGGCACGGCGGCATTGAGCCACACCGTACCGAGCCCATTCACCTCGGCGAGTGTCTGACCGCTCGCGACCGTCATCCCGGCCCGGACGCCGAGCGTCTTGATTGTGCCGCCGGTCGGCGCCGAAATCGTCATCACATTGTGCGGTCGCCCGCTCCGCTCGACTGCGGCCACCGTTCCGGTGGGCATGCCCAGCAAGAGCAGGCGCTGACGGGCCGCGCGAGCGAGGCCCGCATCACCGATCCGCCGGGCGGCCAGATATTCCGCCTGTGCGCCCGCCCATTCCGGCACCAGTATGTCGGCGAGCGGGGCGCCTGCCCCGATCACATCGCCCGGCGCGCGCGCATAGACCCGTTGGACGAAGCCGCCAGTTCGCGCCTGGACGATGGCGACGTCGCGCTCGTTGAACTCGATTGTACCGGTCGCCGCGAGGCCCGATCCCAGCGTGCCCGTTCGCGCCTCCGCGATGCGCAGGCCAAGCGATTGCGTGCGGCTTGGGTCGATCGCCACGCCGGTCTCGCCGCTCGCCGCTTCGTCGACATATTTGGGGACAAGCTCCATATCCATGAAAGGCGATTTGCCCGGCTTGTCGAAATGCTGGCTCGGGACCATCGGATCGTACCAGTAGAGGATCTTGCGTCCGCTTTGCGCTGTTGCTCCAGGCGGAGACTCATGGCGCCAATTCGCGAGGCCATAGCCGAGGCCACCCGCCGCGAGTGCGAGCGCCGCGGCGGCCATGCCCAGCTGCGCGCGCGAGCTTGTGTCGAATTTCATTGGCTGTTCCCCCCAAAGGTGAAGACGAGCCGCACAGCATCGCGCGCGACTTCGGCCTCCCTGTCGAGCAATTGCAGTTCGATGTCGGCAAGCATGGTCTGGGCCTCGATCACGTCGAGCAGCCCGGCGCGACCCGCCGCATAGCTGGCCGTCTCGAGCTCAGCGCGATTGCGCGCGAGCGGCAGCAGCGTGTCGCGTGCGCGCATCCATTGCTCATGGTGCATGTCATGGTCGGCAAGGCCGGCTTCGAGATCGGCGAGCAGCGACCGGCGCATGTCCTCCTGCTCAGCCATCGCCGCGCCGGCGTTCGCGGTACTGGAGGCGATCATCGGGTCCTGCCGCCGTTTGGCAAAAAGGGGCAGGCTGACGGTGACGCCGGCCGAGACCATGTCGCCATAACGGTCTGCGCGGCGCTGATAGGCGACGTCGAAGCCCCAGTCGGGACGTTTATCGGCGCGGGCGATGGCAACGTCAGCCTCGGCCTGGGCGACCCGGGCACTGGCGGCGCCGAGATCGGGATGCTCCGCTAATGCGGCTCGCAAAGTCGTTGCATCGACCGTGAGCGCTGGGACGTCGCCAACGGTTTCAGGCGCCGACTCGCCGGTCCAGCGCGAAAGGAGCGCGCGCTGACGTCCCACTTCGGCGGCGAGCTCGCTCCGGCGGTCTTCCAGCACCGCGAGCGACTGCCGAACCTGCAGCGTCTGTGCGGGGCGGGCCGCGCCCGAGGCAACACCCGACTTTGCCGCGGAGGGAAGGGGGGCGAGCCGGGAAACTATGCCGTTGAGGGCGGCAAGACGACGCTCCGCATAGGCGAGATCGATCCAGGCCAGCGCCGTCGCCACCTTGACCCGCCTGCTCTCGGACAGAAAGGTTGCTTCCGCCGCCTGGACATCAGTCCGCGCTCTGCTTGAGCGCGCACGTCGCTTGGCGGCGTTGGGGACCTCCTGCGAGATCCCTAGCCGCGCCATCGTCATGCTGTCTTCGACGAAGCTGCCCGCTGGCGGACCCGACACCGGGAAATTGTCGATTCCGAGTCCAAGCTTGGGATCAGGAAGCTGCCCTGCGGCGGGCAGCGCAGAACGACGCGCATCAGCCTCCAGCGCCTTGGCGCGAAGCGAGGGAGCCTGTGCCTCGGCTCGGGCGAGCGCCTCCTCGAAGCGAAGCTGCCCGGCGAGCGCGGGATTCGTGGTCAGAGCGAGCACAGGGACGGCTAAGAAGAAGGTACGCATGGAGGACTCCCATTGCAGAGGATCCCGGGCCGTGAAGGACAAATTATGAGTGCCAACGCGCGCCGACGCGGTCTCTTGCCCGCGCCGGCGCGACGCGCCTGGCCTCACTGTTCTATCCTATCGGCCGGGAACCGTGGCTCAGCCGGCCGAAGACGACATGTTGCCTTCATGCATGGATTTCATGCAATCGGCCGCGCTCGTCTTCATCATGTCGCAGGCGCAGTTCGCCATCTGCGCGCTGTCGGGCACCCACACGCGCTTCTGCGCCGGGCCGGTCGCTCGCGGCCCATATTGCGGCACTGACTTCCATTCCCAGCGCCCTTGCGGCGCACTGCTCTGGTCGGCAGCCCATGCGGGCGCGGCGAGGCTGAAGACCGCCAGCAGGGCGGCCAAAATCGACTTCTTGATCATCACGAATATCCTTGACTGTATGGAGAGGCATCGCGGGCGTCTGGACGCGACAAGAAGCCGCGCGCCTGACGGGCGCGATTGTTCAATCAGCCAAGGAGGGTGGGGGGCTCCGGCTCGGGTGCGTACTCGTGCCCCTGCAGGACGCTGACGGTGGTCCAGAAAATAGCCTGGTTGTGAATCCACGGCGATGCGGGCGCGGGCACTGCATTACCCAGCACGATTGGCACAACGCATCCCATCGCCCCGATACAATCGAGCGTAAGCCCCTTACACGGTGTTCCTTTTGGCGCGGGCTGCTGCTTGGCCATCATTGCCATGCAATCGGCGTCCATCGCCATCGCTGTGGGCGCACGCGCCGCGACGGGCACGCCGTGCGCATAGGCCAGCTGCGCCCCGAAGAGGCCGAAGAGCGCTCCGACAAGGAGCAGAGAGGCGAGCAAGCGTTTCAAGACGTTTCTATCTATCGCAGCCTAATCTTTCCGACAATCGCCATCTATCCTTGATGGCGCGCAAATATTCGTGTGCCTGATGGACCGAATGCGACGACGACATAGGGGTCGCCGCGACGACCCGGCACCTCCATGCCCGGCGATCCCACCGGCATTCCGGCCACGGCTAGGCCAGTGACGCCCTTCGGGCGCTGGGCGAGCACCCGCTTCATGTCTGCGATGGGAACGTGACCTTCGAAGACCAGGCCGTCGATGACTGCGGTATGGCAGGAGGACAGCGAGGCCGGAACGCCGCGCGTGCCTTGGAAAGTGGCGCGAGACTGATCGTCTACCATCCTGATCTGCCGCCCGAACTGTGCGCGGACTTGTGCCGCCCATTGCTCGCAGCACCCACATCCCGGGTCGCGGTGAACCACGATCGGGCCCGCCGCATTTGCAGCGGTTGCCAAAAGCATCAATGCGGCTCCAAGCAGATGGCGCTTCAGCATGTTCGGTCCTCTTTCCTTCATCTGCCTATACGCGGTCGGGAGAAGAACCCCTCGAAATATGCCGCGCGTCAATTGAGGCGCACAAGGATGACCTTCATCTGTTCGATCTCGCGGCGCTGAGAGTTTCGGATTTCGCCGCACAGGCGCTTGACCTCTGCATCCCGGAGATTCGCTTCGCGGCACATCAGGATGGCGCCTGAATGATGTGGGATCATCGAACGCAGGAAGGCGACGTCGTCGATTGTCGTTTGGGATCGGATCAGCGCGAATGACCCAAAGAAAACGGCCACCGATACGACGATGATCGCAAGATTGGCGGAGCGCGATGCAAACATGTGCTTCATCGCCAGAATCATCAGCACCACCATGGGTGCTACCATCATCAGCGTCATGTAGAGCATGTTGAGATTGTTGTAGAAGCTGTCGAGGCTGTCGATCATGACGAACATCACGAGGTACATGATGACGGCGCCGATCAAGGTCTGCAGGGCAAGACTCAAATAGCCGTTCATCTTGCTTCCTGCGTTCTGCGAATGGTCCATCTCACTCTCCTGTCGGTCCCGCCCGGATATCAGTCCGCCTCACGTCCTCGGTGAGCGCTCAGAACCAGATTCGGACGCCAGCGACAAAACTCGTCGTTGTCGGATCTTCCCCGTCGTCGCGCGCGTAACGGGCGGTCTGGCCGCTTTTCGCGTCGTAGGACACACCCACATAGGGTGCGAGCTTGCGCGTGATTTCATAGCGCAGCCGCAAGCCCAGCTCTGCATTGGAAAGACCGGCCCCGATGCGATTTTCCGGTACGTCTTGCGCAGCGAAGTTCAGTTCGACCCTAGGCTGCAAGACCAGGCGCTGGGTTAGGCGCTGATCATAATAGCCCTCGACGCGCCCGAGCAGGTCGCCCTTGTCCGAGAGGAAGACAGCGCCCTCGACCTCAAACCAATAAGGGGCAAGCCCTTCGAAGCCAAGCACGGCATAGGCGCGTGAGGGATTGGGCTTGAAGTCGTAGCGCACACCTGCCTGGAGATTGAAATAGGGTCCTATCGCGCGGCTGTAGAGCGCCTGGATCTCTGCGGCTTCTACGCCGTCGCGGAAAGCGCCTTCTCCTTCGGATTTAAGCGTCAGCCGGTTGATGTCGCCGCCGAACCAAGCCTCGCCGTCCCACCGATAGCCGTCACGGCCTTTGCGGGCCTGATATTCGGCAAGGTTGAACATCACCTGCGACAGCGTCTGGCCGCCTTCTTCTGCCATCATTTTCCGGCGCGCCAGCGCCATTTCGGCCGGGGGAAACTGGCGATCGGCATAATGGTCCATTGGTGGCCTTGGAGCCGGCGCGCTGCCGGCAGGCAGTGCCGTACCGGTCGGCTGCATGGTCGGCATCGCGCTCATGTCGTGGCCGGCATGCTCGTTTTGCATGTCCATGCCCGGCATGGCGTCATCAGCCATGGTCTTTGAGGGGTCTTCGGACATGCCCGGCATGTTGGAGTGATCCATGCCCTGCATATCATGACCCTGATGCGCTGCCGGTGGCTGGGCAGGCTTGGGAGGCTCGCGCCTCACCGGGCGCGCCGCAGGCGCTGGTCGACGGGGTGCCGGTTTTCTCACCTTGGGCTTGGGCTTTGCAGCCTGTGGCTGTGCCGTCGGCATCGACATCCCCGGCATGTTGTGCATCGAATGATCCTGCGCGAACGCGGGTGCTGTGAGGACCATGGCGGACGATGCGGCGAGGAGAGCAGCGAGCCGCGTCATGCTGCCTCTCCTTTGGGACGGACGCTGACGATCCGCATCATGCCGGCATGCATGTGATAAAGTAGGTGGCAGTGGAAGGCCCAGTCGCCGACGGCGTCTGCAGTGAAATCCCAGGTCACCTTCCCGCCCGGCTGAACGATCACGGTATGCTTGCGCGGCCCATGATCGCCATGGCCGGTCACCAGCTCGAAGAAATGGCCATGAATATGGATAGGATGTCCCATCATGCTATCGTTGATCAGGTTCACCCGCACACGCTCGCCCTCGATGAACGGAATGGGCTCATGCACGTCGGACATCTTCTCGCCATCGAAGGACCACATGAAGCGCTCCATGTTGCCGGTGAGATGGATGTCGATACTGCGAGACGGCGCGCGCACGTCGGGATTGCGGTCGAGCGCCATCAGGTCCTTGTAGACGAGGACCTTGTGACCGACATCCTCGAGACCCTGGCCGGGTTCGCCAGTCCGATCCATTGGCATCGGTGAGATCGTCTGGACACCGGGGCCGCGCTTGACCTGAGGTGCGTTGGAGAAGTCGCGCATGTTCATCGCGCCCATATCCGTCGATCCCATGTCATGGCCCGCCATGGGCTGACTGCCGGCCATCGCACCATGGCCCATCGCCGCGTGATCCATGCCGGTCACACTGCCTTGACCCATGGAGGAATGGTCCATCGCTCCCATCGTGTTATGATCCATGCCCGCCATCTGCGGCTTGGTGCTTTGGATGGCCGCTCCGGCAGCGACGCCCGAAGCAAGTCGCCCCGACGCATTTTTCTCCGCTGTCGGATCGACTCCGCGAGACGAGTTCATGCCACCCGACATGTCCATGCCTTCCATGCCCTGCATGCCGGACATATCCATCCCCATGTCCTTCATCGTCGTGATGGGACGCTTTCGAAGAGGTGGAACCGGCGCGGTCATGCCGGCCCGAGGTGCTAGGGTTGCCCGCGCCATACCGGAGCGGTCGATAGCCTCGCCGACGAGCGTGAAGGCCTTGTCTTCGGACGGCGTGACGATTGCATCATAGGTCTCTGCAACGCCGATCTGGAACTCGTCGACCTCGATCGGCATGACATTTTGGCCGTCAGCCTGGACGATGGTGAGGCGTAGCCCCGGAATGCGGACGTTGAACGTCGTCATCGCGGAGGCATTGATAAACCGCAGACGGACCCGCTGGCCTGGCGTGAAAAGCGCAGTCCAGTTGTCAAACGGCCCATGGCCATTGACGAGATAGGTATAAGCGGCGCCTGTGGCGTCGGAGACGTCGGTCGGATCCATCCGCATCGCTCCCCAATCGACCCTATCCTTGAGCCGTTGGTCTTTGCCTGCGAGCAGACCGGCAAGTGTCTGCCGCTGGAAATTGAAATGGCCTGGATCGACCTTCATGCGCCGAAAGATCGCCTCTGGCGAAAGCTGGCTATGGTCGGACAGAACGATGACATGCTCGCGGTCGGACTGGACGGGGTCGGCGCCTGCAGGATCGATCACGATCGGGCCGTAATGTCCAAGCTGCTCCTGGAGGCCGGAATGGCTGTGGTACCAATAGGTGCCGTTCTGACGGACGGGAAACTCGTAGAGATAGCTCGATCGCGGCTTAATTCCCGGAAACGACACGCCAGGAACGCCGTCATGTTGGGGTGGCACGAGAAGGCCATGCCAGTGAATCGAGCTGTCTTCGTCGAGATCGTTGATCACGTTGAGCCGCACTGTCTGGCCTTCACGAAGGCGGATCAGCGGGGCCGGCACGGTGCCGTTGATGCCGATCGCGGCTGACCGGCGCCCATCGATCGTCATCGTTTGTCGTGCGATCTTCAGCGTTATATCGGTGCCCGATACGGTTGGAATCGGCACGGTGAGCCCCTCGGAAACCGGTTGGGCCCATGCCGGCAGCCAGTCAGCAGCGTGAGCGGCGTCTGTGAAGCCGGCTTGATGACCGTGCAGTTGCCGGCGGCAAGCGCCGGGGCGATCTTCCATGCCGCCATCAGCAGCGGGAAGTTCCATGGGATGATCTGGCCAACGACGCCGAGCGGCTCGCGGAAATGATAGGCGATGGTGTCGGCGTCGATCGTCGAGATCGTGCCTTCTTCCGCCCGGATGCAGCCGGCGAAATAACGAAAATGGTCGATCGCGAGCGGCACGTCGGCGGCGCGCGTCTCGCGGATCGGTTTGCCGTTGTCGATCGTCTCGGCAAGCGCCAGCAGTTCAAGATTGTGTTCCAGACGGTCGGCGATCCTGTTGAGCAGCGTTGCGCGCTCGGCCGGCGCAAGCCTCGCCCATTGGTCCTTGGCGGAGTGGGCAGCGTCGAGCGCGCGCTCGACATCTTCGGTGGTAGAGAGGGCGAACTCGGCGATCAGCGCGCCGTTGATCGGGCTCGTGTCGGCGAAATATTGGCCTGTGGAAGGCGGGCTCCAGCGCCCGGCGATGAAATTGTCGTAGCGATGCCGGAAAGTTGGCGCGGCATTGATTGTCTCGATGGCCTGTTCGAACATGATCCCGGTTCTTGTGTTGTCCTCGTCAAGTGTGTGCGTGACGGCCAAGCGCGGCCCTTG
This sequence comes from Blastomonas sp. CCH9-A1, assembly GCF_001557175.1. Taxonomy (NCBI): domain Bacteria; kingdom Pseudomonadati; phylum Pseudomonadota; class Alphaproteobacteria; order Sphingomonadales; family Blastomonadaceae; genus Blastomonas; species Blastomonas sp. CCH9-A1. Next base: position 33,582 of record NZ_LSHM01000073.1, read on the forward strand.
CGGCAGGATCCGGTTACCCCGTTCGCCCGCCGCCTATCGAGCATCGCTTGCACTCAGGGTTTGTCCCGCGATTTGAGTCTGACGGGAGCGCGCGTGGTCCTAGCGATACATGGCGCAAATCCGGCCCTTTGCGGCGAAGGGGGGCAAGAACGGCCCGCCGCCGGGGGCGGGGCGGCGGGCCGTCAGCTCCGGGGAGCGGAGTCTACATGTCATTCATCGGCATCGGTTTGTCCGAGGGCATCGCCATGGGCTTGTCCGCTGGCTTCATGCCTTTGCTCGGGCAACAATCCTTGCCCGGCTTCATCGGCATGCCCGCCTTGCCGCCTTGCGCCGCCATGCCGCCCATACCTTGTTGCTGCATGCCCTGCTGCTGCATGCCCTGCATGCCCATCTGGTGGTCCTGCATCATTTGATCGTGCATCTGCTGCCCGCCGTGATCCATGCCCTGCTGGTGCGCATGGTCCTGAGCGGCCGTGGTCGACGGCGGCGGCGGGGCGACAGGCGCTTTGGGTGATGCTGTGGGCTTTGGGGCCGTGACCGCAGGCATGTCGGCCGGCAGTTCGTCGGCCATCACATAGGCTACGCCGCCGACACTGGTGAGCAAGCCGAAAACAGTAAGATAGATGGCTTTCCGGGTCATTTCGCGTCTCCGCTAAACTGGCGATACTCTTGCGTTTTTCTCGCCGCTTCTTGGCTCTGCAATGGGACCACCCGCCGCTTGAAACTATACGTAGTTTGCGAAGCGCCCCGTTCAGTCGGCCATCGCGGCCATATGGCGGCAGCCTTCCGCACACCGTCTACAGGCTTCAGCGCAATGGGTCAGCTGCGGGTCGTCACGCCGCTGCTCGCATTCGCGAGCGCACTGGTCGCAAGCGTCCGCACAGGCTCGGCAAAGGATGGTGTGCAGCGCCGAGCGACGCAGCATCGAATTGGCCGTCGCCTGGCAGATTTCCGCACAATCGCTCAGGAGCGTGAGCAGCGGGGCGCTGGCCGGCGATCGGCTCGAGCTTGCGACATAGTTCGCCGTCTCCAAACACATGGCATGCGACGCGGCGCAAAGATCGATGCAGTCCTTCATCGGCATCGCCATTGCTGCGGCGTGCCCCGAACCATCGCTTGCGACAGCGCCGCTTGCCACTCCTGAAGCGAGAAGCGCCGTACCGCTCGCCAACAGGGTTCTGCGTTCGATCATCCTTACCTCCATCATGAACCGTTTGGATCGATCCCGGGATTCTCCCCGCAGCCGGGTTGGCCACCGCTACCTGCGGCAAGCGAGCGATGACGCGCCATGACGGTATCCTGCCAGGGCCAATGGCCATTGATCTCGACACCGAGCGAGATGCTGAGGAACGTGCGCACCAGGACCAGCCCGGCCAGTACGACCAGGTCGGCGATTGTCGGGTTGATCACCAGCGATTTGACGATGTCGCCTGCGACCAGGAATTCGAGACCCAGAAGAATGCTGCGCCCCAGCGTCGAACGGAAGGCGAGATAGGCGCGCGACCGGTCGCTCCCTCGAAACGCCCGGAGAAACACGCCACTGGCATAGGCCGCGCCGACCAGGATGACCAAGGTGCCGGCCAGATCCAGAACGACGACGGCCAGGTGGAAAAACTGGCTTAGCCAGGGCGCGTTAATGGTGATCATACCACCCCCGGCGCCGGATGTTGTTGAAGCTGTCGGTGGTATGGCAGGAATAGCACTGATCGACCCGGGCCTTCTCGCGTGCGGCCCGCTGCGAAACCATGCTGAAGTGTTCCATATAGTGGCTGGGAGGCGCTTTGTGACACTCGACGCACTGCGTCGAATTGGTCGAAGGGTGGCGATAGCTGGCAATCGTCCACGAATCGGTGCTGTGGCAGGTGGCGCAATCGGCGCCGAACAGCCCGAGATGCTTGTCCCTGATCGAATGGCAGCTCGCACAATCGAGCGTCGCACCGGACGTCGCCAGGGGTTTGCGGGATTGCATTTGCAGAGCCGGGCCGCTCCAGTTCTTCGGATCGAGCAACGCGGCGTGGCTCATTTGGACAATCCCCTGATTGCCCTGATGCTCGACATGGCAGGAACTGCATTGCGTGGCCTGGGAATGGAACATGGTCGATTGCTTGTCCCCGAACTCGGTTCCGGCGTGGCATGACAGGCAGGTCTTCGCCTCAACTCCCTTGAGGGGCGTGTGGCAGCTGGCGCATTGTCCGGCCAGCGACCGGTGGGCGCTCGACAAGGGTCCGGGAGCGACAAAACGCTCCACAATCCCGGCCTCGGAAGGCGCGTTCGTGCGCAAGGCCAATGGCGCACCCACCAGCAGAGCCACGGTCGCGAGAACGAAGAGCCAAAAAAGGAGGCGCGCAAACCTCATATCCAGCGCAATCCGAAATAGATCGCGGCGCCGATGTGGACGACAAGGACGGCGTAGAGAATGCAGCCGACCACGATGTGCAGCCACCGCCACTTGCCGAACAGGGCATCGGTTGCGCTTTCCGCCCGCACCGCGAATTCCATGTCCACCATTGCTCCGGCCAGGGATTCAGCGTCCTTCGCGGCGGGATCGGCGGGCCGCTCGGCGGAGACGAACAACAATCTGTGCCAGCGGCGCAGCGGGGGCGCTTCCGCCTCCTTGGCAATGGTCGCGTCGAGGCCAAGAAGCGCCGCTTGTAGCGAGGCCAGTTCGGATTTCCGTCCGCGCAGCGCCTTAGCCAACTGGCCCAGCAAATAGCGGCCGATGTAGCCGCTCAAGACCGTCAGCAATAGCGTCCCGGTCAAGACCAATCCGGCCGGGCTCTCCAAGCTATGCGCGGCGTGGACGAGGCCGAGGATCGCGGCCAGAACCCCGGCGTAGATGTGAATCGCCAGCAGCGTCGGCTTGCTGACACGGTGCGCGGTCGCCTCGGCGATCGATTTGACGTGCTTGACCAGGACATAGGGCAAGGTCAGCAGCATCAGCACCGCAGCCGCGATGCCAATGACCCCGCCAGCCAGGCTGCCCGGGAAGCGCGGAGAGACGTGCAGCAGATATCCCAACGGGAAGAGGATCACGAACGCGACCATGAGAGCAACCAGGATATCACCGCGCTCGCGCATCAGGCTTCCACCACCAGCGGCTGTCCGGCGCTCTTCGCCTGGCACGCCAGAATGTAACCCTTTTGCTTGTCCTCCGGATCGAGACCGGTCTCGACCGCCATCGTGACTTCACCCGAGATCAGCTTGGTGACGCAGACGCCACATTCGCCCATTCTGCAGGCATAGGAAATCTCGACGCCGGCGTCTTCGGCGGCTTCCAGCACAGTCTCCTCTGCGGACAACGGGGCCGAGACGCCCGAGACCGCAAAGGTCACCGTTGTTGGCGCCACGGCATCCTTGCGCTTCGTGCGTGCCGCCGCCGGACGCTCTTTCGTTTCGATCTCAGCCGCGTTGTCCGGCAAGGAGGCAGGGCCAAATGCCTCGGTGTGCAACTGCGCCTCGGGCACGCCAAGCTCCGCGAGCTGCGCGCGCATTGCCGCCATCATGCCGGGGGGACCGCACAGGTGGACCCGGCGCTTGGCTATGTCCGGCACAGCGGCGCGCAGCATTTCCAGGGTGATCGGCCCTTCCGGCCCAAGCCAGACGGTGCCCGCGGAGCGTTGCATTGCGGCCATCACATGAAGGTTGGCGAAGCGTCGCTCCAGCCGTTCGAGCTCGTCGCGAAAGACGAATTCTTCGGTCGAGCGCGCGCCATAGAGGAAGAAGATCTCTCCTGGCCAGGCGATGTCGGTAAGATAGCGCAGCACCGACATCATCGGTGTGATGCCGACGCCCCCGGCGATCAGGACGATGCTCTCGGCATCGGTTCCGGTGAAGGTGAACTCACCGAAGGGGCCCGTCACCTTGAGCAGATCGCCAGTCTTGACCTCATCGTGGAGAAACTTCGAAACCGCGCCCTGTTCCTCGCGCTTGACGGTGAGTTCGACGTAGGCCCGTTGCGTCGGCGAGGAGGCGATCGTGTAGGATCTTCGCACGGCTTTGTCCGCTTGCGGGGTGACCTCCACCTGCAAGAATTGGCCCGGCAGAAAGTCGAATGGCAGGCGATCCGCGCCGGGATCGGCCAATCGGAAGGTTTGGACCGTAGGCGTCTCGCGAACGATCTGAACGACCTTTAGCTGGCCCGACCACCGTTTCGAAGGACGCAAGGCCGCAGCCGGTGGGACGTCTTGCGTCGGCACGGCGTCGCGAGCCGGGGGAAGCGATTCCGGCAGCGGTTGCCCCGAGGTCCTGGCGAGGGCGGCAACGGGCGCCGCGACCGAAGGGCCGCTCGCGGCATTCGCCGCACCCATCAGCGTCCGGACACGGCGAAGCCGGAGCACTTGCAGCGCGATTAGACTGGCGCTGACCAAGGCGAGGAAGAGCATGAGCAAGAAGTGCGAAGGCGAAAGTCCAAACAATTGCCGAGCGCTTGCATGCGCCGGATCGGCGATGCCGAGCTGGTCGCGAAACCAGGTCTGCGCCGCGATCGGAGCTTGCGCTTCGCTCGCAAGCGCGGCTTGACCGGCAGCACCGCTCTTCAGAAGATCGAGCCCTTCGCGCAACTTCTTTGCCGCATCGAGCCGGGCTTGCGGGGTCGCGGCGTGCATTGCCGCCGCGTTGGCCGCTTCGACCATTGCCAAGCCGTCTGAGACGCGCTGTTCCGCCTGGCTGGCCAGAGCCTGCTTCTCCTCGGCCGAAGTGGCTGGCAATGTCAGCAGTTTGGCGAAAAACGGGCCGCGCCGGTTCGCTCCGCCATGTTCGCCTTCTCCGCCCATCATCTCCTGCATCATGTCCTGCATCATCGCGGACATGGCGCTATCGGCGGCGGGCTGGCCGCCCGGCTTGGCCTCGTGGGCTCGGAGATGTGTATAAGAGACAGGCGTAGCCATGGGCGACGGCGCGGCACCGCCTGGATGATGCGCGCTGTGCTCGTCGCCGTCCTGCGCGTGCGCCGGCATTGCCAGCGCACACGCAGCGATAGCGATCACAGCGCATCGGGGCTTCGGCATCGACATGGGGAACGCTCGATCGCCGCCTACATGTCCTGCATACCCCCGCTTGGCATCGAACTGCTCTGGTTGGTTGGCTGCGAGTCGGGAGCCGGGGTAGCGGGGTGGTTCATTCCCGGACCCATGCGCATGCTGTCGTGATCCATCTTCTGGCGCTGGTCGGCCTCCATCCGGTTGTGCATATCGTCGGCTGCCGTGGAATTGGTCGCGTCGCTGGCTCCTGTCTCGCTTGCGGCGTCGGTGGCTGCCGCGCTGGGGGTGGCCTCTTTGTCCTTGCTGTTGCAGGCCGACAGCGCGAGGGCGCCTGCAAGCGCCAGACCGAAGCCAGTCCACGACAGTGCCTTGCGATTTAGGTAAGCCATATTCGGTCCTTTCTTTCTTGGTAATGATTAGCAATTGCCTCGCGCGAAGCGCGATCTGCGGCGCCGCGTTGCACATCTTCCCGCCTGAAAACCGACCCACAGGGGCTGGGCTTCGTCTAGCGGCGTTGCGGCAACCAGGCTGGTCAGGAACGTTTCGACTTCCGAGAGCCACTCGACATTGTCCCTCGCGGCGTCGAGCTTCGCGCGCGTGACGCCGAGCAGCGTCTCGATCCGATCGCGGTTTGCTGTCGATGCTTCGAGCAAATCGCGGGTCTGTTCGAGGCTGAAGCCCGCTTCGTGGACGTGGCGAATGCATTGCAGCCGCTCGAGGTCGTCGTCGCTGTAGACCCGGTAGCCTGCGCCATTTCTGACCACCGCAGGCAACAGGCCGATGCGTTCGTAATGGCGAACCGCATCGCGGCCCACGCCGGCGGCTGCGGCGAACTCTCCTATCTTCAATCCTGCCATGGCATCCATCCCAATGTGGCTGGCCGGGCGCTGCATCTTGTGTGCAGGCGGTTTCCGCTTGGAACCGTTGTTGGGCGTCCCGGCCGTGCAGCGCCTCGCACGGGGAGTAGGGGTCGTTGGCCCTCCGGTGGGAAAGGCCAACGTGCCCATAGACCGCCGCCGCGCGCGCGGCTGGCCGCGCTTAGTGACTGCGCTGCAGTTCGACGATATCGTTGCGAGCCGGCTTGCCGCTGACGACGGTGACGTGGGCGAAATGGTCGTCGAAAACGTGATCGATCCTGACTTCGCCGACCTCCTTGCGGTGAAAACTCGGGCCCGTGCCCTTTTGCGGGCCAGTATGAGGGACGATCCGATAGACGTCGAGAACCTGTCCGACCTCGGCACCGTCGGCTTTGCCGATGCAAACGACTGTTCCGGTTGAACCGACTTCGACGATGGTGCCGCGCATAAACCAGGTGTGGCCGATGCCCTGCGACAGGACCGGGGTCGCGCCGAGCAAGGCAATTCCAGCGAACGCGGCGGTGAGGGACTTCTTCAACATGATCGACTCCTTCGCGAAATTTGGAGGCCGGCCCCAGGCCTAATGGGGGGCCGGTGAGAGAATGTTCGAAAACGTACGCTAAGCATCCCGACCGTTCCGA
>NZ_LSHM01000074.1:0-25726 GCF_001557175.1 Blastomonas sp. CCH9-A1
CACCAGCAGCACCTAAATCTCCACCGAAAATTACACCACGAGCGCGGACGCTAACGGCTTCAGGCACGGCGATTATCGGAATGTCACCTCCACCCAGTTCACGAACATATTCGGCTGATTCCGGTGTAAAGAGCTGGCTCAAGCCACCGTGCACGATGGCCTTCCGGCCCGGTGCCTGCACCAGGCGCTCGCCCATTGTGAGCCATTCGTCGGGCTTGTTGCTCCTCCGAAAGACCTCGGTCGTGAACTTCCAAGTCCACTCGTCTCCATCCTGCCGCAGGGAGTGATAGGCCATGTAGTCCAGCAGGAATGGCGCGCCGACCGGCTGGGGCGGGGAAAGGATGTACCGCTGGCGCGCCGCTTCATAGTTAGGATAGCGCTTGCTGGGCTTGTCCGGATCGCCAGAACCTGGGCTGGACCGGCTGAGGTTCCAGTACTCGTCCAGGAGAGCAGGCCGCATGATCATGAGATCGCAAACCACCACTCCGGCAAAGGTCCCGGGCGATTGGGTCACGGCTGTCAGGGCCGCTCCCGATCCGAAGCTGTGCGCGATAATCGTCGGCTTTTGGCCATCCGCAAACATATTCAGCGCCTCGGCAATCTCGCGAAACTCGCCCCCCCTTGCCAAGAGGTCGGCGCGCCCGCGCATCTCGCTGTCGCCCATGCCGGCCAGATCAAACGCTACCACATCATAGTCTTCGGCAAGAAACGGTGCAATGAAGGCGAAGCAGCGCGCATGGGCGAGAAAGCCATGCGTCATAAGCACCTTGGGCTTGCCCGGGTGACCCCAGCGAAAATAGTGCGCCTTGGCCCCATCGATTTCCACATAACCCTCTTCGCGCGGCACCTTGAGGGCCGACACGAACCATTCGGGCAGATGCGAACCGTCACCAGCCCAAATTGGGTCGATGTCGGTCGGAAAATCTTCGATTCTCACCATCTCATTCATCAGGTTACGCAGTCCTTGTTCGCTGGTGTGCTGGCGGTAAAGCCGCGGTAGGCATCGCGCGCCACTTGGTCGCAAATCGCGGCATAGGCCGACATGCTTGGGAAATTGATAAGCTGGCGCTTCTTGCCCGGGATGTTCGCGCCCATGTACCAGGAGTCCGCTTCGGGAAAGAGCGTCATCGCGCCAGCTTGGGCGACCATTTCGGTCCAGCCATCTTCGGCTTGCGGTTGAGCGTCGAAAAGGAAGAAACCGTTGCTTCGCAGCCAGACCATGAAGTCGCAGATCCAGTCGCCCTGCATTTCCGCGCTTGTCGGCCCATTGGAAAATCCCGAGGGGCTGAGGGGGCCGTAAGCGAACAACATATTGGGGAAACCCGATACCGCCATTCCCAGATAGGCGCGCAAGCCGTGTTGCCAGGCCTGCGAAAGTGATTGGCCGCCTCTGCCGGTGATGTTCATGTCGATCAACCCGCCCCGCCCGGCGTCGAAGCCGGTGGCAAAAACGATGAAATCGCATTCGACCTCGCCGTCTTCGGTCGTGATTGCGTGCGGCGCGACACGGGTGATCGGGTTTGCCTTCAGATCAACCAGCGCAACATTGTCCTGCGCGAAAATCTCGTAATATCCCTGTTCGAGCGAAGGCCGCTTCGTGCCGAACGGATGCGGCGGTTCGGATGGGGCGAGTTTCTCGGCCAGATCGGGATCGGCGATCCTCGCGCGAACCTTGTCGCGCCAGAAATCGTAGGCGTGGCGGTTGGCTTCGCGATTGGTAAGAATGTCAGCGAAATTGTGATACCAGAACCTCAATCCGCCCCGCTGCCACAGATCTTCGAAGTGCGCATTGCGCTCTTCTTCGCCAACTTCGAGCGCCGACACCTCAAGCAACTGGTATTCAAAGCCAGCGCTCGTATGCCGACGCTGTTCGAAATAGGCGGGATAGCCAGACTTTTCGTGCTCCTGATCTTCCCTCGTCAGCCGCTCCTGCCGCATCGGCAGGGCCAGGATCGGAGTTCTTTGAAATATTATCAGCGCCTCCGCACGTTTGGCCGCTTCCTGGGCGACCTGCACTCCGCTCGCTCCGGTTCCGATCAGGGCAACTTTGCGCCCATCCAGATCAATACCCTCCTGCGGCCAGCGCGCCGTATGGCACCATTCACCCTCGAAATCCTCAATGCCCGGAATGTCGGGGATATATGGCTTCGACGCGAAACCGAGGGCTGGGAGCAGGAAGCGCGCCTTTATGGTTTCATCGCCCTCAAGCTGTAGATTCCATAGTCCCGGCCCTGTTTCAAAATCGGCGCTTTCGACCCTCGAGCCCATCCGCATCAGCGGCCAAAGTTTCAGCGTATCGCAGACATGGCGGAAATAGGCCCTAAGTTCTGCCCAGCCGGGAAAGCGCTCACTCCAGGTCCATGGCCGCCACACTTCGGGGATCGAGAATTCATAGAGCGGAATCTGCGAATCCACGCGTGCGCCGGGATAGCAATTCCAGTGCCAGATGCCGCCCGCACTGGCCGCAGCATCGACCAGCAGCACGTTGAACCCGGCGTCCCGCAACTTGTGCAGCAGGTAGATCCCGCTGAAGCCGGCACCGACGATCACCGCGTCGTAATCGGGCGAAGTCTGGGTCGTCATGAAGCGGCAGTCAGGCTCTCGGCAATTGCCTTCGCCGTTGCATAGTCGGCCTTGCCGTTCGATGCGCGCAGGGGGGTATTCGTTGGATATATTGCCTTCGGCGTTTTGTAGCCTGCCAACTGCCCCCGCACATGGTCCTTGACGGCTTGCTCGTCGAACGGGGCGGAGCCGCTGAGGTGGACGACGGCGGTGACGGCTTGACCCCATTTTTCGTTTGGCACGCCCACGACCAGCGCGTCACCAATGGCGGGATGGGTCTTGAGAATCTCCTCGACTTCCTCAGGGTAAACTTTCTCGCCAGCAGTGTTGATGCACACGCTGCCACGGCCCAGCAAGGTCAGGCTGCCATCGGCCTCGACCGTGCACCAGTCGCCGGGAATCGAATAGCGAACCCCATCGATTGTACGGAACGTTTTGGCGGATTTCTCGGGATCCTTGTAATAGCCCGCCGGGATCGCCCCGGCGAGAGCGATAAATCCCGGTACGCCGCTTCCCGGCGTCACTTTCTGGTCGTTTTCGTCAAAGACATCGCAGCATTCGCCAATCGCAAATTTCGCGGTGTTGGTGCCCCCTTGCGCGGTTGTGATGGAGCGGCCGAAGCCGAGCCCTTCGGAAGCGCCGAAGCTGTCCATCAGCACCACCTGGGGGATATGCTTGCACAGCCCATCCTTGACTTCCTTGCTCCACATCACGCCGGATGAAACGATGGTAACTAGGCTGCTGGTATCCCAGCGGCCGGGATTCTCGTCCAGCGCATGCAGCATCGGCTTGGCAAATGCATCGCCCACAATTGCGATGCTTTGCACCTTGTGCTTATCGACTGTTTCCCACAATTCCGTCGCATCGAAGGACGGGTCTGCAAGTGTAACGATGGCGCCGCCCGACATAAGTGTGCCGATCGCGGTGATGAAGCCGGTCCCGTGCATCATCGGGCAGGAGGGCACAGTGCGGTTGCCGGGCCCTTGACTTGTGATCAACGCGACGTGCTCTTCGAGTGTCTGAGGAACGGGGGCGAGCAGCTTCTGGGCCTCGAGCTGTGCTTTGCGCATTTGGTCGTGATGCCACATCACGCCCTTGGGCATGCCGGTCGTACCACCGGTATAGATGAAGAGCTGATCTTCGGGTGAGCGCACGATTCCGAGCGCCGATCCGTCGCCTTCTTGCGCGAATGTCTCGTAAGGGATCGCAAAAGGCGCGATTTGCGACGCCTCGCCAATTTCCACAAAGGTGTGAACCTTCTCGAGCCGGTCCTTGAGCTCGACGATACAGTCGCGGAATTCCGAGCTGTAGACGATTACTTCGCTGTCGGAATCGTCGAAGATGTAAAAGACCTCCTCGGCGACATAGCGGTAGTTGATGTTCACATGGATCAAGCGCCCCTTAAAGCAGGCTGCCATCAACTCGCCATATTCTGGGCGGTTGCGCATATAAAAGGCGACCTTTGCGCCATCGCCAGCGCCGCGTTGACGCAGCGCGCGGGCAACATTGTTCGAACGCGCGGACATTTCGGGCCAGGTAATAATCCGGTCACCGTGGATCAGGGCCGGCGCATCCTTTGGCATGACAGGCTCGAAAGCGTCGAGAATGTCGCCGAGATTCCAGTCGGTCATATTAGTTCTCCTCTCCGAATGGTGCGGCGGCTTTAGCGCGCGTCTCCCGGTAGAAACATCACGCGGCTTTGGTCCAACCCTGAAGTGCCGCAGCCTCCGCCCGGACCACTTCTGGCCCACCAAGGACCTGCCGGTCGAATCCGATCCGTTTGAACCAGTAGTGCAGGCCAAGCACGTCGGTGAATCCCATTCCGCCGTGCACTTCGATGGAAGTGCGTGCGACAAATCGATGGACCTCCGCCGTGTGCGATTTCGCATAGCAGGCAACCAGCGATGCCTCATTCGGCACCGCGTCGAAGGCGTGGGCGGCGTACCAGACGAGCGAGCGGCACGGTTCATGCCGCGCGGCCATCTCGGCGCACATATGCTTTACGGCCTGGAAACTGCCGATCAGGCGGCCGAACTGTTCGCGCTGGCCAGCATAATCGACAGCCTTTTCGATCATGGCCTGACCTGCGCCAAGACTGTCGGCGGCGAGGATAACACGACCCGCAGCGCGCAACCGGGCTGTTGCAACTCCGCCATCGTCAGCCAATGGTTCCGCCGCGGTCCCATCAAAATGCAATTCCCCGACGCTGCGGGTGCGATCGATAGTCGTCAGCGCGATAGCTACCAACCCGGACGCTTTGGCACCGACAAGGTGCAGTCTGCCACCGGAATCGGCGACGATGTAGGCATCGGCTCCTTCGAAATCGAGCGCGAACAGGGCGGTGCCGTTGAGCTTCCCGCCGACAGAGGAAACCCCCGCGCCGTCGCGCACCTCAATCGTCTCAGAAATAGCGACACCGATACGCGCCTCGCCGCTCGCGATCTTTGGCAGCCAGTGGGCCTTTTGCTCCTCGCTGCCCGCATCGCGCAAGGCGATCGGTGCGAGAGCCTGACTGGCGAGAAACGGCACCGGGGCGACCGCATAGCCAAGCTGTTCCGCTACCACTGCCGCGTCGAGCAGGGTCATGCCGAGCCCGCCGTGCTCTTCGGGGACCAGCATTCCGGCAACGCCGAGGTCGTTGAGGGCCCGCAACACCTGGTCGCTCAGCGGATTGTCACGCTCCGCACATTCGCGGACATGACTGAGCGGGCTAGTATTGGCAAGACACCGCGAAACCGCGTCGCGCAACATCCGCTGGTCCTGCGAAAGTCCGAAATCCATCAGTTTGCTCCCTGCTTCTGACTCGCCATGTCTGAGGCTTTTGGCCCTACATTCGAGGTCTTTGCCGGGTTCGGTTCACGCGGCATTACAAGGCCGCGTTCGGCGATGATGTTCTTCTGGATCTGAGCGGTCCCGCCGCCGATTATGAGACCGAGCTGGAACATATAGTTCCATTGCCAAGCCCCGCCGTGCCGCTCGCGCGGGCTGTTGTGATAGAGAATGCCCAGTTCGCCCATAGCGTCGATCGCCAGCGCCGAAATCTGGTGAGCGAGTTCACAGCTTTGCAGCTTGACGATCAACTTCGCCATGCCGCCCGGCTCTCCCCTGAGGCTGTTCGAAAGTACGCGCATCCCGTTGTATTTCATCGCCGCCACTTCGGCCTGAAGTGCTACCAACCGGTCGCGCAGTACCGGATTGTCGATCGCTCGAGCCTGGCCCAAACGCTCTTCCTGCATCAGCCCGATTAGCGCCTGCAGCCGATTTTCTAGCGCGTCGGGATCGCCCAGCATGCCGCGCTCATGGCCCAGGGTCGCGTTCGCCACGAACCAGCCCTGTCCCCGCTGGCCGACGATCTGGTCCACCGGTACGCGCACATCGGTAAAGAAGGTCTCGTTGAACTCGGCGTGACCGGTCATCGTCTTCAAGGGGCGAACCTCGATGCCTGGGGTGTCCATCGAAAAGATCAGGTAGGAAATGCCGCCATGCTTGGGTGCGTCCGGTTCGGTCCTGACCAGACAAAAGATCATGTCGGCCTGCTTGGCGGTGCTGGTCCAGATCTTCTGGCCATTGATAACAAATTCGCCGTTCTCAATGTGCGCGCTGGTCTTGAGGTTGGCGAGGTCAGACCCGGCACCTGGTTCGGAATAGCCCTGGCACCAGACGACGTCGCCTTTTAGCGTGGGTTCGATCCAGCGCCGTTTCTGTTCCTCGGTGCCGAGTTCGAGCAGGGTCGGCACGAACATCGAGATTCCCTGATTGGAAAGCCCGCCCGGCACCCTGGCCCGCGCAAACTCCTCTGCAATGATGCGCGATTGGAGAATGTCCGGCTCCGCTCCATAGCCGCCATACTCCTGCGGGATCGTACGCGCGGTATACCCATGCTCAATCAACAGCTTCTGCCATTCGACCGCCTTGGACGAAGGTCGGGCCGCCCGGTCAGCAGAGGGCGGCGCGAGATGGCTGTGCGCTTCGATGAAAGCCCGCACTTGCTTGCGGAAGACATCGTATTCGGGCCCGTAATTAAGATCCATGACGCTTCTAACTTTCACGCAGGCGGAAAACAGGAAGACGGAAGTCCTCACCGATCAATTCGAATTCCACTTCCACCGGAAGGTCGAGCGCTAGGCGCTCGTGATCGCAACCAATCAGGCGCGTGGCCATGCGTACGCCCTCTTCCAATTCCACCAGCGCCGCCACGAAGGGAATTTCGGCGGCAAAAGCCGGGTGGAGGGCCTGGTGGGTAACGGTCCAGGAAAACAGCGTGCCCTTGCCACTGCTGCGTTCCCAGGAGAATTCCGGCGAGCCGCACTTTGCGCACATATAGCGCGGCAGGTGGCGGAAGCAGCCGCAGCCGCCGCAGCGCTGGAAATAGAGATTGCCGTCCTGGCACCGCTTCCAGAATTCCTGCTCAACCGGGTCTTGCGGGCGAGGTCGCGGTTTGGGCGGCGCAACCTGCGCGGAGGGCCGCATTTTGGGGGGCAGATCGCTCTCGCTGCTCATGTAAACCTCCTGAGAATGGCAATGCTTCCATCTCCAAGGTCACCCCAGCCGGTCACTAGGCCGGTCTGGGCTCCTAGCACCTGGCGCTCGCCGCAGTCGTGACGAAGCTGGCGCACTCCTTCGACCACGTGGTTGAGTCCCCAGACATGCGCCTCACTGAGCAAGCCGCCATGAGTGTTGATCGGATAGCGGCCGCCCAGCTCAATCTGGCCATTGGCGACGAATTCGGCCTGTCCGCCCGGTTCGCAATAGCCCATCGCTTCCAGTTGCAGCAAAACGACATAGGTAAAGCAGTCGTAAATCTGCAGGAAATCCATGTCCTCGCGCTTGACGCCCGCCATGTCGAAAGCGCGCGGGGCAGCATAGCTGAGGCCAATCTTGAAGGGATCGGGCCGCGAAGGGATGTCGTCGGCTGGATAGGGGTGGCCTTCAGCGGCACCGGCGATGCTGACGGGCACATGGGGCATATCCCTGGCCCGTTCCATTCGCGATATGACTACCGCGCAGGCGCCATCGGTTTCAAGGCAGCAATCGTAAAGGCGAAAGGGCTCGGATATCCAGCGCGCCGAATGGTAGGTTTCCGCGTCGAGTTCGCGCCCATAGGTAAAGGCGCGCGGATTCAACTGCGCGTGACGCCGGCAGGCTAGCGCTACCGCTGCCATCGCATCCGCGCCCACGCCGTAAAGCTTCGAGTGACGGGTCGCCAGCCAAGCATACATCTGCACCGGCAGGAACACACCATAGGGGATGTAATAGCCCTGGATGGTATTGGTCAGCGTGTTCATGTTCATCGCCCGAGTGGGCGGGGCACCCGGCTTGGGCCTGAGGGCGGTATAGCCGTTCCAACCGAGCGTCACCAGCACGTGATCGCAAAGCCCGCTGGCGATCGCCATTGCCGCGTTCTGCAGCGCCGTCGTCGGGCTGGCGCCGCCCATGTGAACGGTGGCCGCATAGCGCAGCACATCAATGCCGAGATTGGCGGCCATTTCCTCCGAGGTCGTATAAATCGGCGGCGGCACCATGCCGTCGATGTCGGAAGGTTTCAGCCCGGCATCCGCGATTGCGCGGCGCGAGGCTTCCAGCATCATGTCCACCGCGGTCCGCTCGGTGCCCTTGACGAATGCGGTTTCGCCCACACCGGTTATGGCGGCCTTGTCGGCAAAGAATAAGGTCTGCGAAGCGTTCATACCGCGTCCCCGTCTTACCGCAATTCAGGAATAGAATCTGGCATCGGCCAGCGCCCTTTCGGCCCCTTCGACAAGATCGCGCATGACCTCTGCCGCTGGACGGATCGAGTGGATCAGGCCAATTCCCTGCCCCGCGAAGCCAGGCATGATATCCTTGCGCTGAGCCTTGATGCCCGAAGCCATGACCGGCCCTGAAATCATCGACTGGTAAGGCATGGGAAGCGGCTCCTTGCCCGCCGCAACCCAGGCATCGGCCCATTTGTTGCGGATCATGCGCGCAGGCTTGCCGGTCAACGAGCGGCTAACGACGGTATCTGCATCGCCGCCGTCGGTTATTGCTTCCTTCTGGAACCGTTCAATCCCTGCCTCTTCGGTTGCCAGAAACGCCGTGCCGACCCACGCGCCCAGCGCGCCCAACATCATCGCTGCGGCGACTCCCCGGCCATCGGAAATTCCACCCGCTCCAATCACGGGAACCCGATCGCCCACCGCATCGACTACCTGCGGAATCAGCGAGAAGGTTCCGATCGGGGAGTTGTGCCCGCCGCCATCGTGGCCCTGCGCCACAAGCATGTCGATGCCGGAATCGACCACCTGCCGGGCGTGCTTGACCTTGCCGATCACCGCCATCACCTTGGTGCCATTGGAATGAAGGCGGTCCATCCACGGTCCGGGATTGCCGAGGCCGGCGGCATAGACTGGCACCTTTTCCTCGATTACCACTTCCATCTGCGCCTCGAAAAACTCCCGCGTGAACAGCTGCGGTCCGCCCTTGCCCATTTCCGGCGCGCCAGCCGCGAGCATGGCCATTGCGGCATCCACTTCGGGCAGATCCTCGCGTTCCATGAAATCGCGGGTGAACTGCTGATATTCGCCAAGCAGTGCCATCGGGTTTTCGGGCGAGCCGCCGCTCTGCGGTGCCGACCCGCGCCTGACGGAAGCAGGCAGAAGGGTGTCGACCCCAAATGGCTTGTCGGTCAGTTCGCGGGTCTGGCGGATCCAGCTGCGCAACTGGTCTGGCGAGCAGGCCGCGGCTCCAAGAACGCCAAGTCCCCCGGCATTCGATACGGCAGCCGCGAGCGCAGGGACACTTGCCCCACCCATTCCGGCCAGAAGAATCGGGTATTCGATCCCGAGAATTTCGCAAATGCGACTCTTCAGTGCCATCGTAATACTCTCTCCATTCTGCGCCACCAACCGGCGCCCGTTTTTTACGTCTGCCCCCACCTGACCTTCTGGGACACAAGCTCAGGGCTTCTTTCTGCGAGATAGGAGGCGGAGCCTGCCACGAGACGCGCCATCGCCTGCCGCGCTCCTTCGGCGTCGCCCTTGCGCACGGCTTCAAGGACGCGGCGCAAGAAACGCAACTGGACCGCACGCTCTTGCGCGGAATACCCGAGCGAGAGCGAAAATTCGCGGGTGAGCATGTGCAACGCAGAAGTCAGAAGGCCGAAAAGCGGATTGCCGCTGGCCCAGCCGAGCATATCGTGAAAACGGCGATTCAGTTCCTCGAACTGGCTGCTGGCTTCGTTTCGTTCCAGTTCTTTGAGGCAATCGGCAAGTGCGCTCAGGTCACCCGTGGTCGCGCGCTGGGCGGCATAGGCTGCAACATCCGCCGCAATCGTTTCGCGCAATTCGAGCAAGCCTCGCAAGTCCGCCTCCATGAAATGCAGGATCAGCGAGAGGCTATTAGCGAAATCGCCGGTCTGCGGGCGTGCGACCACCGGCCCGCCACCGCGACCAAGTTGAAGATGGATAACACCCTGCAGTTCAAGAAAGCGGAGAGCTTCGCGCAAAGTTGCTCTGGCGACATCGTATCGCGCAAGCATTTCGTCCTCGCGGGCCAACCTGTCGCCCGCAACATGCGCCCCGGCTTCGATATCGCGTACGATGTCCTGCGCAAGCGTGAGCGCACGCTTGGCTTTCCTGGAATCATCGATCTTCGGTTGCATCTCTGGGAATCGCTCCTTCGATAAAACCTTATAAGAGTTTATTGGATATCATGTCCAGCGTCTGTCTATGAAGGTTGACCTGCCCCCCGCTGGGTCCCTCGATTTGATGTAGAGTCTGCCCTGAGCGAAGGAGCAGATGAATGAGGAAGAGTCGTTTCACCGAGGAGCAGATTATCGGCATGATCAAGGAGCAGGAGGCTGGGCTGCCGACTGCCGAGGTTTGCCGCAAGCACGGGTTGAGCCCTGCGACGTTCTACAAGCTGAAGGCCAAGTATGGCGGCCTTGAGGTATCGGAGGCCCGGCGCCTGCGACTGCTCGAGGAGGAAAACAGCAAGCTCAAGCGGCTGCTGGCCGAGAGCGTGCTGGACAATGCGATCCTCAAGGATCTCCTGGGAAAAGTCTGACGACGCCAGGCCAGCGACGGGACGTGGCGCTCGGCGTGATGCGGGATTACCAGATCTCACAGCGCCGGGCCTGCGTGCTGGTTGGCGTCGACCCCAAGACGGTCCGGCGAGAACGTCCGCCAGACCATGCCGAGATCCGCGAGGAGATGCGCGAGATCGCCGCTCAGCGCCGCCGGTTCGGCTACCGGCGCGTGGGCGTCATGCTCGAACGCAAGGGGCACGTGATGAACCACAAGAAGCTCTACCGGTTGTATCGCGAAGAAGGCTTGTCGGTGCGGCGGCGGCGCGGTCGCAAGCGGGCACGCGGCAGCCGCACGCCGATGCCCGTGCCGCTGCGTCCGAACGATCGCTGGTCGATGGACTTCGTGGCCGACACCTTCGGCGCGTCGCGCAGGCTGCGTATCCTGGCGATCAACGATGACGCCTGCCGGGAGAACCTGTGCTTGCTGGGTGATACGAGCATCTCGGGTGCCCGGGTCGCACGTGAACTCGACACGCTGGTGCGGCTCTATGGCAAACCGGCCTGCATCGTCAGCGATAACGGGACGGAGTTTACGAGCCGGGCGATCCTGAAGTGGGCGAGCGAGAACCGGATCGAGTGGCACTACATCGATCCGGGCAAGCCGCAGCAGAACGCGTTCATTGAATCGTTCAACGGATCGCTGCGCGACGAGCTGCTCAATGAGGAGCTGTTCGACAGCCTCGCCGATGCCCGGCGCAAGCTGGCGGTCTGGCGCTACGACTACAACAACGTCAGACCGCACTCATCTCTGGGGAACCGAACGCCGGCACAAGCGCGCCGGGCGTTCCTGCAAGATGGAAGCGTCCCACCCGGCGCGCTTGTGCCGACGGGCGTGCACGAATATCAAACCGGCAGACTCTCGTTATGACCGCGGGATCAGCGGGGGGCAGGTCAAGGTTACAGTGCGACCAAATTTCGTAATAACCCTTATAAGCTTTATTGACCACGCCTTGAGAAACATTTACGTTTTTGAACGCGAGGCGAGTCTGCTCGCCTGAGATGGAGGATAAGACATGGGCATCGACACGATGGAGCTGGATACTGCCGGAAAAGTCGCAGCCATTCCGATCGACGAAATTGATGTCGCACGGCCGAGTCTTTTTCAGCAGGACACGATCGGCCTGTATTTCGAACGGCTGCGCAGAGAGGCGCCAGTCCATTACTGCCGTGAAAGCTATGTTGGGCCTTACTGGTCGATCACCAAGTTCGACGACATCATGGCTGTCGACACCAACCACAAAGTCTTTTCGTCGGAGGCAAAGCTCGGCGGTATCGCCATTCAGGACATGCATTCGGTGGAAGGTGCGCTCGAACTTGAAATGTTCATCGCTATGGATCCTCCAAAGCACGATCAGCAACGCAAGGCCGTCACCCCCGCTGTAGCGCCGTCCAACTTGCTGTTCCTCGAACCGACAATCCGCGAACGAGCATGTCAGATTCTCGATGATTTGCCGATAGGAGAGGAATTTGATTGGGTTGACAAGGTCTCGGTTGAATTGACCACGATGACCCTTGCCACCCTATTCGATTTTCCGTGGGAAGAACGCCGCAAGCTCACGCGCTGGTCTGACGTCACCACCGCCGCTCCTGAAACCGGCATCGTCGAATCGTACGACGCGAGGCGTGAAGAACTCATCGAGTGCGCGATGTATTTCAAAGGCCTGTGGGAGCAGCGCATCAACGAAGAACCGAAGAACGATCTGATTTCCATAATGGCGCATTCCCCGGCGACACGGGATATGCCCTTCCTTGAATTTTTGGGCAATCTCCTTCTGCTGATCGTGGGTGGCAACGACACCACGCGCAATTCGATAAGCGGAGGTGTGCTGGCGCTCAATCAGAACCCCGATGAATATCGCAAACTGAATGACGACCCTTCGTTGATCGCCAGCATGGTGCCGGAAATCATCCGGTGGCAGACGCCGCTGACTCACATGCGCCGCACCGCGCTTCAGGATTGGGAGATCGGCGGCAAGCAGATCAAGAAGGGCGACAAGGTCGTGATGTGGTACCTGTCGGGTAACCGCGACGACACGGTTATCGAACAGGCCGACCGCTTCATCATTGACCGCAAGAATCCCCGCCATCACCTGTCATTCGGTTATGGCATCCACCGCTGCATGGGCAACAGGCTGGCTGAACTGCAGTTGCGGATCATCTGGGAAGAGATTCACAAGCGGTTCGCTAAGGTCGAAGTGACCGGCGAGCCCGAGCGCCTTTTCTCAAACCTTGTGCGCGGGATCACGAAGCTGCCGGTGCGGCTGCACGCGCGCTGATTTGCTGAAGCAGAAATACGGAGTTTATGATGGTCAAAGTGACGTTCGTATCCAGCGATGGAACGCGGCGGGAAGTCGAAACTGCTGAGGGCGAAACCGCACGCGAGGCGGCGCTCTTCAATGATGTACCGGGCATCGATGGCGATTGCGGCGGTGTCTGTGCCTGTGCGACCTGCCATGTCCATGTCGATCCGGCCTGGATCGACAGGGTTGGTCGCCTAGTCGAAGGGGCAGCAGAGGCAGAGCTTCTGCAATTTGCAGAAGGTGCCAACGAATACAGTCGCCTCGCCTGCCAGATCCCAATGGTGGCTGCGATGGAAGGTTTAGTTTTGCACGTTCCTGCGCAGCAATACTAGGCCGCGTTGACAAAAGGGATTCCCAACTGCCTCGAGTTCTGATTCATATGTGGACGCCCCCTATGGCAAGGGCTTTTTGTCGGGACAGGTTTGATCGGTTGCTTTCATATGTCCGGCCTATTTATGCGGGCGTGATTTGACCGCTGGCCCTGATGGAAATCCGCCGGTGAAGTCCCTGATCAAGTTGGCGCGCTTTTGAGGCGCATTGAATCAGACGGGTTGGTTTCACCATTGGCTCGATCGTTACTCATCATCGACTGCCATTACCAATTCGGGTGACCTGATTGATCAGGCCAAATGCGCGTAGGGCTGATAGGCTTCCTTCCTTGTCAGCACGACCCAGGCGATCCGGGCCAGTTTGTTGGCAAGCGCGACGGACACCACCCTGAATGGCTTCTTCTCGCTCAGCTTCCTGATCCAGTTTGCCATGGGCGTGGGCTTGTCCTTGACGTGCCGCATCACGGCAGTGGCGCCTACAACGAGCAATCGACGCAAGTATCGATCGCCTTGCTTCGATATGCCGCCCAGCCGAGCCTTGCCGCCGGTCGAATGTTGCTGCGGGGTCAGCCCCAGCCACGCGGCGAACTGCCTGCCCGAGGTGAATTGATCGGGATCGGAGACGGTCGCGGCGATAGCGGTCGCCGTGATGATACCAAGGCCGGGGATGGCGGCGAGCCTGCGGCTGGCTTCGCTCTCGGCATGCCATTTGGCGATTTGCTGGTCGAGCAGCGCAATCTCACCCGTCAGCGCCGTGATCTGGCGGACCAGCGTTTCCAGCGCGGTGCGGGCATAGGGCGGTAATCCGTCACGATCGGACAGTGCCTGCTCGGCCAAGGTCGCAAGATGTGCAAGCCCGGGATTTGCGACAAGACCGAACTCTGCCAGATGCGCCCGCAGCGCGTTCGCTGCCATAGTACGTTGCCGCACCAGCAGCGACCGGGCGCGATGGGCCATCAATATCGCTTGCTGCTCGACCGTTTTTGTCGGCACGAACCGCATCGTCGGGCGCTGTACAGCTTCGCATATGGCCTCTGCATCCAGCGCATCGCTCTTGCCGCGCTTGACGTAGGCCTTCACGTACGAAGGCGGAATCAGGCGAACTTCGTGCCCCATGGCGGCGAGTGTTCGTGCCCAGTAATGCGCCGTTCCGCAGGCCTCCACGCCAATCAGGCATGGCGGCAACTTCGAGAAGAAAGGCAACATCTGCTTCCTGTGCAACTTCTTCACCAGCACCGCAGAGCCGGTCTCATCGATGCCATGTGCTTGAAAGATGCTCTTAGCCAGATCCAGCCCAACCGTTGTGATCGTCATCGTAAACGCTCCTGTTCCTGCTTCGGGTGACCGACCGACAGCATAGCGCCGGTCAGTGCGGGGGCGTCCACATCATCAAGACTGCTTTTTGAGGAGCAGTCATGGGTCGCGGGGATTTGTCGGACGCGGAGTGGGAACTGATCGGGCCACTGCTGCCACCTGAGCGTGGTCGCTGGGCACGGCCTGCGGGCGATAACCGTCGGTTTCTCAATGGTATGCTCCACGTGTTGCGGGTCGGCTGTCCCTGGCGTGACATGCATGAACGCTATGGTAAGTGGAACTCGGTCTACGTCCGGTTCCGACGCTGGGCCGAACAGGGTGTTTGGGATGCCCTGCTGCAGACGCTGGTTGATTTGGGTCTGACGGACGACTGGCAGCACATGATCGACAGCACCAGCGTTCGCGGCCACGTCTCGGCAGCGGGCGGAAAAGGGGGGCAGTTAAGAACGCTCTTGGTCGATCACGCGGCGGCTTTACGAGCAAAATCCACGCCCGGTGCGACAATCAAGGACTGCCTATCGGCTTCATCCTAACCGGTGGTGAGGCCTCCGATTACACCGCTGCCGAACCGCTGATGGCATTGCCATTGCCCAAGCCGAGGGCACTGCTGGCAGACAAAGGCTATGACGGCGATCGCTTCCGGGAGAGCCTGCTGATCCGAGGCATCCTGCCGATCATCCCGCCCCGCTCGAACCGCAAGGTGCCAGAGCATCCCGACTATCGGCGTTACAAGGATCGCAACCGCGTCGAGCGATTGTTCGCCAAGCTCAAGCAACAGCGACGCATTGCCACCCGCTACGACAAGACCGTCCTATCCTTCGAGAGCTTCCTCAACCTCGCCGCCGCACGCCTATGGCTGAAGTCTTTTGTCAACACGGCCTAACCAGCCAGAGCGCGGCCTTGTAGTCCGTCTGGGGAACCACGAATTCAGCTTTTTAACGGAGGTTTCCGTACCAACTCAGCTAGAACCAGATGCCCAGGCGAGCGAAAACGCATTTCGCACCGAAGTGCGCCAATTCCTCGCCGCCAATTTTCCTGACGAACTCAGGGGCACGGGCAATTTGCTAGCCGGGCTCGAGGGTCCGACCAACGAGACCCCTGTGCAGAAGAAATGGCTAGAAGCCGTGGCCGGGCGTGGTTGGGGTACACCGACCTGGCCCAAAGAATATGGCATCGGCGGACTGACCATAGGCCAGGCCAGGGTCATCGAGCACGAGTTCGCCAACGTCGGTGCCTACAATCCGATCGGCGGAATGGGTGTGATGATGTTCGGCCCGACCCTGCTCGAATACGGCGACGAAAAGCAGAAGCTGGAGCATATCCCGCCAATCTGCCGTGGCGAAATTCGCTGGTGTCAGGATTACTCGTAGCCAGTGCCGGATCAGACCTAGCATCGCCTCAGCAACCGGGTGGCTGTTCATCGCCTCGATCCTACTCCTCGTCAGCCGGAGCGCAAGATTATCAAATCACTCCGGTTAATTTTGAATCAGACTCTGAGGCAAGCTGGGGGTCGTCGAGCTACCTCAGGGACCGTTTTGCCCAGCTATCCGGCTACTAAGGTCAAAGGTTCCTCGCCGCTGGCAGCTTGCTCTCAGCCCATGATTTCGTGGGCTGGGCCGTATCCGGCATCAGCTGGGATCGTAAGGACGTTTTTGCCGTCTCGCTGAATGATTTCCGGCAGAACCGTTACGATATCGCGGGCTTCAGCCTGCGCTACGCAGTCTTCTGCGCTTGCGGCTTTGGCCAGCAATTGCAAGTTCAAGCGCGTAGGAAAGATAATGGTTCGCTCGCCAGTTGCTTCCATGTCTAACGCCTTGCGCGGCGAAAGCCATTCCGCATCGACGGTTTCGTATCCATCGCATGCGGCAATCTGGCGTTCGGGCGCGCGAACGACGAAGAAATGGGTGTCGAAGCGCTTGTGCATGAAGGTGGGCGTTATCCACCTTGCGAATATGCTGAGCTGATCGAGGCGCAAGTGCACACCGGCCTCGCGAACGACGTCAAGAAATTCGCGCTCGCCTCGCTCCACCGCTTTGCGGCTTTCAATATCACATGTATTCTCAAACGCGCCGCCGTCACGATGATCAGCCAGCAAAATCCCGGCTTCCTCGTACGCTTCGCGGATCGCGGCGATCCGCAAAGTGCGCTGCGTAGCGTCAAAAGTGCTCCAGCCCCTGCAATGATCGGCCCATTCAAGAATTTCATCTCCAACCGAAGGCTTCCCTCCGGGAAACACCAGCGCGCCGGAGGCGAAATCGATCTGGTGATGGCGTTTGACCATCAGGACCTGAAACTCCGGCACGTCGCGAAGTAAGAGCATGGTGGCCGCGGGGACCGGATCAACGGGCTTCGGCATGGTCATCAGGTTCTCCAGTAGTCTAGGCTCGGACCCGCACGAATTGTTCGATAGATATGCTATAATTTAACCCAAATGACCAACCCGGCAAGTGCCGACGCAAAACCGGACATCAACTAGGGTCAGGATCTGTAATTGCATTGCTAGGCGGTGCCGATCCCTTGAAGGTTTCATGGATCTGTCCGCACTGGCCGAGCCCGGTGCTGGTCGTGCTGTATCGGGTCTCACAGAGGCGAAAGTTGCATTGACTCGAAGCAGGTTTGGGAGCCCATCTGACCACCTTCGCAGATCGTTCGTCCCTGCGTTCCCTCTCGGGACACCGCCCTCGGATCAGCTTTGACGCCTCACCGCTGGCAAACAGGGTCTTCGTAGTCAAATGCCATGTCTTTT
Organism: Blastomonas sp. CCH9-A1; assembly: GCF_001557175.1. Classification (NCBI taxonomy): domain Bacteria; kingdom Pseudomonadati; phylum Pseudomonadota; class Alphaproteobacteria; order Sphingomonadales; family Blastomonadaceae; genus Blastomonas; species Blastomonas sp. CCH9-A1. The sequence continues at coordinate 17,317 of NZ_LSHM01000074.1, forward strand.
CTCCCTCCTGATGATGATGTAGACGGCCCCTTTCAGGGGCTTTGCCGGACCCCTGTGCAGCGGGACAAAGGCATCGGCGCACAGTTCACTGGGAGGAGCCACCCGCTTCGCTATCAGCCTCACAAAAGCGGCCGCGATCGTGCCCACCAGAACTGCGACAAGGATCATCAGACCTATCGCCACCAACTCGGCGGCCATTTTCTGGTTATCGAGGGCGGCTCGCAGATCAGCGCATCCCTGAACCCCGTGCATATTGAGGTCGCAGACCTCAAAGCTGTCCCCGCCAGCGGCACGCGCAATCTCCGAAAGTCCCGCCTCGTTCACCAGATTGGTCAGGGTCAGCTGCTTCGCGAAGTGAAGTTCGGAAGTGTCTGAAGGCGGCGTGCCCGCTTTGGCATGGCCCATCTGTGTCACGATCTTCCTCCTATCGGCTGCGTTCGATGTTGCGTTCGGGAACGTCGAGCTGGGGCGTTGCCCGAAGGCTCGCCGGATCGATCCGTGAGGCATTTGCTTGCCTGTCCTCGGGTGCCCTCAAATGATCGGGAATTGTGGGCCGAAACTCGCCAGCCTCGCGGCCGCTGCGTTTCGTCTCGACCTGCTTTTCGCCGAGGGTTTCGAGCGCGCTGGTCTTGTCGCCCGGGTTGCGGCCGATCTGCGCAAGGAGCCGATCGCGGTCGTTGGTGACGATTGTGATGTCGTCGCGCACCCGGGTCATCATGACGAGCGCCAGACGCTGGTTTGACAAGTGCCGGGCTGATGAGTGCATCTCACCGATCGCCATGTCGCGGGTGTCGCCCTGCGCCTGATGCATGTTGATCGCATAGGCCAGACCCATGCGTTCGAGCATTCGGTCATTCTGCTTGAGTTCTACGGTCTCGCCTGCCTTGTTCTCGAGCGTGACGATCCCATCCCTGATCCCGAGGATCCTCGCCTCCTCTGACTTCATCAGCCCCCTGGCATCATCCTTTTCGGTCCAGCGGATCTTGTCGCCTTCGTAGATTGTCTCCTTGTGCTTTTCGGAGAGCCTCAGGGCATCGCGCTTGTCCGAAGGATCGATCGCCGCCGGATCGAATTTGATCAGCTTGCCGCTTTCATCGCGCAGCATGACCCGGCCCTTCGCGTCGATGCCCTCGACATCATACCGGCCCCGAACAAGCCCTCCGGGGGCGTTCTGGCGCGTCACTTCGAGCAGTTGGCCCTTGCTGTAGGTCGAGGCGTAGCGCAGCTCCTCGCGCGTCGCGTGGGCAGGGAGGAGAGTGGTCAGCCTCAGCCCTTCCCTCTGGATCGCCCCTTCTGCCTTCAGGCCCTGCTGGACCATCCGGTTGAGTTCGCCGCGCGCCGCACGTCCTGATGAGTAAATCGCGGTTCGCTCGCGATCGTCCGGCGAAAGCTCGAGCCATTTTTGAGCGGTGACCTTGAGGTGGTCTGCGCCCGCTTCCACGACGCGCTCGCCAAGCGAGGCAAAGCTTTCCTTGAACATGCCGGCGCGCACCAGGCCCGCCGCTTCCTTCATGTGCTCGGTGCGCTGCCGCAGACTGGTGTCTATGCGAGCCATTGCGGGGTTATCGGACTGGATCAGCGAAAAGCTCTTACCCGCCTCGATCGGTTGCAACTGAGCGCGGTCTCCAATCATGACCAGCTTTTCAACACCAAGCCGGTTGGCGATCGTGAGCAGGTCATTCATCGGCTTGTTCGCAACCAGCGACGCCTCGTCCAAGACCAGCACTTTGCCGCGCAAGGCTTCGCGCGATGCCTCGAACTTCGGACCCGACCCCGCAAGCGCGGGCCGCAGATGCTCATTCACAAAGGATGAGACGGTTCTTGCTGCCATTTCCTGCCTGACGACCTCTCCGTCTGGCCCGCGGATCTTCGTCCCGGTCCGAAGATCGCTGACCATCTTGTTGGCAAAGGCAAGGCCGATCACCTCCCTTCCCTCCTGATGCGCCACGCTCGCAATTGCCGAGATGATCGTGGTCTTTCCGGCACCTGCGACACCCTGGATCACGACCGTGCGGTCCTTGCTGGCGAGCGCCAGTGTTCCGGCGGCAATCTGCTCGGCGCTGAGATCATGAGTGCCCGCGACTTGCCGCAAGCGCCCGGGTGCCTCAGCAGCTTCGATGATGGAGTGGCCTGCACCCTTTCCCGCAGCGACATTGGCCAGCGTTGCCCGCTCGATCTCGACATGTTCAGGTGTGGTGTATTTCTCGGGCCTGCCATCGAGCCTGTCGCTCTTGCCCTCCAGCACTCTCCCGTCGGCCACCAACACGCCGATCCGTGCTTCCACCCTGTCAGCGGTCACGCCCTTTACGCCGAGGTCGAGCGCGGTCTTGACCAGGTCGCCCCGGGTCCAGGAGGTTTCTCGTTCGCCGATGATCCTGATCGCAGAAGCGGTTGCCATCTCAGTGCGCAGCTGCGTGGGCGTCAGGGTGATCCGTTGCAGGCCATTGGTTGTCAGTGTGTCCGCTGGCCGGGTGTAGAGCTTCGCGCTGTCGCGGAGCGCGCTCAGCGTCTCCTGTACCCGCTGAGGCGATCCCAAAGGGCTTTCGCGCCCCTCGAAGCCGCGCTCCCGCGCCTGCTCGACGAGCGCCTTGGCATCGAACCCGAGCCCCGCAGCGCGCTTGGCCCATTCTTGCCGAAGCGCCTGCTTGTCATCCGGATTGAGCTTGGGATCGCGGGTGCGCTTGGTGATTTCACGCAAGGCTTCTGTGTCGTTTGCGCTCTTCCCAAGTTTCTCGGCCGTCGCCAGAATGGTCAGGCGACGCTGGCTGAAGGCTTCGATCACATCGCGCGCCACGCCTTTGATCTCGAATTGGCCGTGCTTGCCCGTGATCAGGGTTTCGTAGCCGAGCTTCTCGAGGTTCGTCCGCAGCGCGGCGTTGTAGATGGAGCCAAGGACTGTGTTGTTCTTCCAGATCTCTCCGTTCCACAGCGCCTTCCAGTTGCCATCCTTGTCTTGGGTCATCGCAGCAATGACAGCATGGGTATGGTTCTGCGGGTCCAGCGCCCGGCTCGTGTCGTGCTGGAACAGGGCGTAGAGGAGCTTGCCTGTGACCACGCCCTCTCCATTGGCATTGCGTGATCGATCGCGGGCCTGCGCATAGTGTTTCTCGAGATAGGCCATGGTCGCCTTGACGGCGGACAGCTGCGCATCGAGGATCCGCTTGTCGCCGCCCAACTGCGCCAGCAGGCTGGCCGATTTCGGCATGGAGAATGTGAGGTCTATCCCCGAGCGGCGGTTTGCGTTGCCATTTACGACCGTGTCATCGGGCAGTTTGCCATCGAGGACTTTTTCGAAGTCATCCTTGGCAACGGGACCGGCAAGACCGAGTGCTTCGGCGCCCTTCCCGCCCCATTCGCTGAGCTCCGCAGGGCCATCGCCGACATAGTAGTCGTCCTTGGCGAAATAGTTTGCGGCGCCGCCGGCTGACGCGACTGATGCGACCGACAGCATCTCAGGCTACCCTTGCCTGTTCGCGCCGGAGCATCGGCCCGGCACATTGCGCGCAAAATAGGGGGCACACATGGCAGGTCTGTCCTGCCGCGCTCATCGCCCAAGCTCCTGATCTTCGTCGATGGAAGGGTCCTGACGGCTCTGCCTTTCGTTGCCGATGCCGCGCATGTTTTCTTTGGAAAGCTCGCTCTCCTGCGCGTCTGCCCTGCTGTTCTGCGCTCGCCCCTTTAGCCCTTCGATCTTCGCCTGCGCGCCGCGCTCTTCGCTGTCGCGCATGGCAAGGTTCTGCCGCTCGCGCTGGTCCTTCTTGCCAGGGCGGTTATAGCCATAGAGCTCCCCTTGCGCTGGCTTTCGCTCGAAGTCTGCTCGTTAACTGCTGTCCGGATAGTCATGAGGTCCATTCGAGCAGCGGATGTTGCTCTCCACAATCGGTGGCGGCGATGAACGCGAGGCTTTCGAAGAGCGGAGTGATTCCTGCCTTGGCGAAAGCCGCATATGTCCGGTGATCTTCTAGCGCTGTCCCAAGCTTTTGCAGGGACAGTTGGCCAGATTCTTGCTGATGGTAGCCAAGCGAGGTGAGCACCTTTGCAGCAAGTTCGCTGCTCATTGTGATGTCGCCTACCAGAGCGATATGTTCACTCACCCGCATCGTGCTCGGTGCGTCGCATTGCTGGTGCTCGATCCGCAGCATTCGTCCGAGAAACTGCGCTTCCTCGACGATCGCGATCATATCCGGGCGATGGTCGAAACAGGATGCGAACTCGGCGATCGCAAGCGCGTTGGCATTGATCTCGAAGTTCAGGGGCGCGGCCAGGAATTCGCCTGGGTCTGCATCGATCGTGCTGTTGCTGGTGTGCAGTCTGCGCATCAGCGCTGCGAGCTCTGGCGGGCGTATCTGAGCCGGTTTCGAATTGAGCCTTGTCTCGATATCCTTGACGCGGAATGTGACGAGCATCTTTGCCTCCTGTCTCTGCTCGCCTCCTCCATCCCCCTCTCCTTTCTCATTCCCTGAGCTCGTGGCTGAATGCCGGCTAATGGTTCTTGTTCACTTCAAGCATGGCCTGTCGGACCATTGTCCGGGTGAAGCAGTTGGCGCGGCAGCGATGCCCGCAAGATGCAAAGCATCGAGCATGGGCAAGGCGCGCCGAGCCAAGGTATAAGCGCGGCTGATAAACTCAGGGATCGCGATGCTCGCGTCAGCGGGCGAAGGGGGTTCGATGCCCCCAGAGCCCGCCCTTTACGCAAAAGAAGAGCGGAAGGCCCCGGCATAAGCCGGAGCCTTCCGAAAAGCGCTCACCCAAGGTTGCGCGACCGTACCTGTGCCTGATCACTGATGCGGCGGATGTGCAGCGGCACGCCTGCCTGACGGAGGCGCTGTGCAAGGTTCGACTGGATGCCCGATCCTTCCCCGATAATCGCTTCGACCGGGTTCAGTTTGACGATGCTCTCGTTCCGCAGGAACGGAGCGCGGTTGCCGTGGCGCTGGTCGGGAACGAACAGGATTGTGTTGACCCCGTTCTGCTGCGCCCATGCACCCGCCATGGCGTCGACGCCCTTGCGCATGCCGGTCGTGCCCAGGACCATGTTCGGGATCCGGGACTTGATGTCGTCGAGGATAGCCCAGATCATCGCGAAATCGTGCCAATCCTTCTGGCCACCTGACACGATCACCAGCGGGCCATCGGGCTGAAATTGCGCTCTGCGATCCTTGGCGCGTGCGGCGAGGAAATCGCGTGCCTGCACCTGGCTTGCGGTCACCCCGTTCTTGCTGACTTGCGATCCCCGTGCGGCCGTGAAGGGGCGACCGGTTTCGACGCGGTAGACGTCCGCTGCATGATCGCGCATCGCCTCGAGCGCTTCGCGGCACCCTTGCAGTGTCTGGCAGAGCTGTTGTGTTTCCTCGAGCTCGACAGCGTAGATTTCCGAAGGGTCGAAGTGGCGTGCCATTTCGCCGAGCTTCTTTGCGGCATCGTCTTCGCGACCTTCAGCCAAGCGTGCGGTCATGTGGAAGGAGTTGACCATGCCCCAGGCGAGCTGCTGCGCGAATTCTTCCATGCGCGTATCCTTAAGGACATCGAAGATCGTTCCGATTGCCATCTCCACGGCGCGGCGCGCCATGTCGGGGTCCGGCATCTCTGCAGCGATTGGAGCCTCAATGATGTTGAGCTTGGCGAGATCGCTGTGTTCAAGAAACGCCCCGTCGTAGGATTCCGTGATCCCTTCACGTGCATCGGCGAGATTGATCCGTGCCTGAGCCAGATCTGCGAACGAGTTGAAAACAGTCATAAAAGCCTCCGATTTTTGAAATCGTCCCCACATTGGGAACAGCCAAAAACCCATCGGGCCGGACGAACCGTGTCAGGGACGGCGAGCTCGTCTCGCCGCCGCCATGGCGGGCGTGGGGGAACCGATTTTCTGCGTGTTGGCTGGCGCGCAGCGACACAGCCTCCCCGCTGAAAATTGGGGGGACCGCGATCCTTGACTAAGGGGCGACCGCCGATAGGTTTCGGCAGGTGTTCCTGTGTGTGTGGAAGAGACGTTCCCGCCCTCGAGCAGGTGAGACGAAGGCAGGTCCGGTCAAGCGCTTCAGCGCCACACCGGACCGCCCCTTCGGCCCTGCGAAGGGGTTACAGCGGGAACACTCCCAATCTTTTAAGTCGGTTCCGCGCGGCTCGTCGGGGGGCGATGAACCGCGAGGGACGACGCGGCAATTCAACCTGTTGCTGTGGCCCAGCTAAGCGCTATGTTTTGACGATGGCAGTTTGGCAATTCGTCATCGATCTCATTCCTGCATCTGCGGCGCGCGTTGCAGGGGTCGCCGCAGCGCGGATGAGCCGCGCGCAACTCGATGAGACCGTTCTCGGTTTCTCGGCGGCTGATGCGGAGGTGCTGTTCTCGAAACTCGGCAGGCTCCTCCCAGAGAAGCCGTCTTGGTCTGACGGCCTGCGAATTTGGGGCGACGAGAAAGCGGACGACATTCAGGTCAGCATCGACGGGCAGGGCATTGAGGAGATCCAGTTCCGGGTTAATGTGGCGGACCTGTCTTTGCCATTGGTCGGCGGGATCTGCGACTTCGCGCGCCATTTCGATAGCGTCCTTGCGACGCCGGATGGGGCGATCATTCAACCGAGCCGAGAGGCTGTCATGCGGACAATCATGCAATCGCAGGCAGCGCAGTATGTTCGAGACCCCCAGCGCTTTCTCGAGGAAGCGATCCGTCTGGATCGGGATGGCCGATAAGGGCATCTGGCATCCTCGGCCCTGCGTTCGCCGCAGATGATACCAGCGCCTGAACGGGGTTAGCAGCTTCGATCATTTTTGGAAGAGACTGGAAATTCGCAAACCGACCCCGAAGCGGTCATTGCGGTGTTCGGTCGTTTCGTGGTTTTCAGAGCCTAAGGAGTTCTGATAGCGTGCAAATCCCATAGGTTGGGAGACTTGTAATGCGTATTGCGGCACTTTCGCTGCTGGCGGTGGCAAGCCAAGCTTGTGCACCTTTGGAAGGGCCTCGGGCCGCACCGGTTTCACAAACCACCGTTACGGTCGATCAACGGATCGAGCTTATGGGTGTCATACAGCTTCTGTCCGGCTATTTCCTCGTCTCCTATCTCGATTCCGGATACAAGCGCGACGCAGCGAGCTTCTTTGCAGCCTGCTCCGACCATGCTGCGGTGACGAAATTTTCAAAGCTTTCCGCAGGCGGGTTCGACTTCAACAATGTCCCTGAAGCCTTCATTTCGCTTTCGGAGCCCCCGGAGCTGCAGCCTCGGTTCCCGTTGGGCGACAGCGTGATCGCCAGCGCTGGCGGTGCGGAGAGCCTTGCCGATTTCTGGGCTTCGGCGCGTGATTTTGCGCAGGACTGTCGGTTCGACGAATTCTATGCCTCCCATCAGCCGGAATACGAGCGGATGGTCGCACAGTCTCGGCCGACGGTGGTGGCTTCAACGAGTTCCTTGGTCGCCTACCTGGGGACACCGCTCGGCTCGACACAAGTTATTCTGGGACCGCTTCTGCACGACGGCGGCTTTGCCTCTCGCATCGACGACGAGCGAGGACAGACGGCTGCATTTGCATTTATCGGGCCGAACGCAATCACGGCAGGATCCGTCAATTTCGGGGATGCCGCAAGGCTTGAGCCCCTAGTGGCTCACGAGTTTGCCCACACTGTGATCAACCCGCTGACGGCAAGCCATACCTCACAAGTCGCTGCAACGGCCGAGAACTTCGGGCCGCTTCGTGATGCAATGCGCCGTGAAGGCTATTCCACTTGGGATCAGGTTATCAATGAGAGCATAATCAGGGCGATCACTTCTCGGCTCACGGCTGCCGACCGGGGAGAAGAAGCGGCAAATGCGGAGGTCGCCGAGGAGGTGAGGCGCGGCTTTGTCTATGTTCCTGCGCTCGTGGACGAGCTCCGGCGCTACGAGAAGAGCCGCGATGCCAACGCGAACATCAAAGATTTCTATCCCCGCCTGTTGGATGTTTTCAGGCAATCATCGGCAGGCCTTTTGGCCTCGGTTGTGACGAGCGGCAGATAATGGGCTGAAGAGCCGCCATTCCAAAAACCACCCAATCCCGGTCATCCGGCGCGATCGAATTGTTTCGCCAAAACCGGACATAAGAGGAGACCCTGCGGGACCGAGAGCAATGCAAGGCCTGGGCAAAGCCCACCGCACCGCGCCAGCGATCGTCACCCGGATGGGCCGAGACCCGGCAGGGACTCGGTGACGCCGGTCGCAGACGCAGCACACGGGCAAGGCTTGTGTGCTGCCGGCAGTCCGGCGGAATAGAGCGCGATGCCGGCCAAAGGCCAGCAGGCGCCCATCCTTACCTCTGCATCCCTTGACGCGAATGTTCTTTCTATGTTCTCGACGAAGTATGGGAACCAAACGCCTCGATTCTGTTGTGGACCGGCGTGCAAAAGGGACCCCGTTAGCGGGGTGATCGGCGTCTAAAAGG
>NZ_LSHM01000075.1:0-36290 GCF_001557175.1 Blastomonas sp. CCH9-A1
CCGCGCGATCACCTCAATCTACACCAGAAATTACACCACGAGCGCGGACGCTAACAAATTGGTTGCACAGATCAGCGTGTCTAGATTGCAACCATTTGCGCGTAAGGCCGAGACCCGAACGGCTTTGCGTTCCCAACTATACCGCGCGCCGAGATTCAAGGTCAGCGTATCGGTGAAATGCCAGTCGGTCGAAGCAAAAATGCCCCATGTTGTCTGGTCTTGCGTACCCCCACCGGAAACGATCCGAGCACCGCCCAAAAGATTCCGCAGCTCGGCGTAACGAAGATCCTGGGAAAAATAGTATAGACCGGTTGTCAATTCGACGTCACCGAACCTTCCGGCATAACGAAGTTCGTCGCTGAGTTGATCCTGGTCGATTTCGAAAAAGGCATGAAAGAAGGACTGTGGTGTTCCATCGATATCAGCGCCCGCGGAGGATCGGAATTTCCGATAGCCAGCGATGTTGGTGAAGACGCCTTCGCCCAGACCGACATCGATGTTGGTTTCCACGATCGCCTGGTCCCATTTGGCATCATAGAAACCTGGGAAATTGATCGAAAACCTGAAGCTGTCGCGGGGAAACAGCGCGTGACTCTGGACAGGGGCTCCATCGCTTTCGACATCGCCATGCTCATAGCGGAGATCCATTCGGAAGCGGTCGCCACCCTTGAGCGAAAGTGCCGGGCGAATGATAAGGTCATGTGATTTACCGAAGCTGCGATTGTCGAAGCGGTTGCGAAACCAGCCATTGTCGTCGCTGTAGTAGACGGCCAATTTGGCAGCCAAAACGTCATCGACGATAGGTCCGGTAACCGTGCCGCTTACGGTCTTTTTCAGTCCCGTTTCAATGGATAGCTTGGCTTTGGCTCCAAAATCGAAGCTGGGCCGCGTGGTCCGCACAACCACGGCACCGCCGGTAACGTTGCGACCGAAAAGCAAGCCTTGCGGTCCACGCAGAACTTCGATCCCCTCAAGGTCGAAGTTGTCCAGCACGACACCAGCGTTGATGCCGAGGTAAATACCGTCAGTGAAAACGCCTACGGTGGGGTCGATCGATGGGATCGTGCTGTTGATGCCGAGGCCCCGGATAGTGAAATTGGCATAGCCCGGTGCCGTACCCACATCCTCGAGCTGGACGTTGGGAACGTCTTAGCTCAGACTTTGAAGATTCTGGACGAACTTGGCATCCAGCTGCGCTTCACCAAAAGCCGTGACCGCCATCGGTACTTTCTGCACGCTTTCGCCATAGCCCTTTTTGGTGGCGGTAACGACAATGTCCTCAGCCAGCGCTTCCGTGGCGCTCCCGGTTTGGTCGTTCGCCTGGGGCGTTGCTTCCTGGGCAAATGCTGTTCCCGAGCACAACAACGCGGCAGAAGCCAATAGACATCCTCTCATGGCTGATCCTCTCTTCCCAGGAGATATTGTGTAGTTCATGCCGTTTGGCGGCATTTGAGGGCCGTCGTCCAATTCAATTCGCTGCAGAACTATTCCTGCTGCTCATCGATATCTGGCGGCAGCACGACGCCATCGGCAGCCCGACGGCCGCTCAAAAATATCATGGTAATTCATCGGGTTGATTACGCTCTCAGCGCCCGTTCTACCGCCTCAAGGCTGTCATTCAGCCCGAGCGGGTGCTCGGCATCCGTGAAGTCGACAATTCTACCCCAGTGCCGGGCGACATCATCGAGCGTGAACGCCCTGTCCGCTCCGAAGGCGTGCCCAAGCGCGCGCTCCCACCTAAGCTTGGCGATATAGCCGGCTCCAACTTCAAAAAGCCCTTTGGTTTCGCTGCAATTCTCGTGCGCAAGCCAACCGACCAATGGACTGATCGCTTCCGCTCTGAGATTGGCGAGAAACTCTTGTGGAAAGGCAGTCGCGGTCATACGCGATGCGGCGATTGGGGCGATCGTATTAACCTGGATGTTTCTGGACCGCCCCTCCTCCGCCAGCGCGTTCGCAAGCCCCAATATTCCGAGCTTGGCTGCGGCATAGTTGGCCTGACCGAAGTTGCCGTAGATTGCGGCTGCAGACGTGGTCATGACGATGCGGCCATAGCCCTTGTCGCGCAGTATCGGCCATGCTGCCTGCGTCACTGCCCGCGTCCCATTCAGATGGACCCGCTGAAGCAGTGTCCAGTCTTCGTCGGTCATTTTGTGGAAGCTCACATCGCGCAGGATGCCGGCATTGTTGATGACGACGTCAACGGTTCCGAAGTTGTCAACCGCGGCTTGGATGATCAGCGCGCCCTCCTCGACCGACGCATAATTTGCCACCGCCTGACCGCCCGTGGCTCGAATTTCGTCGACCACATTGTCAGCGGCTGTGGAGCAGCTGCCGCTCCCTTTCTCGTCGCCACCCAGATCATTCACCACCACCTTGGCTCCGCGCCCGCCAAACATCAGCGCGTACTGGCGCCCAAGTCCGCCTCCGGCTCCGGTCACAACCACTACCCTGCCATCGAAACGAAGCTCTTCGTCCATCGCTTGTCTGCCTCTTTTACCTGAGCGACGCATCTGCGCATTTGATCCTGTGCGAGTCAGGCACGCGGCTCCATTTCCGTCGACGCTGTCGTTTTCGTCTGAGCCTTACCGAAAGGCTTGAATGCCGGTCAGGGCGCGCGAAACAACAAGCTTTTGAATCTCCGTCGTGCCATCGGGGATGGGGCAAATGATCGCCTCACGCACCAGCCGCTCGACGATGAATTCGCGGGTGACGCCGTTGCCGCCATGGATCTGAAGCGCATCGCGCGTCGCTTCGATCGCCATTTCGGTGGCGTACCACTTGGCCATCGAGCATTCCGTCTCTGCGCGCGTGCCCGCCTGGACGAGGGATATTGCCCGGTGCGTCAACAGACGGGCTGCGTCGATCTTGGTCGCCATGATGGCGATCTTGTCGGCGATCAGCTGATGGCCGGCGATCTTCTTGCCATGCTGCGCGCGATCGCGAGCGTACGCGATCGCCTCATCCATTGCTCGCCGTGCGATGCCGATACTCCACATCGCCATATGGCAGCGGGCAATCTCGAACACTTGCAACGTATTGCGCAATCCATCGCCGACCCGGCCGATCGTGTTTGCCACCGGTACGCGGCATTCGGTCAGGAATATCTGTGCAGTCGATTGGCCGTTGAGCGCCATCTTCTGGATATCGCGCACCTCATACTCACTCTCGTCACGATCGACCAGGATGTGAGTGACTTCATTTTCGCCAGTCTTGCACGTACAGATGAAGATGTCCGAGTAGGCTCCGTTGGTGATCCAGGTCTTTTCGCCATTGATGACCCAGAAATCGCCGTCTCGTACGGCGCGTGTCTTGATGGCGGCGACGTCCGAGCCGACATCGGGCTCCGAGATGCCGAGCGAAACGAACTTCTCGGCCGCGACGAGGTCGGCAAGATAGCGTTGCTTGATCGTCTCCGGGGCGAAGCGGCGGATGAGTTCTGCGCCAACCGCGTTGATGAAGCCGGGTATGGCCACATCGAGCGAGGAATAGGCGATCTCCTCGAAAATGAGCAGATGAGTGAGCCATCCCATATCAAGCCCGCCCCATTGCTCCTGATGCGGTGCGGTAATATGGCCATAGCCGGTCAGTGCTTGAGTCCATTCCTTCATGAGCGGTTTGGGGATGAATCGCTCCCCATGCCGGCGGATTTCCGGCTCAAGCTTGTTGTCGAGAAAGCGGCGGACGGTTTCCACCGCCATGCGTTGTTCATCGGACAGCTCAAAGTTCATATCGTGACCCCGTGTTTCCCTAGGCGCGCTCTGACAACTACCGGCCCAGGATCGTGACGGCGACCACCGCCTCTTCCACCCCGATGACACCTCCGCCGTTCTGCGCGATCGCGAACCGGGCATTCGGAACCTGTCGATCTTCCGCCTCGCCGCGCAATTGCAGCGCAAGCTCGTAGATTTGGCCGAGCCCGGTGGCGCCGATCGGATGTCCCTTGCATTCAAGCCCGCCCGACGTGTTTACCGGAATACGCCCACCCAGCGCCGTCTCACCGCGCTCTGCCGCGAGTCCGCCCTCGCCAGGCGGCGTCAGGCCGAGCGCCTCGATTTCAATGATCTCGCCAACCGCCGTGGCGTCATGCACCTCCGCGACGCCAATATCTTCTGGCCCCACGCCGGCCATCGCATAGGCCCGGTTCGCCGCAAGGCGGCTGACATGGTGGTCATAATCAAAGGGATCGCGCGCGGCGCCGGTTTGCAGCACAGACGCCAGGATTCTTAGCGCCCTGTCCGGGGCTGCCGACAGTTTGCGCCGACCGGCTTCGCTGCAGATGATCGCAGCGGCGGCGCCGTCGCTGATCGGGGAGCACATCGGCAGTGTGAACGGGTAAACGATCGGAGGCGCAGCGAGTACACTTTCGACGGTATATGGGAGGCGATACTGGGCAAGCAGATTGCGCGTCGAATGCATGTGATTTTTCGCCGAGACGGCCGCGATTTGCGCTTGCGTCGAGCCGTAGGTCTTCATGTGCGCGCGTGCCATCGCGGCGTATACATCCATGAAAACGCTGTAAGGCTGACTCGATGTCGTTCCTTCCGGAACATCGACGCCATTGCCCATGGCCAGCAGCTGCGCGCGGCCCGACTCGGTTTCATGCACGTCCCAAGCGCCATCGAATGCACTGAACATGAGCGCCTTGTCGGGCGAGTACATCTTCTCCGCGCCGAGCGCGAGTACGACATCCGCTGCCCCCGATCGAACATAGGCGGCGGCCATGTGCAAGGCCGTGGAAGCCGTCGCACATGCGTTTTCGACATTCACCACGGGAACGCTTGAGATGCCCATCGCTCGCGCCACGATTTCGCCGCGGATCATGTCCTGGCCCTCCATATGCCCCTGGACGCAATTGCCGAAGAAGATGGCTTCGACATCGCCGGCGGTGCATCCTGCGTCGGAAAAGGCCTGCGACGAAGCTTCGGCGCAGAGCATTTTCAGGCTCTTGTCGAACTGTTTTCCGAACGGGGTCATCCCAACCCCCATGACGAATATGTCGGTCATTCGTTGATCCATTCTTCCAATGTGTTCCGCATCCGATCAGGTCTCACCGGTCGGAAAAATCGGGCTTCCGCTTCTCCCGGAATGCCGCCAGTCCTTCGACAATGTCGTTGGACAAGGCGTAAGCAGCCATGGTTTCGAGTTCCTGACGCAGCCCGACTTCGAGCGAGCTATCCTGCGCAGCGCGGACTAGCTGCTTCATGTAGGCGAGCCCTGGCCGGCTCTTTTCTGCAAGAGATTCTACCAGCGCTTGCGCTGCCGCAATGAGATCCTCGGGAGCAACCAGTTGGGTCACGAGTCCGGCTTCCTTCATCTCGGCAGCCGAGATGGTCCCGCCGGTCATCATCAGATGTTTCGCACGCGCTTCGCCGATCTTCCTAGGGAGTCGAACCGACCCTCCACCGCCGGGCAACAGGCCGTAATTTGCATGGGCGTCGCCAAATCTGGCCGGGTGCGCGGCAATGACGAGATCACAGCACAACACCAGTTCCAAGCCGCCGGCGAGCGTAAGGCCGTTGACCGCCGCAATTATCGGAAGGCGCGACGTCTCGATCCTGTTAAAAGCCTGACCGAGCCGCGGCAGAAACAGATTTAAGCGTTCGGCGAGAGTTTGTCCGCCTGTTCCATCGCCAATTGCGAGCAGATCCGCGCCAGCGCAAAACGCCCGTCCGGCGCCGGTAAGAATGCAAGCGCGCACCGTCGCATCTGCTTCCGCTGCCTCGATCGCTGCGGCTAGTTCCTCGGCCAAAGCCAACGACAGACTGTTCAACGCTGCCGGCCGGTTGAGGGTCACCCAAAGCGCTGGGCCGCGTTGCTCAACCAGGATGTATTCATAATCCATTGCAGTCTCCCGCGCGCCGGCAGGCGGTCACCGGAATAGAGGATGTGGCTAGGATGGCTGCGTCGGTCATGCCCCCGAAATGCGCCGGTCCTGGCCCGCCCAATAGGGCTCTCGAAGCTTTGAACGAAGCACCTTTCCGACATTGCTCAACGGCAGTGGCTCGGCGGTAAAAACGACCTTGCTTGGCTTTTTTGCGGAGCCCAGACGCTGGCGCACCAAATCTATTATCTCGGTCTCCGTGATTTGTGCTCCGGGCTTGACACGCACCATTGCAAGCGGCGTTTCACCCCATTTTTCATGGGGCACGCCAAAGACCGCGACCTCGAGTACACCGGGATGGTCGGCAATTACGTTTTCGATTTCGGTGGGATAGATATTGAAGCCGCCTGACACGATCATGTCGTTGTTGCGATCGAGCAGATACAAAAATCCGTTTGTGTCGATCATGCCGACATCGCCGGTTTTGACCCAGCCATCTTCCATGCGCCGGGCGGTTTCCTCCGGATCGTTCCAGAATTCCTCCATCTGGCCATTTTCGAACCGTGCGACGATCTCGCCGGGCTCGTTTGGTCCCAGCACCTTTCCGTCCTCGTTACGGATTTCGATATCGGCGCCGCTCATGGGACGTCCGACCGCCCGAATTGGGGCAGAACCTTCAAATTCGCCGAACCACTCGTTGGGCCCCATAGACGCGATGGGCAGGATTTCGGTCTGTCCATAGCCCGAATGAAGAACATGATTCCCGAATATCTGGCACGACTTGCGAAGCGTCGGCTCGGAGATCGGCGCTGAAGCACTCAGCAGAAACTTCAAATTCGGAAAGTGGCGGCCATATGCCCCGTCGTGATGCACTATGGCATTGAGCATGGTGGGGGCTACAAAGGCATGGCTGATCCGTTCCTGCTCGAGAGTGTCAAGAAAGGACGCTGGATCGAAGCCGTCCATCATCACGTTGCGGGCGCCGCAATACCAGGCCGGCACGAACAGGAAGCCCGATGCATGGGACAACGGGCCGACATGCAGAATGGCATCCCCTGGAGCCACTTGGGGGCCGATGCTCAAAAATGCGGCGGAGATCGTCATCCATGAACGGTGCCGATAGGCAACGCCCTTGGGTTTGCCCGTCGTGCCGCCGGTGTGGCGGATGACACAATAGTCCTCCGGCGCGACGACGGGATCGGGATCCCGGTCCGAGGCTGTCGCCAACCAATTCTCATAGTTGTGATCGCGGATAATGATCCGCTCAAGCGTCGGAGCTTGGGCATCCAGCCCCGCCAACTCCGAAGCCAATGCCTCATCGACCAGCGCCAACCGAGATCCGGTACTCGCGATCATATGGGCGTGCGCTTCACATCGGTTGCGCGCATAGAGAGGAACACGCGTATAGTTTCCAATGGCAGCCGCCAGTATGATGTCGGCGGCCTCGATGGAGTTCTTCTCCAGCGTAGCAATCCGGTCACCCGGTTGAAGGCCGCACTCCGCAAGAGCATTTGCGAGCTTCACGCCGCGCAACCAGGCTTCCGAGAAAGTCAACCGCCTGTGGCCGTGAACGAGAGCCTCTTGCTGGGCGAAATAACGTGCGGCGCGACGTATTTGCGTACGGACGTCCATCAGCCGCGCTCCTCTAAGGCGCTCGCCCACAATGGCGCAGTCGACACATAATAAACTGACATGCGATAGGCCTCTCCGGACTTCTTTTCGTAAGCATCTGTGTCTGCAGCATTGATCCAATCGTCCAATTCAATATTCTGCGATGCTATTCTTGCTGCTCATATTATCGTGCCGGATCATGTCGGCGGCTTTCTCGCCGATCATGATGCAGGTTGCATTGGTGTTGCCGTTGACGACTGATGGCATGATCGAGGCATCGGCCACGCGGATATTTGCGAGGCCGTGAACGCGCAGGCGGTTGTCGACCACCGCCATCTCGTCGGTGCCCATCTTGCATGTTCCCACCGGATGATAAGCATGATTGGCTTCTGCCCGGATATAGGCGTCGATCTCTTCATCAGTTTCAAGGTAGCGGTCAGGATAGAGAGGCCGTTTCATCATCGCCTTCATGCGATCCGAATGCAGGATCTCCTGCACGACACGGAAGGCATTGCGCAACGTCTTGAGGTCGTCGGGATGACTCAAGAGATTGAGGTCCACCTTGGGATCGGATTCGGGGTTTGAGTCATGTAAGGCAACCCAGCCGCGGCTCTTTGGGCGCCCAATATTGAGAATGATCGTATAGCCCCATTTCGTCATCAGCTTGTAGTCGCGCGCATGGTCGCGATAGGCGAGCGGCACGACATGGACCTGGCAGTCCGCCCGGTTCTGCCCCGGCGCGGATCGCAAGAAACCGCCTGCAGCCGTGGGCGGCGATGCCAGCCAGCTTTTCCTTTGCGTGAGATACTGGAATAGGTCTCGCACGGTCTTGAGCGCGCCAACGACATTGAGTGCGATCCCGAGCCGCTTCTTCGACTGGTAGACCAGCATCAGGTCAGGATGGTCGTGAAGATTCTGGCCGACACCGGGAATATCATGAATCACTTCGATTCCATGCTTCTCCAACTCATCACGCGGTCCGATACCGGAAAGCATCAACAGTTGGGGCGAATTATAGGCGCCGCCGCTGACAATGACTTCCTTTTCGCACGGGATCGTCTTCAACTGCCCGTCCTGGGAATACTCGACTGCCACCGCGCGGTTGCCCTCAAACCTGATACGATGGACGCGGGCATGTACTTCGACGCGGAGGTTGCCGCGCCTGCCCATCACCGGATCAAGGTAACACGCCTTCACGCTGGCGCGCTTCCCGTCCTTCACGGTAAACTGATAGATGCCGACACCTTCCTGGCTGGCACCATTGAAGTCCGGATTGGCTGGATGGTCCAGTCCAGTCGCCGCCTCGATGAAAGCATCATAGACATCGAATTCGCGCTTGCCGTTGGATACGTGAAGCGGTCCCGACGAGCCGTGAAACTCATCCTCACCGCGCTCATTATTCTCAGCCTTGCGGAAATAGGGCAGGACATCGTTGTAACCCCAGCCGTCGTTGCCGAGTTCGGCCCAGTGGTCGAAATCCGACCGGTCGCCGCGGATATAGACCATCCCGTTCATACCGCTCGATCCACCCAGCATCTTCCCGCGCGGATTGTAGAGGCGGCGGTCGTTGAGCGCCTTTGAAGGGTCGGTGTTGAACCGCCAGTTGAGCGTATTGATCCGATAGTCTTGGATCAGCGCCGCAAAAGCGCCGGGCGTGGACACAAGCGGCGAGGTGCCTGGGCCGCCTGCCTCGAGCAGGCAAACGGTGACATCGGGGTCCTCGGACAACCGGCTGGCGATAACGCCGCCCGACGACCCACCTCCAATAATTACATAGTCAGCCATTTGCTTCCCTTGTCATTCGACCCATGCTGGCGACCCGGCGTCATGCAACATGCCAGCATCAACCGCCGCAGCCACGTCAGAGGATCTTTTCGAAGATGTTGAGTAGTCCTTCGGTCTTGCTCGAATAGGGTGGCAGAAGTTGACCAAGCAGGCTGAGTTTCGGCTGAGAGAACACCGGCTTGTAATGAGTGAAGCGCTCGAAACTGGCGACGCCGGTATAGGCACCGATGCCGCTCTGTCCGATGCCACCGAAAGGCAGCCGGCGCTGGAAGACGTGCATGACCGTGCCGTTGAGAGTCACGCCGCCAGCGTGCGTTTCGGAAATGATCTTGCGCCGTTCCTCACTTTCGTCGCCAAAATAATAGAGCGCCAGCGGGCGCTCATGCCGGTTTACGTAGCGAATGAGCTCGTCTTCGGAGCGATATGGCATGATCGGCAGGATCGGTCCGAAAATCTCCTCCTGCATCATCGCCATGTCATCGGTAACGTCGAGAACCGCCAACGGCACGATCCGATGCCGTTCAGGAAGCGTTCCATCGCCGTTGTCCGAGAGGTTGAGCACCGTCGCGCCCTTGGCTTCGGCATCATCGAGCAAACCTTGGAGCCGCGCGAACTGTCGGTCATTGATGATACTGGTGAAATCGGGGTTGCTTGCCGCGTTGGGGTAGCATTTGGCAACCTGAGCGCGGAGTGCGGCGACGAAGCTTTCCATCTGATCGACATGGACGAAGGCATAGTCAGCGGCGATGCAGGTCTGGCCGGCGTTGAGCAGCTTGCCGAACACTAAGCTTTCACAGACTTGTGCAAGCGATGCACCCTTGCCCACGATGGCAGGGCATTTGCCGCCAAGTTCCAGAGTAACAGGTGTAAGGTTGGCAGCCGCCGCTTCATAGACTTTGCGGCCAACCGCGGGTGAACCGGTGAAGAGAATATGGTCGAAAGGTAGGGCCGTCATCGCCTGTGCCATGTCGGGCCCGCCCTGGACAATCGCGAATTCCTCTTCGGCGAAATACCGGCGCACAAGCCGCTCGCTGGCTTCGGCGGCGTTGGCGGAAACTTCGCTCGGCTTTGCGATCACGCGGTTGCCGGCCGCCAATGCACCGGCCGCGCCAACGAATATGGTGCCGAGCGGATAGTTCCACGTGCCGAGAACGCCCACCACACCTAGGGGCTGGGGGACCAGGCGCGATGAACCGGGAAGGCCGAAGATGTCAGTCTTCACCCGCCGCGGCCTCAGCCACGTCTTCAGATTGCGGCGCGCAAATTTAATTTCCGATATGCCAAGCATCAGGTCGAGCAGGATAGTCTCGTAGCGGGATCGAATGCCGAAATCGGCGGCAACGGCATCGACCAATTCGTCTCTGTGCTGCTCAAATATCCGGCCAAGGCGCCCGAGCAGGTCCATGCGTTCTTCGTAGCTGCGCGAAACCTGCTCACGCGTCCCTTCGCGTTGGGTCGCGAAAATTCGTTCCAGCTCAGTTCTGTTCCGAGACGCATCCACGTTAAATCGTCCGGAGGCGCGCTGGCCGCTCGGCGCTGCTCGCCTGGGCGGTGCTTTCAGCTGCGCCGATCTCAGTGATCACAGCGCGCTCGATTCTGTACGCCGTGCCGATGAATGAGGGACCGTTGCCGGTGGAACGCATCATGGATACTCCTCGGTCTGAAAGTCAGGTCGAAAAAATCGGGGGCAGCGGGCGGGAGAGGATGCCCGCCGCCCCCGTCGCAGCAGCGATCAGAACTTGACTGTCGCCTCGACGCCATAGGTCCGGGGGAAGCCGCGGTTCAGATAATCGAGCCCGAACACGTTGATGTTCAAGCCATAGGTGTAATAATATTCGTCGAACAGGTTCTTCGCCCACAGGCTGACCGACACATTCTCGCGTTCGTAGGTCAGCCTGCCATTGACCAGCCAATAGCTGGGATTGCCGCAGGAAATGTCGGGGCCGGCGAGCGTGATGTTCGATCCCGGCGGCGGCGCATCGCAGGGATCCTGGCCGTAATTGCCGAACGGATCGAAGAAATAGCGGCCGGTATAGGACGCATCGCCGCGCAGCGTGACCTTGTTCTTGCCATCATCCAGGACCGTCCAGTCAGATCCCAGGCGGAAGCTGAAGCGCGGCGCATTGGGAAAGGGATTGCCGTTGACGTTCAGCGTCGGACTGGACGGATCGGTCGGATCGATCACATTGCCCTTGTAGCGGCTGTTGAGATAGCTCAGCGACCCATCCAGCCGCAGCCGGCCGGTTGCCTGCCAGGTCAGCTCCGCCTCGCCGCCGAACAGCCGCCCGTCCGAACTGCGGGTGAAGGTGGTCGCGCCGACCACCTGGGTCACCTGATGGTTCGAATAATCGTAGTAGAAACCGGCCAGGTTCAGCTGCACCCGCCGGTCGAACAGCCGGGTCTTGAGGCCCAGCTCATAGGCGTTCACCTTTTCCGGCTGGATGTAATAGACCTGGTTGACGCCCTGATAGGCAAGGCCGTTGAAGCTGCCGCTGCGATAGCCGCGGCTGTACTGGGCATAGCCCAGGATATCGTCGGCAAAATCATAGCTGACATTGACCCGGCCGGTCAGCCGGTTGGCATCGCGCCGCTGTTCCAGCGGGGTAAGGTTCGGGTTGTACGGGTTGCTGTACGGGATCAGGTTGACCACCGGCGTGGCGCCGTCCAGCCCGTAGATGAACGTGCTGCCGTTCAGATAGTTGACCTCGTCCCAGGTATAGCGCGCGCCGACCGCGATGGTCAGCTTGTCGGTCGCCTTCCAGGTCACATCGCCATAGACGGCGATCGACGGCCGCTCGATATCGTAGCGCTGTTCGCCCAGGATCGGCGTGAAGGGCGGTGCCCCGGCACCGGCACAGGCCGCCGAGAACGCGCCGCCGGCGCCGCCATTGCCGGTATTGTTGATGGCGATGTCGGTCTGCAGCGCGACCAGCGAGCGCGCGTCGAGAAAGCCGTTCGGATTGATCTCCACCGGCGCGCAGAACCCGGCATCGCCCGGCTGAAGCGTCGGATCGAGCGCGAAGGCGGGCAGGAAGCGGATCGCATCGGGCGTGCCGATCGCGGCGTTGTTGAAATTCCCGGGCAGTCCGGCACCCAGCAACAGCGGACGGAGCACCCCGAAAAAGTCCGGATAGTTGACCGTCTTGACCTTGTCCCGGCCGTAGTAAAAGCCGCCGATAATGTCGAAGCTGTCATTGGTGTAGCTGAAGCGCAGGTCCTGGTTGAAATTCTTGCTGGTCGAGGTGAAGCCGATCGAGCACAGATCGGCGGGGCCACCGTCGCAATCGTCGGGATTGTTGATATAGTCGCCGGTGTCGAAGCCGGTGATCGACGTGATCGAAAAGGCGTCGGTCACATCCCAGTTGACGGTAAAGGCCACGCCCTGGGTCTTGCTGACATTGCGGCCGATCCGGTCGACCGCCACCTCGTCTTCGCCCAGCAACCGGCCGCCCAGGAACGGCTGCGGATCGAACCGCGAATAGCCCAGCGCGTCCTGGCGTCCCGCCAGCTGGCCGCCGGCATAGGGCGCGGTGCCCCAGGGATCGTCCTTGGCGGCGTACAGTTTCAGGTTGATGTCGACATCGGGATCGGGCTGCCAGCGGATCGAGAGGCGTCCGCCGATCGTGTCGGTGGTGCCCAGATCGCGTTCGTTGCCCGGCAGGACGTTGCGTTGCCAGCCGTCGCCCTCGGCAAACGTGCCGGCGATGCGGACGCCCAGCACGTCCGGCACCAGCGTCGCTTCGGCCGCACCCTGCAGCGTGAAAGTCTGGTAATTGCCATAGCCGGCGGTGACATAGCCGTTGGAATCGCGCAATTCGGGCTTGCGCGTGAAGAAGCTGATCGCGCCGCCGGTGGTGTTGCGGCCGTACAGCGTGCCCTGCGGACCACGCAGCACCTCGACCCGGTCGATATCGTACAGCTGCAGGCCATGACTGGCGCGGAAGCTTTGATAGACCTCGTCGACATAGACCCCGACCGGCGAAGCGGTCGATGCCGAAAATTCGTTCGCCACCGAAATCCCGCGCAGCGCGAAATTGGGCTGGGTGCGGCCATAGGGCGTGGTCACCTGCAGGCTGGGAATCGCGCCGACCAGATCGGAGGTTTCGGTGATGCCGCGCGATTGCAGGTCGGCGCCGCCGATCGCCGAGACCGCCGCCGGCACGTCCTGCAGGTTCTGCTCGCGCTTCTGCGCCGTGACGACGATTGTCTCAAGGCCACCTTCCTGCGCCTCGGGCTTTTCGCCCTGCGATGCAGCGTCCTGGGCATGTGCCGGCACTGCAAGCGCACACGCGATCGATAGCGCGGTGGCACAAAGCAAATTTGTCCTAAAGGCTGTGACCATGACTGTCCTCCCCACGGCATTTTTTGATGTGGCGCCATTTGCCGCGCCTTGGGGCTCATCGTCCAATTCAATTTGTTGGCGAACTATTCCTCCCACTCATTGATTAAGGACTGATGAGCCTGCACCGCTGACGCTTCGTGGCGACGCAAATAACCCCATATATTTCATTGAATTAGTCACGCTGAGCGCGTCCATCGGGACGGATGCGCGCGTTCTGCTCGCCCCAATCGAGCCCTTCCAGACGATGTATCGGCGTAATTGGCGGTCCCGGCGGTTTCCCTTGTCGAGTTGCAAGGGGAATCAGCTATGATGAGATGTAGTGAGATACGGTTTCTTGGAGTTCATTCTACTATTCGCGGATGCATCTAAGTAGCTGATATTTCTAACAACTATGGCAGAAAACCGCGCCTCTAAATCGGCGGTTCTGACTTTTGAGGCTCATCGCGAAGCCGCCCGAAGGGGGCGTTGCCAATACGGCTGTCTCTGGTCGCTTGGTGGCAGGTGCTGGATGGGAGCGGAACAGCGCATGAATTGTGAGAACTCGATAGGATTCTTCTCGACATTCGACACTGCGGTTGCCGCGTCGATCACGTCGGCCCAGTCTTGGAGCATCCGCCTTCGCGGTGTGAGATAGAGCGCACTGTTGTAAGCGCCGCGCACCTCATCCTCGTCCTCGTGAGCGAGCGCCATCTCGATCCAATCCGGCTTGTAGCGTTCGGCTTCGTTCGCCCAGGTCGAGCCGAGCCCCCTAAACCCATGTACCGTCTGCCGATGGAGATACCCCATCCGATAACAGGCATAGATCATGGTGTTCTCGGAAATAGACTTTCCAGGCTTGGCTCCGGGAAAGAGGAACGCATCGTTCGTCGCCTGCAAGCGGCGCTGAACGATCATTGCGGCCTGGCGGGACAGCGGAACAAGATGCTCACGTTCCATCTTCATGCGCTCCGGCGACAGACGCCATAGCGGGTTCGGTCCATAGAGATCCTCGAACTCGTCCCTGGCCGCGAAGCGGGTTTCGCTGGTTCGGACCCATGTGAGCAAGGTGAACAGCAGCGCGTCACGGGTGATCTCGCGGCGGCGCGGCGTGTCCTCGCCGTCATAGGCGAAGATCGCTCGCACCAGCTTCGGAAACTCCGCGAGCGGCACGCGCGCCATGTGCCTGACGGGCGGCTTGGGCTTGAGCGCATCGTTGAGGCCGAGCGTCGGATCGATGGTCGCCCAGCCGCTCGCGATCGCGAAGCGATAGATCTGGCTGACGTTCTGCTTGAGGCGACGGGCGATATCGAGGGCGCCGCGCGCTTCGACCGCGCGGATCATCTCGAGAATCTCGGGCGGGTCGATTTCCGTGATCGGACGCTTCCCGATGACCGGAAAGACGTCGCGCTCCATCCGGTTGATGACGCGCAGGGCATGGGCCGAGTCCAGCCCTTCAATACGATTGGCGTGCCAGGCCCGCGCAATCTCTTCGAACAGCTTGAGCGCGGCCCTCTGCTTCTTCGCCCGCTTCCTGGCCTCGGCGGGGTCCTCACCCTGATCGAGCAGCCGCTTGGCTTCGGTCCGCTTCTCGCGGGCGATCGCCAGCGTGACGGTCGGATATTTGCCGAAGCTCAGCAGTTTTTCCTTGCCGTCGAAGCGGTATTTCAGGCGCCAGAGCTTCGATCCGTTCGGCTGGACGAGCAGGTGCAGGCCTTCTCCATCGGACAGCTTGTAGGGGCGCTGCCGCTTGGTGGCGTATTTGACCTCAAGTTCTTTCAAAGCCATCTGGGGGTATCGCCTGTTTTGGGGACAGCCGAAAAATACCCCCAAAATACCCCCAATCCAAATCGCCGTGGGTGGCCGCAGCCGGTCGCACCGGGACGCCGGCGTACGCAACGGGACGCGAAAAATATTTGATTTTCCTCGAAAAATGTCTGCCAGTGGCCTCAGTGGGTCACTGGTGGACAATCCGGGTTGGTAGCGGAGGAGGGACTTGAACCCCCGACCTACGGATTATGATTCCGCCGCTCTAACCAGCTGAGCTACTCCGCCATCCAGGCCAGCACGGGCCAATGGCCGGTGCAGGTCGCGCCCTATAATTGGACGATGCGCCGCGGTCAAACCAAATTGCACTTTGTCTGCGCCAAGAATTGCCTGCGTCGCTTGCGGGCTTGTTTTCCGCGACCGCAACCGGCAGATGGCTGGCGATGCCGTAAGGGCAGGGGGCTGGATCTTGAGGAGGGAGTGCCGTGCAGGACAGCTATGACATCGCGATCGTGGGGGCAGGCCATGCCGGAGCCCAGGCCGCCATTTGCCTGCGCCAGATGGGCTTTGAAGGCACGATCGGTCTGATCGGCGACGAATCTTTCCCGCCCTATGAGCGGCCGCCGCTGTCCAAGGAATATCTGGCGGGCGACAAGCCGTTCGACCGCATCCTGCTGCGCCCCGAAGCCTTCTGGACCGAGCGGGGAATTGACCTGCAGGTCGGCAAGCGCGTCACCGCGGTCGATCCGGTGGCGCAGAGCCTGACGCTGAGCGGCGGTGCGAGCGTGGGCTATGGCACGCTGATCTGGGCCACCGGCGGCACGCCGCGGATGCTTGATTGCCAGGGCAGCAATGCGCGCAATGTCTTCGCCGTGCGCACTCGCGCCGATGTCGACAAGATCATGGCGCGCATGGAGACGACACAGAGCGTTGCCATCATCGGCGGGGGCTATATCGGGCTCGAGGCGGCGGCAGTGATGCGCAAGCTCGGCAAGCAGGTGACGCTGATCGAGGCGCTTGATCGGGTGCTGTCGCGCGTCGCGGGCCCCGCGCTATCGGCGTTTTTCGAGGAGGAGCATCGGGCGCACGGCGTCGATCTGCGCACCGGCTATACCGTCGACCATATCGAGACCGATGATTCGGGTCATGCCGTTGCGGTGCAATGCGGCAATGGCGAGCGGATTGCGGCGGACATGATCATCGTCGGCATCGGCATCATCGCGCAGACCGGCCCGCTGATCAGCGCAGGAGCGGCCGGTGGCAACGGCGTCGATGTCGATGAATTCTGTCGCACCAGCCTGCCGCATGTCTATGCGATCGGCGATTGCGCCGCGCATGCCAATGCATTTGCGAACGATCGGGTCATCCGGCTGGAATCGGTGCAGAATGCCAACGACCAGGCGAAGGTTGCCGCAGCGCACATTCTCGATCAGGCGCAGGCCTATAACGCGATTCCCTGGTTCTGGTCGAACCAGTATGATCTCAGGCTGCAAACCGTGGGCCTGTCGGTCGATTACGATCAGGAGTTGGTGCGCGGCGATCCGGCGAGCCGCAGCTTCTCGGTCGTGTATCTGCGCGGCGGCAAGGTCATCGCGCTCGATTGCGTCAATGCCACCAAGGATTACGTCCAGGGCCGCAAGGCCATTCTCGATGCGATCCCGCTCGATCTTGAACAACTCGCCGATGCGAGCGTGCCGATCAAGGAGGTTGGCCACGCCTGAGCAAGGCTTTTTAGCGGAATCCGGCAAAAAATTTGCAACTAAGGAAACAATCTTGCCCTATCATGGGTTAACCCGCTAGATACGAAGCAACCATCGTATACGGTGTCCCCCAGGTTTCTGCGAGTTAGCCATTCCGCTTTCCGTTCGCCCCACACGAACGTTCGTCATGCGCTATGCCGTGATCGGTCTGGCGGCACTGTCGCTCGCCGGTTGTTCTGCCGGCGATGAAGGCAAGGGGCGGCAACGCCCGACGCCGGAGGTCGGCTTTGTTGTCGCGAAAACCAGTTCTGTACCGGTAGCGGTCGAGCTTGCAGGCCGCATCGCCGCGTTCGAGATGTCCGAGGTGCGTCCGCAGGTCACCGGCCTGATCCGGCGGCGTTTCTTCACCGAAGGCGCCTATGTCCGCGCCGGGCAGACGCTGTATGAAATCGACCAGCGCCTGTACCGCGCGGCGACTGCCGAGGCGAGCGCCAACCTCAACAGCGCGATCGCCAATGCCGAGGCCACGCGCATCCGCGCCGAGCGTCTGAAGCCGCTGGCCGAAGCGCAGGCGGTCGCGATGCAGGACTATGTCGATGCGCAGGCCGCCGCGCGCCAGGCCGCCGCCGCGGTGCAGCAGGGCCGCGCGCAGGTGCAGACCGCCAATGTGAACCTGCAGTTCACCCGGGTGCCTGCGCCGATCAGTGGTCGCATCGGTCGTTCGCTGTTCACCGTGGGTGCGCTGGTCACCGGCAACCAGGCCCAACCGCTCGCGGTGATCCAGGGCGTCGATCCGGTGTTCGTCGATATCCAGCAGTCGAGCGCCGATCTGCTCGCGCTGCGCCGATCGCTGGCGCAGGGCGGGGCAGTGCCTGCCAGCGCCGAGGTGTCGCTGATCCTCGAGGATGGCAGCGAATACGGACCACGCGGGACGGTGCAGTTTTCCGAAGTGATGGTCAACGCCGCCACCGGAACGGTGACGCTGCGCGCCCGCTTTGCCAATCCGCAGGGTCTGCTCCTGCCGGGGATGTTCGTGCGCGCGCGGTTCGACCAGGCGATCAACACCAATGCGATCCTGGTGCCCCAGGCTGCTGTCACCCATAATGCGCGCGGCGACGCCAGCGTGTTCGTCGTCGATACCGGCAACAAGGCGGCCGAGCGCAAGGTCAAGGCGGAACGCGCGGTCGGCAATGACTGGGTCGTGACCCAGGGCCTCAAACCCGGTGACAAGGTGATCGTGCAGGGCCTGGGCAAGGTAAGGCCCGGCGCGCCGATCCGTCCCGTCCCCGCCAGCAAGCCGCAGGTAATCGCGGCACCCCGACCCGACAAGAAAAGCTGAGGCGCGGCGATGTCGCGCATCTTCATCGAACGGCCGATCTTTGCCTGGGTGCTTGCGATCATCACGATGCTCGCCGGGATCGGCGCGATCTATCTGCTCCCGGTCGAGCAATATCCCGATGTCGCGCCGCCCCAGGTCAATATCCGTGCGACCTTTCCCGGCGCTTCTGCCGAGACGCTGGAAAACAGCGTCACCCAGATCATCGAGCAACAGCTGACCGGCATCGACGGGCTGCTCTATTTCAATTCGAGCTCGACCTCGCGCGGGCAGGTGACGATCAGTGCCACGTTCGAAAAGGGCACCGATCCCGATATCGCGCAGGTCCAGGTGCAGAACCAGGTGCAACAGGCGCTGGCGCGTTTGCCGCAGCAGGTGCAGCAGCAGGGGTTGCGCGTCACCAAGTCCAACCCGGACTTCCTGTTCATCGTCGGCGTCTATGACGAGACCGACCGCAGCACCAATATCGACGTTTCCGACTTTCTCGTCTCCAATCTGCAGGACACGCTGTCGCGCATCGAAGGCGTGGGCGAGACCAACGTGTTCGGCTCGCAATATGCGATGCGCATCTGGCTCGATCCGGACCGGCTCGCGTCGGTCGGGCTGATGCCTGGCGACATCATCACTGCGATCCGCAATCAGAATACCGAGGTCGTGGCAGGCGAGGTCGGTGGCCTTCCCCAGCCCGAGAGCAACCGGCTGAATGCGACCGTGACCTCGCAGTCGCGGCTGCGCACCGTCGACGAGTTCAAGGCGATCATCCTCAAGTCCGAACAGAGCGGTGCCATCGTGACGCTGGGCGATGTCGCGCGGGTGGAGCTGGGCGCGGAAAATTATTCGGCGTCAAGCCGCATCAATGGCCATCCCGGCGCAGGCCTCGCCATCTCGCTGGCGCCGGGTGCCGATGCGCTGGCCACCGCCGATCTGGTGAAAAAGGCTGTTGCCGATGCCAAGCCAAGCTTTCCGCCGGGCTACAATGTCGCCTATGCCAATGATTCGACCGCCTTTATCCGGTTGTCGATCGAGGAGGTCGTGCAGACGCTGATCGAGGCGGTGATCCTCGTTGTCATCGTCATGTTCGTGTTCCTGCAGAGCTGGCGCGCGACGCTGATCCCCACCATTGCGGTGCCGGTGGTGCTGCTCGGCACCTTCGCGATCTTCTATCTCGCCGATTTCTCGATCAACACGCTGACGCTGTTCGGGCTGGTGCTGGCGATCGGCCTGCTGGTCGATGACGCGATCGTCGTGGTGGAAAATGTCGAGCGCCTGCTCGAGGAAAATCCCGAAATGACGCCCAAGGAAGCGACGATCAAGTCGATGGGCGAGATCCAGGTCGCGCTGGTCGCGATCGCCGTCGTGCTCTCCGCGGTGTTCCTGCCGATGGCGTTTTTCGGCGGTTCCACTGGCGTCATCTATCGTCAGTTCTCGATCACCATCGTCTCGGCGATGGTGCTCTCCGCGCTCGTCGCGCTGATCCTCAGTCCGGCGCTGACTGCGACCCTGCTCAAGCAGAAGAGGCACGACGGTTCCGATTCGCAGACCGGTCTGCATCGCCGCTGGCCCTGGGGCGCAGAGAAGCTCGAACGCGCGCAGCACTGGTTCAACCATGGCTTTGCGCGCGGGACCGATCGCTATGTCGCGGCGGTGGAGAAGGTGGTCGATCGCAAATGGCTGTTCCTGGCGATCTATGCGATCGTGCTGGTGCTGCTGGTGGCGCTGTTCGTCCGGCTGCCGACCGGGTTCCTGCCGGTGGAAGACCAGGGTGCGGCGCGTCTGCAGTTCCGCCTGCCCGCAGGTGCCACGCAAGGCCGCACCCGAGAGGTTCAGCTGGCGATCGAGAAATACATGCTGAACGACGAGCGCAGGAACATCGCGGTGATGTTCAGCGTCGCCGGCGGCGGGCAGGGCGCGGCGGGGCAGAATACCGGCCAGGGCTTCGTCAATTTCGTCGACTGGTCCGAGCGGACGGCTGCCGAGGATAGCGCAGACGCGATTAGCGAGCGCGCGACCAAGGCCTTTTCGGCGTTCCGCGATGCACAGGTCAACGTGCTGGTCCCGGCGGCGATCCGGGGCCTCGGCCAGACCAACGGTTTCAGCCTGCAGCTGCAGAACACCAGCGGCATGAGCCGCGAGGAGTTCGCAGAAGCGCGGGACAAGCTGCTGGAACTTGCGGAAAATGATCCCGTGCTGGCCGGCGTGCGGCTGGGCGAGCTGCCCGATGTGCAGACGCTGCAGGTCGATATCGATCAGCCCAAGCTCGCTGCGCTCGGCCTCAACCAGAATGACGTGAACACCACCTTGTCCGCGGCCTGGGGTGGACAATATGTCAACGACTTCATCGATCGCGGACGAGTGAAGCGCGTGTTCGTGCAGGCCGATGCGCCCTATCGCGCAACGCCCGACGATATCGGTCGCTGGTTCGTGCGCGGCAATGACGGCCAGATGGCGCCGTTCAGCGCCTTTGCCCGGACGCGCTGGTCGACAACGCCGACCACGCTATCGCGCTTCCAGGGCTATCCCAGCTTCCAGTACGAGGGCCAGGCGGCACCGGGGCAGAGCTCGGGCGCGGCGATGGACCGGATCGAGGAGCTGGCCAAGCAGATACCCGGCGTCAGCGTCGCGTGGTCGGGCCTGTCGTTCCAGGAGCGGCTGTCCTCGGGCCAGGCGCCCTTGCTCTATTCGCTTTCGCTGCTCGTCGTGTTCCTGTGCCTCGCCGCGCTCTATGAAAGCTGGACGATCCCGGTTGCGGTGATGCTGGTCATCCCGCTCGGCCTTGTCGGAGCAATCTTCGCGGTTACGCTGCGCGGGCTGGAGAACGACGTGTACCTCCAGATTGGTCTGCTCACCACCATGGGGCTCGCAGCGAAGAACGCCATTTTGGTGATCGAATTTGCCGAACAGGCCGAGAAGCGTGGCGCGCGGGTGATCGATGCGGCGCTTGAAGCGGCCCGCTTGCGTCTCCGTCCGATCCTGATGACCAGCCTTGCCTTCATCTTCGGCGTGTTGCCGCTGGCACTGTCGAGCGGGGCCGGAGCGAACAGCCGCATCGCCATCGGCACCTCGGTGATCGGCGGGATGCTGACCGCAACGGTGCTGGCGATCTTCTTCATCCCGCTGTTCTTCGTGCTCGTCCGCCGGACGACGCGCGATACGCTCAAGAAGCTTCATATCGGCGAGCCGAAGCCGGGTGAGGGCGCTGCATGAAACATTGTGCTCCCCTGATCGCGCTGGCGCTGCTCGCGGGCTGCTCGATGGCACCCAAATATGTGCAGCCGGATCTGCCGGTGCCCGCTTCCTGGCCAATCGGCGATGCCTATCTCGCGCAAAGCGAAGCCGCTCTGCCGGTGATGAGCTATCGCGAGGTCTTTGCCGATCCGCGGCTGGTGCAGGTGATCGAGCAGGCGCTGGCCAACAACCGCAATTTGCGCGTGGCGGCGGCCAATATCGAGGCGGCGCGCGCGCAGTTTCGCATCCAGCGCGCCGCGCAGCTGCCCCAGATCAACGCGCAGGCCAACCGCACGCAGTTCGACAATGGCACGGCCAATCAGAACCGCAATCAGGATATCGATATCGGCAACAACCCGGCGGCTAGCCGATCGACGGCGGGTACGCGCTATACCGCCGATCTTAGCACCACCGCGTTCGAGCTGGACCTGTTCGGGCGGTTGCAGTCGCTCTCGGATGCCTCGCTCAACCGTTATTTCCGCACCGAAGCGGCGGCGCGCGCGACGCGGCTGACGCTGATCGGCGATATCGCCGATGCGTGGCTCACCTATGCCGCCGACAGGTCGCTGCTCAAGCTGGCCGAGGACACAGCCGCCAATGCGCGTGAACGCGTGAAGCTGACCCGGCTCAGGCTCGATGGCGGCATTGCCCCGCGCACCGATCTGCGCCAGGCCGAACAGATTCTTGCGACCGCAGAGGCCGATATCGCGCAGCAGACCACCGCGCTGGCGCAGGATGTGAACGCGCTGCAACTGCTCGTCGGCGCGCCGCTCGACGAGGCGTTGCTCCCGCAGTCGATCGCCGATGCGGGCGATGCGGTGCGGGTGCTGCCCGCCGGGCTCGATTCGACCATATTGCTGCGTCGCCCCGATGTGCTGCAGGCCGAATATGAACTGCGCGCCGCCAATGCGGAGATCGGCGCAGCGCGCGCCGCGCTGTTCCCGCGCATCACGCTGACCGGGCTGGCAGGCCTGGCGAGCAACGCGCTCTCCACCCTGTTTACCGGCGCGGCGTTCAACTATTCTGTGGGTGAGACGGTGCGCTATTCGATCTTTGCCGGCGGCGCGGCCAAGGCTGGCGTGGCGCAGACCCGGGCACAGCGCGATGCGGCGCTGGCGGGCTATGAAGGCGCGATCCAGGCGGCGTTCCGCGATGTCGCCGATGCGCTGGCGCGGCGTGGCACGATCACCGAACAGCTCCGCGCCAACCGATCATTCGTCGATGCGGCGGAGGATAGCTATCGCCTGACCGACATGCGCTATCGCGGCGGGCTCGACAGCTTCCTCACCAGCCTCGATGCCCAACGCTCGCTCTATCAGGCGCAGCGCACGCTGCTGGCGACGCAGCTGGTCGAGGCGAGCAATCGCGTGACGCTCTACCGCGCGCTGGGTGGCGAGACGGTGGAGCGTCCCGATCGCACCAATCCCTGATTATGCGCGTTCCCCCTCCCTGCAAGGGAGGGGTTAGGGGTGGGTCAAAGCGAGATAATGCGGACGGTGGTTCTCTAACGACTTACCCACCCCCGGCCCCTCCCTTGCAGGGAGGGGAGCAGGTCGGCGGAATCCGGTAACCCGATTGAACGCTTCAGCCCTTGGGCCGCTTGGCGAATGGCTTGCCGCCGGGCTTTCCCGCCGGACGTGGCTTGCCTTCGAAGCGCGGCTTGCCCCCGGGACCGCCAGCGCGCGGGCCATCTCCGCGCGGACCGCGTGCGGGCTTGTCGGCATAGGACGCGCGATCGGCTTGGGTCTTCTTGTCGCCAAAGCTCTTGCGATCACCGAACGGCTTCTTGTCGCCAAACGGTTTCCTGTCGCCCTGCGGCTTGCGATCGCCCGCAGGCTTGCGTTCGCCATAGGGCTTGCGCTCGCCATCCTCGCGCGGCGGGCGACGTTCGCCATCGCTGCGCGGCTCGTAGCGCGGCTTGAGCGGCGCATTGCCGCGGCCCTTCTTGCCCGACCCCGATCCGTCGCGGCAATCGCCGCGCGGCGGCGGGCCCGAGCGCGGGCGATAGGCGGGGGGGCCGTCGGCGGTGGTGATGATCACGCTGCCTTCATCGCCATCCTCGCCGCCCGACGTCCGCTTCACGGCCTCGGCAAAGCGCTCCGCCATGGCTCGCGGAATTTCGAAATGGGTGCTGTCGTCGCCCAGCCGGATCGCCCCGATCTCGCTGCGGGTGATGTGTCCGCGTCGGCACAGCAGCGGCAGCAGCCAGCGCGGATCGGCGTTCTGGCGGCGGCCGATATTCATCTCGAACCAGACCGTGTCCTCGAAGCCGGGGCGGGGGCCACGCTCGCGCTGCGGCGGCGGGGCGCTGGCGTCGAGCAGCTCTTCGGGCGCAGGCATTTGTGCGCGGTGCGCCTGGACCAGCATCACGGCGAGGTCCTCGGCGCTGCGTTCTGCGAGCAGCGCCTGGGCGAGTTCGCGATCGGTCTCCTCGGCCTCGACCGGTGCGCGCAGCCGCTCGAGCAGGCGGTCGCGGTCGGCCTGGCGGATGTCTTCGGCCGAGGGCGGATTGATCCATTGCGCCGGGATGTTCGCGCCGCGCAGCATCTGCTCGAGCCGGCGGCGGCGCGGATAGGGCACGATCATGAGCGCGGTGCCCTTCTTGCCCGCACGGCCGGTGCGGCCCGAACGGTGCTTGAGCGTGTCGGCATCGCGCGGCAGCTCGACATGAATGACCAGCGACAGGCCGGGCAGGTCGATGCCGCGTGCCGCCACATCGGTCGCCACGCAGACGCGCGCGCGCCGGTCGCGCAGCGCCTGCAGCGCCTGGTTGCGCTCGTTCTGGCTGTGCTCGCCCGACAAGGCGACGGCGGAAAAGCCGCGCTCGATCAGGCTCGCATGCAGATGCCGCACATTGTCGCGCGTCGCGCAGAACAGGATCGCGGTCTCCGCCTCGTACAGGCGCAGCAGGTTGACAACGGCGTTTTCGGTGTCCGAAGGCGCGACGGTGCAGGCGATATAGTCGATATCGCCATGGCCGCGCTCTTCGCTCACCGTCGAGATTCTGTGCGCATCGTGCTGATAGCGCTTGGCCAGGGCCACAATCGGCTTGGGCATGGTGGCCGAGAACAGCAAGGTGCGGCGGCCTTCGGGCGTCGCGTCGAGAATTTCTTCCAGATCCTCGCGGAAGCCCATGTCGAGCATTTCGTCGGCCTCGTCGAGCACCGCGACCTTGAGCGCCGAGAGGTCGAGCGCGCCGCGCTCGAGATGATCGCGCAGGCGCCCTGGCGTACCGACCACGATCTGCGCGCCATAGCCCAGATTGCGCCGCTCGCGCGAGGCATCCATGCCGCCGACACAGGTGGCGATGCGCGCACCGGCGGGGCCATAGAGCCACATGAACTCGCGGCTGACCTGCAGCGCCAGTTCACGCGTCGGCGCGATGATCAGCGCCAGCGGCGCCGTGCCCTGGCGAACGCGGCCATCCTCGCCGATCAGCTCTGGCGCCATCGAAAGCCCGAAGGCGACGGTCTTGCCCGATCCGGTCTGCGCCGAGACGATCAGGTCGCGGCCCTGTGCCTCGGGCTCCAGCACGGCCTGCTGGACGGGGGTGAGCGTGTCATAGCCGTGCGCATCGAGCGCGTCCGACAGAACGGCGGGAACGGTATCAAAAGGCATGGGATTTCAATTCGTGTGATGATGCGAAGGCTCCGCATCTTCGGCGAAACCGCGCGCGAGGCCCAAAATCCGGCTTCGCTGCAAGGCTGCGCTTCTAGCGGCTTTGGCACGAAAGCACAATGGCAATCGGTTGCGGCACGCCGGGCAGTCCGCCGGAGGTCAGGCAGCGCGCGCGAGCGCAGGCGCGGCCTGGTACGCGGCGGCTTGCTGTAGCCGGAAACGGCTGATTTCCTGGGCCAGGGTACGCGACTGTTCGGCGAGCGACCGGGCGGCGGCGCTGGTTTCCTCGACCATCGCGGCATTCTGCTGGGTAATGCCGTCGAGCGCGCCGACGGTGCCGTTGACCTCGCGCAGCCTGGCCGCCTGGCTTTCCACCGATCCGGCAATGGTCGCAACGAATTCGCTGATTTGCAGGATGCGCGTGGTGATCCGCTCGAGCGTCTCGCTGGTTTCGCTGACCACCGATACGCCCAGGGCAATCTGCTCGTTCGACGCGCCGATCTTGGTCTTGATGTCCTGCGCGGCATCGGCCGAGCGCTGCGCGAGCGCGCGAACTTCGGATGCCACCACGGCAAAGCCCTTGCCGGCCTCGCCGACGCGTGCTGCCTCGACGCCGGCATTGAGCGCGAGCAGGTTGGTCTGGAACGACAGCCCTTCGATGACTTCGATGATCTGGTCGATCTCGCGCGCCGAATGCTCGATATTGGTCATTGCCACACGAGCGCGCTCGACGATACCGGCCGATTTCTCCGCCTCGTCCTGGGCAGCGTCGAGGACATGTCGTGCCTCGACCGCGCGGTTTGCGGTGTCCGAAATGGAGTCGCTGACCGTGCGGATGGTCGCCACGGTGTCGTGCAGCGTCGCGCTCTGCCGTTCGGTGCGATCGGCCATGTCGTTCGACGCATGGCTGACATCGCCTGCGCTTTCGTCGATGCGCGTCGCGACGCCCGAGATCTTGTCGAGCGACTGCCGCATCCCCTCGAGCGCGTCGTGATAATCGGCGCGAAGCTGTTCATATTCGTCCGGGAAGGCCTGGTCGATCCGCGCAGTCAGGTCGTTGCGCGCCATCGCCTTGAGCCCCTGGCCGAGCGCGCCGATGACCTGATTCTGCTTGGCGGCGATGGCGTCGCGGGTGCTGGCGGCTTCCTGCTCCAGCCGTTCGGCCTCGCGCCTGGCTTCGGCCTGCCGCTCGATCATCTGCTCGAGCTGGAGAGAAATCTGGATCAGCACCGCCGCCTCGATCAGCACGATGACGGCATGCAGCAGGACGCGCGGCAGATCGGCTCCATCGGGAAAGACCCAGGCGGGGATCAGCAGGTTCGCGCCCAGATGGTGCACCGCGATCACGGCTGTTCCGGCGACGATCGCGCGCCAGTCGCACATCACCACCAATGTGGCCAGCAGTGCGAAGAAGACCATGTGCACGTCCATCTGCAGGCTGGATCCGGCTGCCTGGTAGAGCATGATCGCGGGATAGACGGGCATGGTGCCGCCGAGAATGATCCGCGTAGTGCTGTCGGCACGGCCGCTGCGCACGATCACGCTCGGAATGAGGGTAACAGCGACTGCGATAGCGACCGGAGCCCAGCCGCTGGCGGTGTACAGGCTGATGCCCGCGATGACGGCCACACACAGCCATGCAATGACGATCAGCGCAAAGGCACCGTTCTTGCGAATTCCAGTCAGTTCCATGCGACGCTCAACTCTTCCTGGGTGTAGAGGACAAACTGCCGCAGAAAATTGCGGGTGCCTTGATGACAAGGCCGTTATGATGCCAGGCGGCTTCCGTGACCTGCTTGCGCTTGCCATAGACCAGGATCGAGCCGGGCAAGGGGCCTGTGCCGATCAGGGCGGCCCCGTCACCCGATGCCCAGCTTATGGTCTGACCCATGCCCCCACCATCCAGCGGAATGACCATCATTGGCCCTTCCTCCGGTGGCGCCAGGATGGCAGCCAGCAGCGCGAGCGTCACCACCACCCCCTGAACGAGCACGGCAAGGCTGATCCCGCTATCAGCTGGCCGTGCAGGGCCTTGTGAGGGAGGCAAAGACACCGACATCGCCGATACCCATCGGCCGAATTGGTAAATTTTCGCTTATGCAAAGCGATCGCACAAAGAAATATCCATTATGGATGTTTGTGCAATCGGTTGAAACGCGGGCGGACGAGACAAGTTACCACCGAATTGGTTCTAAATTGCCGTTGCTGCGGCGTGCCCGCTCGCCCATGCCCATTGGAAGTTATAGCCCCCCAGCCATCCGGTGACATCGACCGCTTCGCCAATCGCATACAGGCCTGGCACCTTGCGTGCCTCCATGGTCTGCGATGACAGAGTGTCGGTGCTGATGCCGCCCGCGGTAACTTCGGCCTTGGCATAGCCTTCTGTACCGTTGGGGTGGAAGGTCCAGCCGGAGAGCCGCTTCTCTGCTTCGCCCAGCACCCGGTCGGGCATATCCGCGAGCCTCGCATCGCCGCCTACTCGGTCGGCCAGTGTCGCGGCGAGCCGGTCGGGCAGCATGGCGCCCAGCGTGCTGCGCAGCGTCGCGCGCGGCTGCTGGCGCTTGGCCTCGGTCAGCCAGCCGGGGGCGGCGTCGGGCAGGAAATCGATCGCCACCGGATCGCCATGCCGCCAATAGCTCGAAACCTGCAAGATCGCAGGGCCCGACAGCCCCTTGTGGGTGAACAGCGCCGCCTCGCGGAACAGCGCCTTGCCCGCGCGCGCGACGACGTCGGTCGCAACGCCCGAGAGCGAGCGGAACAACGTCTCGTCGCCGCCCAGCGTCAGCGGCACCAGCGCGGGGCGCGGCTCGACCACCTTGAGGCCGAACTGCCGCGCGAGATCATAGGCAAAGCCGGTCGCGCCCATCTTAGGGATCGAGGGCCCGCCCGTGGCGATGACCAGGGCAGGAGCCTCGGCGCTGCGATCGCCCCAGCTGACGCGATAGCGCCCATCGGCATGCTCGACCGCGCGGATGGCATGGCCGAGCGCGATGGTGACGATGCCCTTGTCGCACTCGGCCAGCAGCATCGCGACGATCTGCTTCGCCGAGCCGTCGCAGAACAGCTGGCCCAGCGTCTTTTCGTGCCAGGCGATGCCATGGCTATCCACCAGATCGATGAAATCCTGCGGGCTGTAGCGCCCGAGCGCCGACTTGGCGAAATGCGGGTTGGCGCTGATATAGCGATCGGCCTGGGTGTGGATATTGGTGAAATTGCATCGCCCGCCGCCCGAGATCAGGATCTTCTTTCCCGGTGCCTCGGCATGATCGATCACCAGCACCCGCTTGCCCCGCTGCCCGGCAATCGCCGCGCAGAACAGCCCCGCTGCGCCTGCGCCGAGGATGATCACGTCATAATGTTGGGCGGCGGAGGGCATGGCGCGGGTCTATGGCGGATGCGGCGGATGAGGGGAAGGGGCGTTTCCAATCACCTTCGGTTGCCGAGATCGTCACCCTGAACTTGTTTCAGAGCCCATTTCGCCCTAAGCGGCTTCGGCGAATGGGGCACGATGGGTCCTGAAACAAGTTCAGGATGACGGATTGGGTGCGCTCGTGAGGCGTCAAATCAGCCCCATCGACCGCATGCTGCTGTGCCCATCCAGCCCGATGATGATATGATCGTGCA
This sequence comes from Blastomonas sp. CCH9-A1, assembly GCF_001557175.1. Classification (NCBI taxonomy): domain Bacteria; kingdom Pseudomonadati; phylum Pseudomonadota; class Alphaproteobacteria; order Sphingomonadales; family Blastomonadaceae; genus Blastomonas; species Blastomonas sp. CCH9-A1. Next base: position 28,809 of record NZ_LSHM01000075.1, read on the forward strand.
CGCCGATGCCCAGCCGCTTGCCGGCCTCGATGATCTCGCGGGTGATCTGGATGTCCTGCTTGCTGGGCTGCGGATTGCCGCTGGGATGGTTGTGCACCAGGATCAGCGACACCGCGCCGAGATCGAGCGCGCGCTTGATCACCTGGCGGGTGTAGATCGCCGCCTGATCGACCGAACCTTCGGACATCACGTCATCGCTGATCAGCATGTTCTTGGCATTGAGGAACAGCACGCGCACCCGCTCGCGCGTCAGATGCGCCATGTCGAGCCTGAGATAGTCGAGCAAGGCTTGCCAGCTCGACAATATCGGCTGCCGGCGGACCGGCTCGCTCACCAGCCGCCGCGCCGCGACCTGGACGATCTTCAACGCAGCCGCGCTCGTTTCGCCCATGCCGGGCACCGCGCGCAGTGAGTCGCCATCGGCGGTGAGCACACCCGCCAGCGAGCCGAAATGGTCGATCAGTTGCTTGGCGAGCGGCTTGGTATCGCGGCGAGGGATCGCGAGCGTGAGCAGATATTCCACGATTTCATGATCATGCAGCCCGGTTCCGTCGGTGTTCAGCAAGCGCTCCCTAAGCCGGGCACGATGGCCTGCGCCGTGATGCCCGCCCGCCGGAAGATCCGGCAGCTCGGCATCGGCCAGCAGGGGCAGTGAAGAGGACATGGTTTGAGGTTAATCTCTCGCCCCCGCACGGGCAAACGCTTTGTCGGAACGGCTTTGCCGCTGCGTCGTTGCAACGCGATGCTTTGCAAGCCATTCAGGTGACGATGAGCGATCCCGATACCGAGGCCGAGGCGATCCCGCCCGAGCGGCAGGTCCGCGCGTGGCGGCGAATGGCCTGGCCACTGCGTGTGGCGCTCTATGGCGTCGCATTGCTGGGCCTGGCGGGACTGGTCGCCTGGACCCAGCGCGAGGATATCGCGCGCAACCTCATCGGCAACGAGCTCGAGGCGCGCGGCATCGAGGCGCGCTACGATATCGAATCGATCGGCGTCGGGCGCCAGACAGTGCGCAACCTGGTGCTGGGCGATCCGAAGCGCCCCGATGCGACGATCGCAAGACTCAGCGTCGATGTGAGCGGCGGGTTGTTCGGGCTGCGCATCGACCAGGTGATCGTCGAGGGGCTGCGCGGCTATGGTCGGCTGGACAAGGGGCGCGTCAGCTTCGGCAGCCTCGACAAGCTGCTCTATACCGACAGCAAGGAGCCTTTCCGGCTGCCCCGGCTCGACCTGACGCTGCGCGATGCGCGCGTACGGATCGAGAGCCCTTATGGCACGATCGGCGTCAAGGCCGATGGGCGGGGCAATCTGCGCGACGGCTTTAAGGGTCAGGTCGCTGCGATCGGTGCGGGGCTCGCCTATCAGGGCTGCGCGCTCGACCGGCCCAGCCTGTTCGGCACGGTCAGCATCGCCGATGAACGCCCAGCTTTTCGCGGACCAATGCGTTTTTCGGGGCTGGCTTGCGATCGGGGTGGTGTCGCCGTCGGTCAATCCTCGCTCGCGCTCAGGGCCGAGGCCAATGCGGCGCTCGACCGGGTTGAAGGCGCGCTGATCCCTGCGGTCGGCGCGATCCGGGCCGATGGTTTTGCGGCGAATGGGCTGGGCGGGCGGCTGGGCTTTGTGATCAAAGGCCAGCAGATCGACGGCGATGTCGACCTCGCGCTGGCCGATCCTGCCACTGCCGGAATCGGTTTCCGGCGGTTCGGCGCCAGGGGCAAGGCGGTGGTGCGGCTGGGCGGAGCGTCTCCCGATTTGCGCTTCGAGGGCGATCTGCGTGGCGAAAGCCTGGCGGTTGCACGCGAGCGACTGGCGGGATTAGATTCGGCGGTGAAGGCGAGCGCGAATCTCCCCATCGCGCCGCTGGTGCAGCGCATGGTCAGCGCGGCGCGCCGAGCACTCCCCGGTTCGGACCTGGCGATGACGGTCGATGCGCGCGCACGCGGTGCCGAGACCGCATTCGCCATCCCGCGCCTGTCGCTGTCGGGTGCGCGGGGGGAGCGGCTGGTCGGCGGCAACAGCCTGAGCGTCCGGCGCGTGGGCGAGGAATGGCAGCTCGCGGGCAATCTTGCGACCGGCGGGGCAGGGCTGCCCGTCGCGCAACTGCGCATCGTCCCGCGCGGGCAGGGGGCCTATGCGCTCAAGCTGGCGATGGACGCATACAGCGCGGGCGATGCCTCGCTGGCACTGCCGCAGTTCGAGGCCTTGTGGAACGGGCGCGGCGAACTGGACTTTGCCGGTTCCGCGCGGCTCTCCGGGCCGTTTCCCGGTGGCCGGGTCGAGGGGCTGGCGCTACCGCTTCAGGGGCGCTGGAGCGAGGCGGGCGGTTTCGCGATGTATGACGCCTGCCAGACCGTGCGTGTGGAACGATTGCGTGTCTCCAATTTCGCCAGCGGCCGGCAGGCGCTGACGCTGTGCCCCGATCGTGGCCGCTCGATCGTCCGGTCAGGCCCAGGCGGCCTGCAGATGGCGGCGCGGCTGGCGGGGCCGACCCGGTTGCAAGGCAAGCTGGGATCGTCCGACCTCGCGCTGGCGGCAGGTGCGGTACGCATCGATTTTCCCGGTAGCGCGCGCCTGTCTGACGTCGATCTGCTGATCGGCCCGGCGCAATCGGGCACGCATATCACTGCGGGCGATTTCAGCGTCGATCTCGGCGGAGCGCTGGGTGGCACCTATGCGGATGCCGAAGCGACCATCGGCGCGGTGCCGCTCGTGCTGACGCACGGCGCAGGACGCTGGTCCTTCGCCAATGCGATCCTCGATGTGCAGGGCGACGAATGGCTGCTGCGCGACCGTCAGGCCCCGGCGGGGTTCCAGCCGCTGATCACCGATGACATGCGGCTGACGCTCGCCGATGGGCGGATTGCGGTGACCGGCATTCTCGACGAGCCGCAGACATTGCGCCCGGTCGTGCGCGTCGCCATCGCGCATGATCTTGCGAGTGTCACAGGCCATGCCGATCTGTCCGTCGACGCGCTGACCTTCGATGACCGCCTTCAGCCCGAAATGGTCAGCAATATCGCGCTCGGCATCATCGCCAATACGCGCGGGTTGGTGACCGGGCAGGGTCGGATCGACTGGTCGTCCACCGGCGTCACGTCGAGCACCGGGCGCTTCCGCACCGATTCGCTCGATTTCGCCGCCGCTTTCGGTCCGGTAACAGGGCTGGCGGGCGAGATCGTGTTTACCGATCTTCTCGGCTTCGAGACCGGACCGGGCCAGGTCGTGCGGCTGGCGCAGGTCAATCCGGGCTTTGCGGTCTATAACGGGCTGATTCGCTATCAGATTCTGCCTGGCTTCAAGATGCGCGTGGAAGGCGGCGAATGGCCCTTTGCGGGAGGACGGCTGCTGCTCGATCCGGGTATGGTCGATCTTGTCAGCGAGGAGCCGCGACGCTTGGTGTTCCTCGTCGACCGCGTCGATGCGGCGCAGTTCCTCGCCGGATTCGATTTCGAGAATATCAACGCCACCGGCCAGTTTACCGGTGTGATCCCGATCGTGTTCGACAAGGATGGCGGGCATGTGCGCGGCGGTCGGCTCGAGGTGATCGGCGATGGCGGCACGCTCGCCTATGTCGGCGAGCTGACCTATGAAGACCTCGGCACGATGGCCAATTTTGCCTTCAACGCCTTGAGATCGCTGCGTTACCGTTATCTCGTCGTCGAGATGGACGGGGATCTGGCGGGCGAGGTCATCACCAAGATCCGCTTCGACGGGCTCAGCCAGGGCGAGGGGGCTTCGCGCAATTTCCTCACCCGCCAAGTGGAGAAGCTGCCGTTGCAATTCAATGTGACGATTGCAGCACCCTTCCTGCAGCTGATCACATCGGCGCGGTCGCTTTACGACACGCAATATATCACCGATCCCGGTGTGCTCGGGCTGCTGCCCGGTCAGGTGAACAATCCGGGACCCAATTCGACAACGCCGGCAAAACCGGGCATTCAGCCCCCAGAAAGCGAGGATCGTCCATGAAGGGCATGAACAGGATGGCGATTTTGAGGAACCCGTGGGGGCAGATGACGGTGATGGCAGTGGCCACCGCATTGCTCGGCGGGTGCGTGACGGTGACGGCGCCTGACAAGCCGATCGTCATCAACCTCAACATCAACATCAAACAGGAAGTCGTCTATCGGCTCGATGGCAAGGCCAAAGAGGTGATCGACGAGAATGCGGAGATTTTCTGATGAACAGGGCGATTTTGAAGGCTGGCTTACTGGGCGCCGTGGCGCTGGGGCTGGCCATGCCCGCGATGGCGCAACGCGACCCGGCCTATGAGGCGGCGCGCGAGAACGGCAGCATCGGCGAGAAGCCGGACGGTTATCTGGGCATTGTCAGCGGCGGCGATGCGCAGCTGCAGAAACTGGTCAGCGACATCAATCTCAAGCGCAAGCAGGTCTATACCGACCGCGCTTCGGCCGAAGGATCGACGGTGGAGCAGTTCGCCTTCACCGCCGGCTGCAACACCATATCACGTACCAGGCCGGGGGAAAAATACCAGGCGCCGGACGGTAGCTGGAAGACTCGGGACAGCGGTCCGCCGGTGCGCGATGCGCGCTGCCCCTGAGCCGCAGCGCCGAATTAACCCAGATCAAGCCCGGATTTCATCGAAAATCCGGGCTTTTTTGCGCGACTTCTCGCACCGCAGCATGACCATTGACTTGCACCCCAGCCCTTTCTAAACGGGCCGCGCCTTGGCGGGTCCGCTCGCTGTCGGGTGCGTGCTTTTTGAACATCGTAGCCTCAGGCCCGATAACAGGGAGTAAAGCACATGGCAGAGAACGAACCCGGGCAAGACCCTGTCGGCGGCGACGCGCGGATCGATCACATCGGTGAACGGCTTCGCGATATCACGCAGCGGGAGCAGGCCGAAGCGAGCGGCAAGGGGAGCGGGGTCGATGCGAATTATCGACTTGGCAACCGGGTGCTCGCCGATCTGCTGGGGGGAATTGCAGGTGGTTTGCTGTTCGGCTGGCTGTTCGATCGCTGGCTGGGCACATCGCCCTGGCTCCTGATCACGTTCCTCGCTCTGGGGATCATCGTGGCCTTCAGGAACATCATCCGGGTTTCCAACGCATATTCGGCGGGGCTGAAAAATCAGCAGTCTCCGCAGGATAAGCCTGAAGATTAAGACGAAGAGGTAAGGTTGTGGCAGCCGAGTCAGGCAAAATCGACCCGATGCACCAGTTCGAGATCGCGCCCATCTTCAATGGTGGGTTCGAGCTTGCTGGACAGACCATCACCTTCACCAACAGCGCCCTGTGGATGCTGTTGACGCTGGTCGCGGTCTGGGTGTTCATGCAGGGCGGCATGAAGCGCGAGCTGGTTCCTGGTCGCTGGCAGCTGATGGTCGAGGGCTTTACCGGCTTTATCGACGACATGATGACCGCCAATATCGGCGCCGAAGGCCGCAAGTATGCGCCTTACGTGTTCTCGCTGTTCATGTTCATCCTGTTCGCCAACATCCTGGGCCTGATCCCGATCGGCGTGGTCGGTGGGCATCCGTTCACCGTGACCAGCCATCTGACGATCACGGGCGTGCTCGCCATCGTCAGCTTCTCGATCGTGCTGATCGTCGGTTTTGCCCGTCACGGTTTCCACTTCTTCTCGCTGTTCGTTCCGCACGGCACGCCGCTCCCGATGATCCCGTTCATCTTCGTGGTCGAGCTGCTGTCGTTCCTGGTGCGTCCGTTCAGCCTCGGCCTGCGACTGTTCGTGGCGATGACCGCCGGGCACATCCTGCTCAAGGTGCTGGCCGGTTTCGTCATCAATTCGACCAATGCCGGTATCGGCTATGGCCTGCTCGTCGGCCTGCCGAGCCTGACGCTGATGGTCGGCATCAGCGCGCTCGAAATCCTGGTCGCCGTCGTCCAGGCCTATGTGTTCGCGCTGCTCACCTCGCTGTACATCAACGACGCGGTGAACCTGCACTAAGCCTTTCTCTTTTCGCTAAAATCTTTCCATCCAATCGAGTTTCTTAAGGAGTATTACAATGGACGCAGAAGCTGCAAAACTGGTCGGTGCTGGCCTGGCTGCAATCGGTGCCGGCATGGCCGCCATCGGCGTGGGTAACGTGTTCGGTTCGTTCCTGGAAAGCGCTCTGCGCAACCCGGCAGCTGCCGACGGCCAGCAGGGCCGCCTGTTCATCGGCTTCGCCGCTGCCGAACTTCTCGGCCTGCTGGCGTTCGTCGTGGCGATGATCCTGATCTTCGTTGCCTGATTTGTGTCGGACCGGGGCCGGTCATCGCGCCGGCCCCGTCCACACCTTTAGATTCTGATCCACGGATAGCTTCGATATGCCTCAGATAGACCAGATCATGACCACTTACGGGTCCCAGCTTTTCTGGCTGGTGATCACGTTCGGGCTGATTTATTTCGTCATCGGGCGTTCGATGTTTCCCAAGATCCAGGGCACGGTCGATCAGCGCAAGGCGAAGATCGCCGGCGACATCGCCGCTGCCAAGGCCGCGCACGCTCGCGCCGACGAGATCGAGGAAGAATATCGCGTTGCCCATGCCCGGGCCCGTGACGCGGCACTCGCCGTGACCGCGGAAGCCAAGGCCAAGGGTGCCCGCGAAGCCGAAGCCAAGGTGCGCGAGGCCGATGCCGGCATCGCGCTACACTTGGCCGATGCGGAAGAGGCGATTGCTGCTCAGCAGGCTGCCGCTCTGACCGAGATCGAAGCCGTGGCCGTCGAAGCCGCCCAGGATATCGTCGCCCGGTTGACCCCGGCAAAGATCACCAAGCCGCAAGTCAATCGTGCGGTAAAGGGAGCGCTGGCCGATGCTTGATATCGCCATTCTTGCCGCTGCGGCGGGCGAACATGCCGATCCCTCGGTGGGCGGCGTCCATCTGCTCAACGCCACGTTCTTCGTTTCGGCGGCGATGCTGGTGCTGATCGGCATCATCCTGTGGAAAAAGGTTCCGGCGATGGTCGCAGCGTCGCTCGACGCCAAGATCGCCGGGATCAAGGCCGAACTCGACGAAGCCCAGGCGCTGCGTGCTGAAGCCGAGAAGCTTCGCGCGGAGTATGAGGCGAAGCTGGCGGCGGCATCGAAAGAAGCCGCAGACATGAACGCCCGTGCCGAAGCCGAAGCCGAAGCCGTGCTTGCCAAGGCGCGCACCGATGCGGAAAACCTGATCGCGCGCCGCCAGAAAATGGCGACCGACAAGATCGCCGCTGCCGAGCGCGCTGCGGTGGCTGAAATTCGCGAGAAGGTCGCCAAGGCAGCGACTGGCGCGGCCGCGAAGCTGATCGCCGAGAACCATGGCGCCGAAGCCGACCAGGCGCTGGTTGATCGCACCGTCGCCGAGCTTGGCACCCGGTTAAATTGACGCGTCGGCACCTTCTCCCTTGAGGGGAGAAGGATACCGAGCCTTGTCGGCGGAGCCGACTAGGCGCAGTTGGATGAGGGTGAGGCAGAGCAGCGGTAGCGCATTTTCACCCTCACCCAGCTTCGACTAATTCGCTTCGCTCATAAGTCTTCG
>NZ_LSHM01000076.1:0-31397 GCF_001557175.1 Blastomonas sp. CCH9-A1
CACCAGCAGCACCTAAATCTCCACCGAAAATTACACCACGAGCGCGGACGCTAACAATTCCGCGGTGGGCCGGATGGCCAGTGGGAGCGCGACGTGACGCTCATAAAGGAAGCCCACGCTGTGCTGCAGGCGGCCCTTGCTTGGCCAGGCTGCACGAGCGCCTGACGCGTTACTTGGCCTAGCGAGCGGGGTTGGAAGCGAGCAAAAGGTGGCCGGATTTTTGAGGGTGCCGAGCATTGTCCAGGCTGTTAAGTTCGAGCCGGCGGAGGCCGAGAACTTCTCGCGCTTAGCGAGGATCGGGAGCGCGTGACTAGGGGGACGTATTTTGAAGTTCATCCATTCTGCTGACTGGCAACTCGGCAAACCTTATGGGCGCTTCGAGCCCGAAGTCCGGGCCGCCCTTAGCGAGGCGCGGTTCGAGGCAATCGACACACTTGGGCACACGGCGGTCAAGCATGGGGCACAGCACGTCGTCGTAGCTGGCGACATCTTCGATACCGAAGGGCCAGAAGACCGGACGATCGTACAAGCTATATCCCGGATGAGCCGTCACAGCTGTCGCTGGTGGCTGCTTCCAGGCAACCATGATTTCGCGCGCAACGGCGGACTATGGGATCGCGTCCGTCAACGGGCGAGCGAGAACATCGTCATTTTGTCGACACCCGAGCCGGTCGAGATGAACCCTGGCATCTGGCTGCTCCCCGCGCCGCTTGAGCATCGCCACAATCTCGAAGATCCCACCGCCCGTTTCGACGCCATGGAGACGCCCGGCGCGACGCTGCGCATCGGCCTCGCGCACGGTTCGATCCGCGACTTTGGTTCGCAAGGCGAAACGAAGAATCAGATCGCGCCCGATCGCGCACGCCGATCAAACCTCGACTATCTGGCGCTTGGTGACTGGCACGGGGCCCTCCGCGTCGATGGTCGCACCTGGTATGCCGGCACGCCCGAAGTCGATCGCTTCCAGCGGGATGATCCCGGGCAGGCCCTCGTCGTCGAGCTGTCGACCGGTGCCGAGCCGTCCATCACGCCGATCCGCACGGGTCGATTCCAGTGGCTTTTGCGGGATTGGATGGTCAGCGACCAGGCGGCGTTCGATGCCGAGTGCGAATTGCTCTTAGGCGCGATCGACGCGCCCACCACGCTCCTGCGCCTGAAGCTGGCTGGCATCACCAGTCTCGGCGACCGAATTGGCATGCTGGGGCGCCTCGAAAACGATATCGGCCATCAGCTGCGCTATCTCGACGTGCGCCCGGATGATCTGGTAGGTCGGCCAAGCGAGGCGGACCTTGCGAATCTGGCCGTCGAGGGCATGCTCGGGGCTGCGGCGGCGATGCTCAATACTAGGATCGAAGGCGGAGGCGAGGACGCGGCCGTCGCGAAGCGGGCCCTCGAACGCCTGTTCGTCGAATATAGTCGGGGGGAGCCGGCATGAGCCTCGTCATTCGTCGCATCGCGGTGAAGAATTTCCGGAAATTCCGCGCACCCGTCGTGATCGAGGGCCTTACCGACGGCCTCAACGTCGTCATCGAGCCGAATGAGACGGGCAAGTCGACGCTTCTCGAGGCCTTGCGCGCGGCCTTCTTCGTCCGCTTCAACACGCGCAATCAGCTGGCCCAATCCTTCGCCCCACTTGGCGATTCAGTCGGTCCTGAGGTCGAAGTCGCTTTCGATGTCGATGGCGCGCCTTGGTCGGTGACCAAGCATTTCTTGCGCAGCGCATCGGTCGAGGTCTCGGGGCCTCAGGGCCGTGCACAAGGGGAGGAGGCCGAGGCGCGCTTGAATGCGCTGCTCGGTTCGGTCCGCGACACGAGCCGGGGCGGCGATGTCGCGACCTATGGCGCGCTCGGTTTGCTTTGGGTCGCCCAGACCGAGGCCTTGTCCGTGACAGCGCCCGGCCAGATCGTGCGCGACAGCGTCACCTCCACGCTCGAGGCGGAAGTCGGGTCGATCATGGGCGGCGCGGCCTATCGCCGCGTCAGGGATAGGGTCGAAGCTCAATATGAGCTCTACTGGACACCGACCGGCCAGAAGCGTGGCCGGCAAACCGACGCGCGTGAGCGGCTTGAGGCCGCCGAGACAACGGCGGGCGAAGCCGCGGATCGGTTGGCCACGCTGGAGCGCAGCTTCTCAGATGTCGAGGCGGCTCGCGCCCGCCTGAAGATCATCCAGCGCGAGATGGCGGACAACACGGACGCGCAGACGCGTAGCAGCCTGGTTGCTTCGCTCGATATCGCACGAGCGGCGGCCCAGATCCTCAACACCCGTCGTGCCGAGCAGGAAGCGGTCAACGGCAAGGTGAAGGCGCTCGCGGACCTTCGGCAGCGCCACGACGACGCGACGGAGGCCCGGACGAATGCGGACGCCGCGCTGACCCAGGCAAGCGAACGGCGTCTCGGGGTTGCCGACACATTGTCAGCGGCGAAGCAGAAGGTGGTGGATGCGCGCACCGCGCTCGATTCCGCGCGCACGGACCGCCAGGCCGCGCGAACGGCTCTGGCTGAAGGCGAAGAGCGGATCCGACAAAGCCGTCGCGGTGCAGCGATCCAAGCCGCGCGCCGGCGGCATGCCGACCTCCTGAAGCTCGAGGAACAACACAGCACCGCGAAGGCGCTCTCCGACACGGCGATCGCCCCGAACGTGCTGACGTCGCTTGAAGCGCATGATCGCGCCGTTGCGGAAGCGCAGGCGGTGGTGAACGCCGGCGCGACCCGGATTGCATTGTCCGGCTCAGCGGACGGAATCACGATTGATGGCGAGCCAATGGTACTCGGCGCGCGCACCGTTGATCGCGAAGTCCATATCCGCGTCGGCGCCGCCGAGCTTCAGATCACGCCGCCGGCGTCTGCCGCCAGCGCCGCGGAGGTCTTAGCGTCTGCGCTTCGTAAGCGGAAAACGGCACTCGACGATCTCGGTGTCGTCGATCTTGCTGCCGCAAGAGCCCGCAACGAGATCGCCAGGGATGCCGCAGCGGATCTGCGAACCCTGGAGGCGCGCATCGAAGCGGCCACGCCCGCCGATGATGCTCTTCAGCTTGCGGCTGGATCCGCCGCGCTTAAGCTGTTCGTTGCCGAGCTCGGCACGGAAGATGCCGCAGGGGAAGGAGAACTTCCCGATATCGCGGCGCTCACGAAGGCGATGGAGACGGCCGATAGCGCCGCAGCCCGTGCCGAAGGGGCCCAGGACAGCGCCATCGAGGCCCTTCGTCGCGCCGAGCAGGAGGAAGCGCCGCTTGCGACGGCAGAAGCCAGGGCCACGAGCGATGTTGCCAACGCCATCAGCACGCTTGAGGCGATCGAGCGGCGACCTGAATGGGCGACGCTTACCGAAGATCTGGCCAAGGCGCACGAGCAAGCCGCCGAGGCTTCGGTCAAGGTTGAAAACGCGCTCCGCGATGCCTCTGCGCACGACGTCGCGGCGATCACGCGCAAGATCGAATTGATCGATGCGCGGGTGCGCACGACCGGGGAAACCCGAACGCGGCTGGAGACCGATATCGCGCGCCTTGAAGGGACGATCGAGAGCGAGGGCGGGCTCGGCCTCGCCGATCGGACAGCTGCCGCCTCCGAGGAAGTCGAGGCGGCTCGTCTTGCTCTTCAGCGCATCACCGATGAAGCGGAAACGCTGAAGGTGCTGCGAAGCACCCTCGACGCAGCCCGTAACGAGACGTCGGCCAAATTTGTCGGTCCGGTGGCGGCGCGGGCGAAGCGTTATATTGAGCGCCTCCTGCCTGGATGCGAGCTCACCTTTTCGGAGGATCTTGGTCTCGAAAGCGTGATCCGTGCAGGCATGGACGAAAGCTGCGCGAGCCTGTCGCGCGGCACGCAGGAGCAGCTTGCCGTGCTCACGCGGATTGCATTCGCCGATATGCTGTTGGAGCAGGGGAAGCCTGTGTCGCTGATACTGGACGATCCGCTGGTCTACTCCGACGATGCCCGTCTCGACACGATGATCGAGATTTTGTCGGAGGCCGCAACCCGCATGCAGGTCGTCCTTCTCACCTGCCGTGATCGCGCCTTCAGACATGTCGCTGGAAATCGGATCGCGTTGTGACCATGAAGTCATCAATCGCCGATATGCGATCATCGACAAACGGGAGAGTCCGCAAAATGGGGATTCCGTTGACGAACGAATGCGGACGCGATGTCCGCATGGCAGATCACCGCAGGGGGTAATGGTGGCCGATCGGAGCGCAGTTTCGACAATTGCTGGCTATTTCTATCAATTCGATCGCTCGATCCTCAGCATCCTGGGGCTATCCGATGCGAATGATTCGGTGGCGATCGAATGCATCGAGGATATCGACGTCCACACCGCTACGGAAACGACTGCCGTCCAGTGCAAATATTATGAGAAATCGGAGTATAATCATTCGGTTATCAAGCCCGCTATCATGTTCATGCTTGCGCACTACAAAGCGGGCCTCACCGCCGGTCGGCCAGCGATCAAGTACCAGCTCAGCGGCCATTTTGCGTCCGGGCAGGACAAGTTGGTTCTTCCGTTCGATATCGGCTTCCTAAAGACCAATTTTCTCACAACCGCATCAAAAAATAAGACGGTCAAAAAACATGAAGAGCTTGGCGTCAGTGACACGGAGCTTGAGGGCTTCTTGAAACTTCTGTCGATCGACGTGAATGCAGCGAAATTCGAGGATCAGTTTCAGGCGATCATCGAGAGTCTTGTCAAACAGTTCGGCTGCTCACCGTTCACAGCCGAATTTTTCTATTATAACAGCGCCCTGCGGGTGATCAAGGAACTGGCGATCGAACCGGACCAGGCTCTGCGCGTCACAACGAGGAGAGCCTTCATAAAGAGAATAGATACATCTTCCTATCTCTTTGATGAGTGGTTCATCGCCAAGCTCGGTACGGCCAAATATTATCGCGGGCTGCGCAACAAGTTTTTCGCAGCGGGCCTCAATGTCTCTCCGGCCGACCGGCTTTTCATCATCCATCCGGCTGGCGATAGCTACAGCAGGAACGCGGTCAAAACGCTTCTGAAGACCATCTCCCGGAAATACTCAAAGCTCTCCAAGCGAGATGCAAGGCCCTTCTCACCCTACGTGCTGCTCGTCGGCATCGACGATAGCGAACTTGCCGGCCTAAAGCAGGAGCTGCACAATGAAGACTTTCGCTTCGTTGACGGCTACGATTTCAAGGGTGCCCAGTTCGACGCCAGGTCGATCTCCCGACCGGCATCCGCCGACGCCGGCCCGGCCCTGAGGCTATTCTGCGATCTGGCGGAGGCGCAGCAGACTTTTCGGTCGTTCCAGCGCTCGCGCGAGATCTACGAGTTCTACCGCAGTGAGCCGGTTCAAGACTTTGGTGATGGTGCCATCAGCCACACCCGATTCCAGATTCCCAACTACGAAGATATCGACAAGATCATTTAGGGGATGCGTATGAGTGATGTAAAAGCGGAAGTCGTCGCGGTCTTTCCTAACAAGGTCAAGATCGTTGTCGATGACCTCGAGAATTTCAGGATTGCTGAGGAGTCTCTCCGCGTCGGCTCTTATTTGAAGGTTGCCGACAATGAAAATGCGGTACTGGTCGCCATCATTGAGAACTTCCAGATTCAGGCGCGCGACGACGGCAGCCAAGACTATGTGATCGAGGCTTTCCCGCTCGGCGTTCTGCGCGATCAGAAGTTTGAGCGAGGCGGAGACGCACTCGCGATCCCGCCGAAGACGGTCCAGCCGGCGACGATCGACGATATCCGCCTGATCTATGGTAGCTCGTTGCCCGTGAAGGATCGCTTTTGCTTCTCGAGGCTTGCGACGAACAAGGAGGTCGAGGTTCCCGTCGACGGGAACAAATTCTTCAACAAGCATATTGCGGTGGTCGGTTCCACGGGCTCCGGTAAGTCCCACACCGTCGCAAAGATCGTTCAGAAGGCGGTCGGGGCGAAGGGCGACTATACGCTGAACAACTCGCACGTGATCATTTTCGATATCCATTCGGAATATCGTGCGGCCTTTCCGGAAGCGAATTTCATCGACAGCGCCAGCCTGGTTCTCCCCTACTGGATGCTGAGCGGCGAGGAATTGGAGGAGTTCTTCCTCGACACCGAGGCTAACGATCACAATCAGCGCAACGTGTTCAAGGATGCCGTGATCCAAAGCCGTAAGGCGCATTTTGCGGGAGGTGATGACGACAAAAGCAGGATTCATCTTGACACGCCGCTTCCATTCGACATTTGCGATGTACTGGCCCACGCCAACTATCGCAACACGGAGATGGTCGACAGCGGCGAGGTGTATGCTGCGAGCAACAAGGAGAAGGCGGGACAGCCAAAGCTCACGCAGGGCAGTCTTTATGGACGGCTGACCAACTTTGTGAACCGTCTCGAGAGCAAGATCAACGACCGACGCCTCGACTTCTTCCTTGGCGAGAAATCCAAGTCGATCTCTTTCGAGGAAACGCTCCGATCCATTCTCGGCTACAGCACGGGCAAGCAGCATAACGTCACGGTCATCGATCTGAGCGGCGTCCCGTTCGAGGTCCTGAGTATCACGGTCTCGCTGATCTCGCGGCTGATTTTCGAACATGGCTATTTCTACAAGCGCTTGCGCTGCGCCGCCAATCCGCAGGAAAAGATCAACAACGACGCGCCGATCCTTCTTGTTTACGAGGAGGCGCACAAATATGTGCCGAATAGCGAATTGTCGAAGTTTCGGGCGTCGAAGATGTCGATCGAGCGCATCGCCAAGGAGGGCCGCAAATATGGCGTTACCCTGCTCCTCGCGAGTCAGCGGCCATCCGAGATCTCCGAGACGATCTTCTCACAATGCAACAATTTCATCGCGATGCGCCTGACCAACCCGGTCGACCAAGGCTATGTCCGCAAGCTACTGCCGGATTCGTTGGGCACGCTCATCGACAAGATGCCGGCGTTCAAGCAGGGCGAGGCGCTCTTGGTCGGAGAGTCGATCGCTCTGCCGTCCGTTGTCCAGATCGAGGTCTGCACCACGGCTCCCGCATCGACCGACATTCCCTACTGGGACCTCTGGCAGCAGCAGTGGAAGGATCTCGCGATCGACAAGATCCGCGACGAGTGGTTACGCCGCTAGTCAGGCGATAGGGAGCGGCAGCTGAAAGAATGATTGTCGACTGTTAAGAGCATCAATCTGCAAATTGGTCCGTTGTGTCAAAACGTACCTGGCAACGGTCTGGGCAGACCCGATGTCGGATGGGCGATCGCTGTACGTCGGCTTCTGACAATAACTGACTTTCGACAAGTCATAACGGAACGGCAGACCTGTCCCAAAATCTGACGCGCCGCGTTGGATCAGCGTTTACGTCCGGCCCCTTGCGAAAAAGGGTCAATGCGCATACGTTCGACAAAATGTAATTTTGTTGGACGAAGCGCAATGGCAAAACAAGGCAGCAGTGCAAAGGGTGCGGCAAAGAGCCGCGTCAAGGCACCAATCGGCGGCGGCCGGAAGAGCCAGGTCCTGCGCGATGCGGGTACTGGCCAGGTTCTCGGCACGCGAGGAACGATGGTAGAGGCGGTTATGGCTGCGGCCGAGCGCTCCGGCCTCCTTCATGAGAAGGGAGGACGGATCGGCGGTCGCGTCAGTCCGGCCCTTGTCGCTCAGGCGAAGGCCCAAACCGGCATCAAGACCGATACCGACCTCATCGAGTTCGCGCTCGCCAGCGTCGCGCTCGAGGACAGGTTCGCCGAGAGCTTTAAAGCCGTACGCGGCACTGTCGATCCGGACCTGAAACTCGGCTTCTGACGTGCCGGGGTTCGATATCGACGCCGCGCTCCGTTGGGCGCGCTTCGACCCGCGTCACACACTCGCGCGACGCAATGATTCCGAGCTTCCGTTCGCCAGCGCGGAAGAAGTCGCAGGCCAAGCGCTCCTGCTCGATACATGCGTGTACATCGATCAAATGCAGGGCCGTGCGCCCGATCTTGTCGAGCAGCTCGTCGATACGCGGCACGTCAATCACTCGACTGTCGCAATCCAGGAACTGATGCACACGGTCGGTGTGCTGCGTCCAGAGGACAGCAGAACGGCCAGCGTGGTCGAAGCGGTGCGGGCGCAGATTGCGGCGAAGCCCGATCACCGCGTGTTTACGCCCGATGCCGACGTACTCGGAAGGGCCGCGCTGCTCGCTGGCATGCTCTGCCGGCTGCAGGGCTATGCTCAGGACGCAAAATTCAAGGCTCTGCAAGACTGCACGCTCTTCCTGCAAGCCCAAAAGCTGGGATTCACGGTGCTGACGCGCAACATCGTCGAGTTCGATTTCCTGCTTCAGCTTATCCCGACTGGGCGCGCACTTTTCTACCGCACGGCGGACAAGGTGTAAGACGATAGGGATGTTGCGTTTCGCGGGCGTGCTTCAACGAGAAATAGCTCATGCCCGTTTGAGACAATCACCGCCTTCCCTCGGCACCGACGCGCCGTCCAGCTTCGCGGCATCGCCGGGCGCTAAGCGCCCGGCTGCACCTCTTTCGCCTCGTCGTCGAGCGGCGTGCGCAACACGATCCGGCCATTGATCGGCACGACCTCGAGCTGGAGCGACAGGCCCTTGCGGTCGCGGTGGAACCATGCGGCTCCGACCTTGGTCCAGAAGGCCTTGTCGCCGCGATTGCTGACGTGCCAGACGATGAAATCGGGAGCCTTTGGCTCGGTCGCGGTGGCGGGTGCGGGTGCTTGGGACGTGCGGGCCATGAGATGTTCCTTTCGTGTTGGTGGCTCGTTGCACCAAACAGAAAGGCCGCGCGGCAAAGGGCGCGGGGTCATGTCCAACACGGGTGACCCCGGCGCAGGCCGGGGGAACCGGCGCGGGCCGGACATTGACCCTCGCCCGCGTGCGGCCAGTGCGGGTGCTCAAAACGAAGCCGCCAGACCGAAGCGTCGATCACCGCCACCTCCCTGCCCTGCCGCCAGAATCGCCCCGCAATGCAAAATCCGATACATTGTGGTACCTGTGCACCAAGGAGAATGACCATGGCTCGCCCCATCCAGCGCAAGGATCACCGCGTTTCGATGCGGCTTGCAGATGCCGACATTGCGATCATCGACCGGGCGGCGAGCCGGCGCGGGGACTCGCGCGCGGAGTTCATTCGCGATGCGGCGGTGCGGGCAGCCGAAGAAGTGATCATGGAGAACACAGTCATTCGCATGTCGCCCGAAGGCTTTGCGGCCTTCGCCACCATGCTGGACAGCCCGGCCAAGCCCGTGCCCGAAATGGTCGCGCTGCTGAAGCGGCTCGCGCCGTGGGAAGCCAAGGCTGCGGCTGAATAGCCCCGCAAAATCTCGGGAATTCAGAACAAGGACAGCTGCGCCTCATCGCCCGCCACGAAGTTGGCGGGCGGCCCGGCCATCACAAGTTCCCGTCCGGCGTGACGCACAATGATACCGTCGTAAAGGCCCGCCTGATCCCCGCGCGCGCGATCGCCATCCCGGCACCGATCATGATAGCTGCGCGCCGTGCCGCCATAGAGCGAAGGGTGCAAAAGCCGGTAGGCCTCGGCTCGGGTAGGACCTGTGCCAACACAGACCCAAAGCTCTCCGCCATATCGGAATGGCTTGCGGATGGGCTGCCCCATGCCGATCCGGTCGCCGCTATAGCTGGACCGAATGTCGCCCTCGCCAATCTGCTTCTCGCTGGCGTGGCACCACGCACCGGGAGCAAGGCGCGATGGCTCCACCGTATGGGACAGGCGAGCCATATCAATACTCGCTCGCCAACATGATGGTCAGCACCAGCCGGGTTACGACAGGATCGGCACTGTCCTCGCTGCCGAACTGCAACGCGCGGTCATAGGCATCAATCTTCCAGAACACGGTCACGGCAACATCGACGGGGCGAAACACCGACCAGACACCGTCCAAACCCTGATAGATCGCGCCAAAGTCTCGCTCGCCATAAGGATCATTGTCGGGCGTGAAGGCATCGAAGGTCTCGATCAGCTCGCGCAGCCGCGACTGGTCCGCCTCGGGCAACGCCCGAATGCCCTTGGTCGCCACAACCATACAGGCAATCCCCATAGCGCGGCGCGCCAAGTCATTGAGCCGCGCAATCCGCTCGGCCCGCGTCAGCACCGCGTCGCTCATGAAACGATGCTCCCGCCGCACTCGCAGCGGCGCACCAGCTCGCCAAAATCCTCGCGCTCGCCCAGCTCGTCGGCCAGCTCCTGCACCGCCAGCAGCGGCAAGCCATTGTCATGCGCCAGTATGCGCAGCCAGTCGTCCCGGCACTCGGCCCCGCATGCGCGATAATTCAAGATCAGGTCACCCATGGTCCAAACTCCATCCGGCAAAGCCGCATCCGTCACGCGGCATGCGGCTCTGCCTTCCGGCGAGGATGGGAGGGGGAGGGAAAACCCCAATCGATGCCCTGGCGCGGGCCAGCGGGCGAAGCCCGCCACACGGGGGTGACGATTGGGGTTTGGGAACGAGAGGGCAAAGCCCTTGGCGTTCCCCCCAAAGGATCGCCGCAGCGATCCGCACAAGAGCGGCGCCCTTGCACGGCGCGAAGCCGCCGGACGCCCTGCGCGCGGGCCAAGTGGGCCAGCGGGCGTCCGGCAATGAGAGAGACAAGAGCGCCTGCGGGTCAGCTCAGGAACGCCGCGCCCTCAGGAGCATGGCCACCGTAAGCGCAAAATCACCCCCACGTGCGGTTTTCAGGCGGCTTGGCTGATGGCTTCGTTGTGTGGAGAGCGGCTGTCGGTCCAGTTGTATGGTAGCAGGTCGTCGATGGGGTCTGCATCGCCGCGAAGGATGATCTGGCGTAGGACGTCGGTGAGATAAGCTTGGGAGTTGATGCTGCACAGCTTGCAGGTTTCGATCAGGGTGGCGAAGGTTGCCCAGTTTTCTGCACCCAGATCATGACCTGCAAACAGGGCATTTTTCCGTTGGAGAGTCAGCGGCCTGATTGATCGTTCGACGGTGTTGTTGTCGAGCTCGATCCGCCCATCATCAAGGAACCTGATCAGGCCATTCCAGTGGTTGAGTATATAGCCAATGGCCTCGGCAGTCTTTGAACCTCGCGGCAGTTTGGGCAGCGTTTTTTGGAGCCACGGATGCATGTCGGCGATAACGATCGCGGATTCGGCCTGACGCACCGCACGCCTGTGCTCGGCGCTGGTTTCACGGATGCGTGCCTCGATTTCGTATAGCTTCGCGATCCGCCGCAGGATTTCCTCGGCGACCGGTGCCTTGCCGCTTTTGGCCTCATCGAAGAAGCCACGCCTGACGTGTGCCCAGCAAAAGGCGAGCGTTCCAGCGCCAGCTTTTCGATCGGCAGCCTCGATATGCTTGTACGCGCCGTAGCCATCGCATTGGACGATGCCGGTATAGTCACCGAGCAGCTTTTCTGCCCAGACTTTACCGCGCCCTGGCATGTAGCTGTAAACGACCCCGGGTGGATCGCCGCCACCATGGGCGCGGTCATCGCGGGCCATGGCCCACAGATAGCCCGTCTTGGTTTTCCCGGTGCCTGGCGCCAGCACCTTGGCGGTGGTCTCGTCCACAAACAATCTGGCGCTCGACAAGAAGTCTGCCTTCATGCTGCTTGTCAGACGGTTGAGCAAAGCCGCGGAGCTGCCTGCCCAGTTGCACAACGTTCCCCGGTCGATCGTGATACCCTGGCGCAACAAGCCCTGAGCTTGACGATAGAAAGGTGTATGATCGGCATATTTCCTGACAACGACATCGGCAATGAGCGCTTCGGTGGGTAGACCGCCAGGCACGACATGCTTGGGCGCAGGAGCCTGGAATACACCGTCGCTGCATACACGGCAGGCCAGCTTGGGACGTACTGTTTCGATAACCCGATACTGGACCGGGATGATATCCAGCCGGCTTGATACGTCGCTGTCGATGCAATGCAGCGCACCACCGCAGCAAGGACATTCCGTCTCCGCAGGCAGTATCACTTCTTCGATGCGCGGCAGGTCTGCAGGTAAAGACGCTCGCGGTGCCCCTGGCTCCTTGCGCTTGCGCTCCCGCTTCTTGTCACCTGCCGCCGCGGCCGACTGATCGGCCAGCGCCTCCATCTCGGCACGGGCGACGTCAATATCATCCAGAGCGAGCAACAACTGGTCATCGCTCAGCTTTTCAGATTTCTTGCCAAATGTCGTGCGCCGGATCTGGTCGAGAATATGCTGCATCCGCGCTTCACGTTCGAGGCCTGCAATGACCATCGCCTTGAGCGTCGCGATGTCGTCAGGGAGGTCGGCTGCGGTGGCTACCATCCCCTGTTTCTGGCACATTTGGCAGCACCTGCAATCGCATTTCGACCAGGGGAATCAGGCGTGCGACCTATCGCGAAGTGGTCGGTGGCGTGACGCGCGTGGTGTGCATTTTTGACCATTGCAGCCCCTCAAACAGCGCAGATGCCTGACTGGGCGACAGCCGCATCACGCCATCCCCGGGACGTGGCCAATGAAAACCTCCGGCCTGGAGAGCCTTGCTCACAAGTACCAGGCCGGTGCCGTCCCACACCAAAAGCTTGATCCTGTTAGCGCGCCTGGAGCGGAAGATAAACGCGACACCTGAGAACGGTTTGAGCCCTAGCTCATGCTCGACCAAGGCGGCAAGACTGACTGCACCCTTCCTGAAGTCGACGGGCTTTGTCGCCACCATCACTTTGAGTGGCCCGGGCGGAATGATCATCCCGCTTGCCTCACTGCAGCAAGAACGCGCGCGACATGCTCAGTGCTGGCCTGCGGCGGAACATGAATTGCCAAACCGTCGGTGCGGATCACGATTTCATGCGCGCCCTCGGCCGTTGACACCATCGATGCCGGTTCATCCACGATTACCGCAGCAAAACCCAAGCGCTCACCCGCCAACTTACGGCCCCGAATGTGATCGTGCCGCCAAGCGTATAGCTGTTGGGGCAGGAGATCATGGGTGCGGGCAATCTGCGCTATGTTGGCACCCGGCTCAAAACTTGCGGCGATAATGCGCGCCTTCGCCTCGTCGGTCCATCTACGCCGCACACGACCCGCCGGAATGACGTCCATTCTTGATGGTCGCTGATGCTCCGAAGTTGCGAAACTTGTTTCGAATGGACCTTCGTCACTCGCCATTACGTTACCCCTCATTTGAGGACCAACTCATAGCCGCCTAATCGCTGGTGAAAATGTGGGGGTGCTTTTGCGCTTACTGGCCACCGGCCATGCGGGACAGAGCGCGTCCTTCAGAAACTCCCGCTCCGCTTGCACCCGCTCCTGATCGTCACCCGGATGGGCCGGGACTACAGGCCCGGTCTGCGCCAGCGGATAGAGCAGGTTGCCCGGCAGGGTAGCACCTTACTTCCCTTCCAAATCGTCCAGATATTCAGAGGCTGGCTCAACTCCTGAAACCATCAAACGATCTCGGGCTCGGGTGCAGGCGACATAAAGCAACCGCCGCTCAGTTTCATAGATGTCGTCCAACTCGGCATCATCAGCGGCATCCGACACACGCTCGTCCAATGGAAGAATACCTTCATCGCAGGCCATGACAGCGACGGCACGGAATTCGAGGCCTTTGGCCAAATGCATGACGTTGACCGTAATTCCATCCTGACCGGAAACGCCCTCAATTCCGCGTCTTGCGCGATCAACCTGAGAGGATGTGCGCACGAATAGGCCAACTTCGGACGGGGCAATACCATCGCCGAGCGCACTTTCGACAAATTCGCGAATACCGGAGACTTCGTCTTCGGCTGTCGCGAAACGACGGACAATTGGGTCTGGCCCGTCGAAGACCGAAATCGTCCCGCGCCGTTCGTCTTCGTTGCCGTCCACGTCGCGCAATACCGTTGGCAACAGAAGATCAGCCGCTCGCCTGATTTGCTGTGACGTCCGGTAACAGACCTTGAGAGTGAAGGATCGCCCGCGCACGTCAACGCCCAATCCTTTCCAGGAATAGGGGTGCTGAAATATACGCTGACCAAGGTCCCCAGCCAGAAACAGGGCATTGGCATTATCTGGCGCGATCGCGGCAAAAAAACGCAGTTCCGAAGGCCCCAAGTCCTGAGCTTCATCAATCACGATGTGATCAAAAGGCTTGTTTGGCTTGGCGCTCAGTCGGGACGCGAGATCGGTGAATACCGCAGGCCAGGTCGTGTATCGCTCTGCTTGTAACGCATTGCGGACGGCCTGAAAAACCGGCCACAAACGCTCGCGTTGCTTGGGGCCAAGCCTGCTCTTGCGGCCCATCCTCTCGACGGTAACGTATTCGTCCATCGTGCTGATGCTCCAGGCATCAACGACATTGGTCCATTCGGAAAGCAGGAAGCGATCAGAAAAACCCTTGAGCTCCGCCTTGGCAGCAGCGTCCAAGATCCGTTCCCGCAAGAGAGTTTCCGAGGCAATACGGGGGCGGACGCCATATTCCAGCTGGTGAAGTTCGTCGGCAATGCCTTGAAACGACGCGGTTGTTATGCGCGGCACAACCGTTCCGGTGTCCGGTGCCAGCACCAGGACTTTGGAACGCAGGGCATCGGCAAGTGGCTGCGAGAACGTAGCCAGCAGCACCCGGGCCGCCGGAGTCTCGCGTGCCAGCCGCACGGCACGGTGCAGCGCCACCACGGTTTTGCCCGTGCCGGCTGAGCCTGCGACACGTGCGGGACCGGAAAAGTTGCGTTCGACAACGGCGCGCTGCGAAGGGTGGAGGAAGACTCCCCACTTCTCCCAGGGATAGGCCAGCGCCTGCGCCAGTTCATCCTGATCCGCAATCGGGCGGATACGGCGGAGTGCATCTGGGTGGGCGTAAGGATCGGCCGGGACCGTCGCCGCCGGAACGGGCAGTTTGCCGCTAGCTGCATACTCAAGCAGCGCCTCGCTCGCCTCTGCGGGCAGGTGCTCCGCTAGCACAAAGAACGCATCTTCGGTGGCCGCGCGAACGTCGGAAAGCCAATCGGTGGGTACGCCGATTGACAGCAGCGCCTCATCGCTAAGCGAGGTAAACAGTCTCGGAGCTTCGTCGTGGGTGTCCGCCTTAGGTTCCGGAAACACAAAATCGAATGTCGGAGGCAAGGCGACGTCCTCGACCAGTTCTCGCACTTCGACGATCTGGATCGCGCCAGTCGTGGGGTGCGCTTCGATCCGCCGACGTTCGGCCCAAGCATAGGCCTTGTCGTGGTGATCGACGAAGGCGACCAGCATCGAGTCCGTCGTTTTGTGGACGATCAGCCGAACGTCGCGATTGACCCGCGCCGACCAGAAATTGCTGTCCTTGGATTTGTCGATGCGATGGAGTTGCAGGCCATTGCCGCTCGGGTCCATCTGCAGATCGAACACACTCGCCTTGACCGCCTTCTGGTCTTGACCGGACAGGCGATTGAAAGCGGCAGTAAAGGTATCGGCGATCAGGAAGTTCATGACCTCGGTTTGCCGCATTCATTGGCATTCGGCGGCCACCTCCAGTCTTTTCCATCGGTGGTAACCGAAACCCACTGGTTCCATTCCTTGCCGTGGCACTGAACGCACTGGGCGCAGCGGCGGTTCTTCCGCGCAAGATACTCATCAAGCGTTTGGCCGGTCTGCCCGCCATTACGCACAAACAGCTGGTCGCTGCTGCCGAGCCAGTTGGTGAGCACAGAAAAGGCGTGATCGTTGTTCCTCGATCCGTGGTGCGGAGCTGTTATCAGCGTCTTCCGGGCCGGCTTGTCGAACGGACGCGGGAAATCCTTCTCAGGGCGTTCGATACCATGCGCCAATCGCGAGTCACCGAGGAACAAAACGGCGGGCTCCCGGTCACTTTCGGGGCGATAGAAAACCAGCGACTCAACGTTCTGACGCGTCAGGCGTAGGCTATGGAAAAGTTTCAGATTAGTGAGACTTGCCGCCTTTGCACGCGATGGCACCACCTCAACGGCGCAGCATGGTTCAAGCAACCCGGGCAAGCCACCCAAGGGCACCTCGTCCTTTTTGTACTCGCCGAAATCAAACCAGCGGACACGGATCTTATATACCAGGGCAGACGTCGCAATCTTGTGGATTGCCTTCGCAGTCTCGGCGACTTCTGCAAACGCGACCTGACTTTCTGGAGCCATCTTCAGGAAATGGGGAAGCGATATCTCGTCGGGAACATCAAACCAACTACGGTATGTCCATTTGTCGTTCAGGGCTGTTTCGAGAAGGTCGATCTCTGTATCGGTCTCTTCGAAGTCCGCCCGCAGCTGCTCAGCTTCGCTTTCGGTCAGTCCAAGTCCAAGACTTTGCTCGCCAAACTCTGCTTCGACCTTGAGCAAATACTCGACATCGTCGATCCGCGAAACCGCCGCTTGGACCTCACCTTCAGCAAGCATAGCGCTCGCCTTGAAATAGCGATCTTCGCGTGAAAGGCTGAACCCTTCGGCAGTATCCCGCACAATTTGGGAAGCGGCTTGAATTGCCCCAGAATGCAACTTCGCGACAAAACCGGATGGATCGGTCAGGATCGAAGGAACTGCGTTCGCCCAGCGGCCCGGCAACCAGAATTCCCCGATCTTGCGGCCCATCGCGTACCAATCGTCCGCCAGAAACCAAAGCCCCTGCGAGTGGTCTGCATCCGAATGGGTGCAGATGACAACATCGATCCGATCAATCGTGGGTTTCACATCCGCCAGGATATTCGCGAGTTCCCGACTGTCTTTGCCGTAGGCCTTGCCTCCGTCGACAAGGATGACCCATTCGCGCCCATTCTCGTCCGGGGTACGGAGGAGAAACGCCTCCCCCGATCTCAACGGTAGCGCAATCAGCGTCGATGCCACGGCAGTTCTCCCCCTAAACCCCAAACACCTTCATGACCTCGTCGCCGAAGTGGTTGATCACCTTCACCGCGATCTTGCGGTTCGCAGGCCGCTCGAACGGGCGTGACGTATCAGAATACAAGGTCGCCCAAGCATCTTCGTCGATCTCAGCCTTCAATGCTGTTTTCAGAGACTTATAGGGATCGTTCGCACCGAGGAAATAG
Organism: Blastomonas sp. CCH9-A1; assembly: GCF_001557175.1. Classification (NCBI taxonomy): domain Bacteria; kingdom Pseudomonadati; phylum Pseudomonadota; class Alphaproteobacteria; order Sphingomonadales; family Blastomonadaceae; genus Blastomonas; species Blastomonas sp. CCH9-A1. The sequence continues at coordinate 16,907 of NZ_LSHM01000076.1, forward strand.
GCGTGGCGGACGAAGAAGCTTTCTTCGTTGTAGTCGGTGTCGATGAACCAGGCTGCGATGCCCTTGGTATCGTTGCTGCGGATGTCGCCGGTGTTGGGGTCGAACACGTCCACGCCGTTGACCTTCACGCGGATCGTCTCGCCGCCGTCGTCGAGGATATCGACGTCGGGTTCGCCGAAGACGATGAACATGTTGCCACGCCCGGTGTTTTTTAGCTCGCCGGACATATGCATGTCGGGGTTGATGCGCGCTTTCAAGATGCGCAAGCTCCCGAGGCTGCCCAGCTCGGACGAATGCGCGTCGAAGTTGAACGCGCAGGCGATGACGAGGTCGAAGCGGGCATCGGCAGCCTCGCGCGCGGCGGCGACGAGGTCGGCGCGGCCGACGGTGCCGAACTCGGGGCCGATCAGGATCGCAGCGCGACGTTCCACTTGGCTGCCTTCCGGCCCCTCCATGAAGGTGCCTTGCGCGCCGATCCACGTGCCGGGCCAGGGCAAAAGGCTTTCGAAGGTGATGCGGTCACCCTTGTCCTGCTGCTTGACGCCCTCGGCCTTGAGGTAATCGATGACGATGGCGGCAAAGTCGTTGCTGGCGAGCGCTTCGTCGTCCTTCACGCGCCTGCCCTCGGCGGCATCGATCTCGTCGATCAGCTCCTCCTCACTGGCAGGGAGGACGCGGTGAGGAGAGAGGCTTTCGACCGTGAAGGGCCCTGCAACGCGGACGCGCGAGGTGTCCTGATAGGGCTTATCGTAGAGATACTCGACATCAGCGCGCGCGGCTATGCTTGCGTCGATTTCCTTTTGGCGGGCGATGCGGGCTTCCCACCAAGATGCGTGGACGCCAACCATGTTGCTCGACCAGGTAGGTTCGGCGTCGCGCGGGATTTCCCATTCCTGCCAGTTTTTGCCCGCAAGCTGATTGAGTTCGGCGCGGCGAGGCTCCAACACCTTCTGCCACTTCTCCCAAATGTCGTCGATCAGAGAATTGTTGGTGATCGAGCTGAGCATTACATGCGGCACGCGCTCATAGACAAAGCCCTGCCGAATGTCGTGGTGGACCGGCGTATCGAGCGGTGGACGCTGGGTCAGCGCCCCTTCTTTTGCGCGGCCTTCCTTGCTGTCGGCGAGCAGATACCACGGATAGCGAGCCGCCATTATCCGCGTGCGGGCCAGCGCCAAGGCGACCCGGCTTGTGTCCATTGTGATCCAGCGTCGCCCCCATTGCTCGGCGACATAGGCGGTAGTGCCTGAGCCACAAGTCGGATCAAGCACAAGATCACCAGGATCGGTCGCCATCAATATGCAGCGTTGCACCACCTTCTGAGCTGTTTGAACGACGTAGACTTTATCCTCGGTGAAGTTGCCTGTCTGTGTGTCCGACCAGACGTTTGAGATTGGTATTGCGTCAAAATCATCCAGGAATCTGACATACTGAATGCTTTTCGCGGTTTTCCAGATTCGGCCTGCTCGCCCAAGAGTTGTCAGACCTTTCGCATCAGTTTTAAATGTCCCTTTCCCAGGAGGAAAGTTCTGACCTTGAAAAGCGAATGATCGAACGTCACCGTCACCAGCCGAGCGTGAGCTTGTGATATTGTCGGGCCTGAAAATGCGCTCATCAGGTCCCAAAATGTTACTATTTTTACCCCCAGCTCCCAATCGTCGGAAGGTTCCGTCTGGCTTCATAGCCATACGATATACCTGATCGGTGGACGAACCTGCAGATTTAGGTTGGAGCGGCTCCCGGAACTTGAGTTGTGACTGAAATTTGCAGAACCATAGAATGTAATTTGATGCTGCGGCGAGATTTGAATTGGCTCTACCTGTCGTCGTCTGATACGCGATCTGACTGACAAAATTTTCGTCACCGAAAACTTCATCCAGCACCGCACGCACTCGGTGCACATTCTCATCACCAATCTGCACGAAAATGCTACCGCTGTCGGTGAGCAAATCTCGCATCACTGTAAGGCGATCACGAAGGTAAGCTAGGTAGGAGTGGATGCCGTCCTTCCACGTATCTCGGAAGGCCTTCACCTGCTCGGGCTCGCGGCTGATATCGGCCTGCTTGCCGTCCTTCACATCGCGTGACTGGGTGGAAACCTGCCAGTTGCTGTTGAACTTGATCCCGTAGGGTGGGTCAAAATAAATGCATTGCACTTTGCCGCGCAGGTTCTCCCGCTCGGCGAGGCTCGCCATGACCTGAAGGCTGTCGCCTAGGATCATGCGGTTCGACCAGTGCTGGTCGTGCTGGTAGAACTCAGCGCGCTGATCCGGCTCAATGCCGTTGAAATCGGCGAACAGATCTGGTGCATCGCTCTCCGCCTCGCGCTTCTTCGCCGCCTGCCGTTTCAGATCGTCGATAATCGCCTTGGGGTGGATTTTCTCCTGAATGTAGAGCGGCGGGACGTTGACGATCAGGTCTGACCAGTCTTGCGTATCCTTACCGCGCCACACCAGCTGCGCATCGCCCAGCTCCAGCTCACCGGTCTCGGCCAGCTGCTCCATCTGCGCCTTGGTGATGCGGATTTTCGCGCCGTTCCAGATCAGCTGCGGATCAAGCTCCTCCGCCCGCTCGCGGGTTTCCCCCTGGCCCAATGGCCGCTGACGCTCATAGGCCTTGGGTGGCCGGGGCGCACGATCCTCCTCGCGCAGGAAGAAGCTTTCCATCTCCGCGGTCGGAATATTCCGGCGCGACGCGGCATCATGCTTGAGCGCGTCAATGGATTTGGGTGGTTTGGGGGCGCGTGCCATCAGCTTTTCACTCTGGGGATGAGATTGGCCTCGAAGCAGAGCGGTTCGATGTCGAACGCCTGCTTCAGTTCTTTCGGGGTGTAGATTTTGACGGCAGGTTTGTCGGTCAACGCATTGGTGACCATGGCCAATCGCCATTTCTCGTTGATCATCAATCCGTTGTTAAATTCGTTCCGCGTCAGATAGAAGTGCTCGACACTGCCGGATGTGCCCTTCACTTCAACATGAAGCTCTTGCCGGCCCTTGCTGAAACAAAAATCATAGCCGCAGACGACCTTGGTCATATCCGTGGGTTTGTATCCGAGCGCCCTATAGTGGGCGATGACAGCGCGTTCAGCAGCCTTTTCGATCTTTTTACGCTGCTCTGGCGTGCCACCAAATCCGCCTAAGGGATTGGTCTCGTCCAGATCGAAGTCTGGCGGATTGCTGGCATCGGGATTGCTGACCGCAACGGCAGCGAGGGCCTTCATCTTCGCTTCGAGGATCCCGAGGACGCGAGCCTTGTTGGCCTCTGCCTTAGCGTTGCGCTCTATGAGATTGGGGCCAGCCAGAAACGAATATTTGCCCTGGCGAACCGAAGGGTCGGAGAAAGGGCTGGTCCGATGCTCGGGCGGAATAAAGAAGGCCGTGTCACTTTTTAGGCAGTAGGACCAATCATATCCTGGGCGCACATCACCAGTTGGATTGGCATCCCGGCCGTCCGGAGGCGTAAGCCAGTCGCCAATGAGGGTTGCATCTTCAAACCAGCCAACGATGTGGACGCCGGGGTGTTTCGGGTTCTTGGCTAGGCAAACAACTGTCCAACCGTGCGGGTCTGGATTGGATGGGGCCGATGTCCCGCTTTGCGGCGGCACATAAACGTAATAGCTTCCGTCTGACGCGGGCAGGAAATTGTAGGCCTCATGACCGGGTTTCTTTGTGCGGCTGCCCTTGTTTTCGATCAGCCAGCCGAAGTTTCCATCGACGGGATCGCCACGGTAATACTTCGACCAGCCGAACTTGACCCAGAGGATTTTTTTCATGGGGCACCCTCCAGAAGACGCGCGACCAGCGCCGCAAAATCATCTTCCATCATCGCCCAATCGCAGAACTCGGCGAATTGCCAGCGACCAAAACCGCCGAGTGCGTTGACGCCGGGGACCCAGAGGTCGCGCATGGTCGCCGCCTTGAGCTTTGCATCTTCGCCACGATAGCCCTTGACCTCCAGCACGAGGTTGAGAGGATCGTCGCGTCCATCATCGAGCCGGACAAGGAAATCAGGCGTGTACCGGCGCATCACCGAGCCATCGAGATAGGGAACTTCGAAGCCAAGGGCCTGGTTTTTGGCATAGGCGATCACACGCGGATGGCCTTCAAGCACCATTGCCAGCTGTTCTTCCCAGCTACTGTCTTTCACGACATGGCTGATCTGGCACTTGGGCGGGCGGGCACCGGTGGTCCAGCAGGCCTTGGATGTGATGAAATTGACGAAGCGGGTTGAACCCTTGGGATTGTAGGGATCGAGCACGGCTTTGACCGGGCTATCGCTGGCGCGAGAAAGTGCGATGTGGATCTTCTGGGCGGCGCGGGCGAGCTGATCTTCATAGAGGATCGCCCCGACCGGCACCCCAGCGCAAACCAGATAGCCGCCATCGAGCCAGCGGCGCGCGATACGCTGGATTTGCGGGAAAAGGTGCCGCTTGGCCAGACCGTCCTCGTCGCGGAAATGATGGTTGAGCAGATACTTGCCGAGATTGAAGCTGATCTCCGACGGTCGCAGGTGCTCGAGCACTTCGGTGGTGATCGTGACGCCCTGGCCGACAATCCCCTCCATCAGCACTGAGGTCGGACCAATGTCGGCGGTGGTGATGATCAGCTTGGACTCGTCGTCAAATTCGGCGGTCAGCCGTTCCTCGGGCAGGTCTTTGCGGTAGCCGCTGATACGGGGGAATTCGACTTCCTGCTCGGCCCGCTCACGGATCGCATAGACACGGGTGACCGGGCGGGGCTTGATGGGCTTGGCGGTCCGAGGTTTTCCCGTGAAATCGAATGGAATGCCCATGATGTCGGCATATTCGACCGGGAACAGTCCGGTTTCCGGATCAAGATCGTAGGATTGGCGGCGCAGACCGCGCCCAACAACCTGTTCGCACAGAAGCTGCGTGCCGAACGCGCGAACGCCCAGGATGTGGGTGACGGTATTGGTGTCCCAACCTTCGGTCAGCATCGAGACCGACACCACGCAACGGATTTGCTCCCCAAGCTTGCCCTTGCGTCCGACGGTGTTCATCACCTCGCGCAGCAGCTCGCCATCGGTCACCTTGTCGCCCGAACCGGCACCATCCCGCCGCGCAATCTCCCGCTTGAACTGATCGATTTCGGTTGCGGCAATGTCACGGAAGCTCTTGTCGATGGTGTCGCCAGCTTCGATCTGACGGGAATCGATGAGCAGGGTACGCGGGCGCGGGAAGCGGCCACCTGTCGGATCGTAATTGCTGAACAGCTCCAAATTGCCGATCTCGAAAGCGGCTCGGTCACTGCCGTCCTCGCCCAGGTCGCGCTCGAAGCCCGCAATCCATTCGAACACGAGGCGCGAGATGGCCGTGTTCTGGCAGACAACGATGAAGACCGGGGGAACATCGATACCTTCGCGGTCCCAAAGGTCGAAGGTTTCTTTGTAGTGGCTATACAGCGCGTAAAGCGCAGTTTTCAGTTCGTTGGGCAGGCTTGAAGGATCGAGCTTACCTGCGGCGGACGCGCTCTTGGGCAGTTCCTTGCCAACGTGCTTCCAGAGGTCGCGATAGACCAGTGATTCAACCTGCGGTAGATTGTCAGCGACCGGCACGCGGGGCAGCTTGACGATACCGCACTCGATGGCGTCCATCAGGCTGAAATCGGAAACAACCCAAGGAAACAGCGTGCCTTCGGCATAGCCTGAACCGCGCAGGAAAAATGGTGTAGCGGAAAGGTCGAGCACGGCACGCACACCGACCTTGCGCTTCAGCGCCTCGATGCCGTTGATCCAGAGCCGGGCAGCCTCTTCGTTGGCTTCAGCTTCCTTCTTGTCCTCACCGGTGAACTTTTCCTCACCACCGCCAGCCTTTTGACGATAGCAATGATGTGCCTCATCGTTGATGACATTGACGTTCTTGTGATTGAGCAAGTCACCGCAGGCGCGGCGGAGCATCTCCGCATCCGTCTCGACTGTCCGTATCGGTTCCGGATCATTGCCCTGCAATAGCCCCTTGGCGACCTTGCCACTCGGACCGGTCTCGCGATGCTGGAACGCGTGGTAGTTGGTGATGACGATCTCGGCCCGCTTCACCTCATTGAGCATCTCGGGTGGAACGAGCTCGCGCTCCTCATAATAGTTGTCGGGTGCGCTGGGCATCAGAACCCTGAGCCGGTCTTTGATGGTAATGCCCGGCGCTACGATCAGGAAGGCGCGACTGAAGAGTTTCGAATCCTTCCGGACAGCATTGATGGTTTGCCATGCGATGAGCATGGCCATTACCGTTGTCTTCCCACTTCCAGTGGCCATCTTCATAGCCAGGCGAAACAGTTCAGGGTTCGCCTCTTCGTTTGCCTTCTTCAGCTGATCGAGCAGACCTTTTGTCACCGCACGTTTCGGCGCAACTTCGGTCAGCCAGATGATCGTTTCGACCGCTTCGACCTGACAGAAGAATGGCCGCACAGACGAAAAATCATGGTTCCGCCAGTAATCCAACAGGCGTGCAGTCGCAGCGGTAACGCCCCAGTCGGTTGGATTTGGGATCTTGCGCCAAGCATCGACGTAGCCCCGAATCTCATTGATGAGACTGTTCGGCGTGTAGGTCTCCAGATCGAGGGAGGCTTGTGCTGATGCAGGTGCCTTGCGTGACTTCGGCACTGGTACAATAAAGCGCGATGGCCTGCGCCCAGGCTCGGCCGGCCTATCAAGGGGCTGGCCATGATCATCGAGTGGATGATGAAAACTCGGTTCTTTGTAGGGAGAATTCAGGATTGGTTGTTCGTAGAACGTACCAGCCACACCAAACTCCCTGCCCCAAAATCTCGAAGATTCCTGACCACTAAGACAAAACACGCGCAGCGTCGATATGCGACGAAGCGATTGGAACAACTCATATTGTCAACTTGTTGCACGTCCTGTCCGCAAGAAGGATCTCTGTGCGCCCAGAGGCTTACGACAAGGAAGGACCGAAGCTTCTTGCAAGCCGTTCTCCCCCAACCACTCCGCCGCTTTCGCCGCCGCGCTGGCAGCGGTGAAGATCGCCCGGTTGTCGCCCTTGAGCACCTTGAGCCAGCTGGCGAGGTAGCACGCATGATCCGGACGCGGGGTCACGGACAGCCCGAGATCGCCGCACAGGAAGGCTGAGCCAAGCTCGGCGACCAGCTCTTCCATGGCATAGGCCTCGTCGCCGAAGCGCTTGCCGAAGGTGCGGGCAAGACGGTGCTCGGCCCCGGTCCAGTGGACCAGCTCGTGGAGCAGGATGGCGTACCAGTTCTGCTCGGCGCTGGCGGTATCGGTGGCGAAGAACCGTTCGCGGTCAGGCATGGTGATCGTGTCGGCGGAGGGCGTGTAGTGGGCGCTGTCGCCCTGGATGCGGATCGCAGCCCCCGTAGCGGTGATGAAGGTCTCGACATCGGCGATGGGATCAAAGGCCTCGGCCTCCGGCACGTCGGGGAGAGCATAGCCCTCGACCTGCGCGATGTTGAACACATGCGAGCCCTGCGCGAAGATCCGGCCCGCGCCCTCGCGCGCCTCGTCTTCGCTGCCCTCAGGCTTGTCCAGAACCTTGTAGAACACGATCGGCGAGGCCTTCTCGCCCTTTCGAACCTGTGCGCCCAATGACTGCCACTGGCGGTAGGTTGCCCAGAGACCGTGCCCAAAGTCCTGCGCCTCGGCGCTGGCCCAGAGGGCAAGGACATTGACCCCGCGATAGGCCTTACGGGTGACCGCATTGATGGGGCGCGTGAGCGGAGCGCTGCTGCGGTGCCAGGGGAGCGTGTAGTCGCCGGTGCCGCGCTCCAGTGCGGCGATGATCTGGTTGGTGATGGTGTCGTAGATGCTTGCGGTTGCGGTGCTGGCCATGGTGGTAATTCCTTCGTCCTGTCGTTGGGAACGCGGATGAAGGGACGGGCCGGATGGCCGGGCGGGTCAGCGCGAAGCGCGGAACAGCCAACCCGGGAGGGCGAAGCCCGAATGGAGCGGGCAGGCTGTTGATCCCGCCCGGCACGGCCTGTCACTCAGGGAGCAGTTCATTCCAATGGCAGGGCGAAGGATGCCATGGCCCTGCGTTCGCGCCTCACACGATCAGCCGAGACCAGCCCCCAGAGACTTCGTCTTCGCGGCCTCGGGCGCACTGACCTCCATGGCGGTCTGCTTTTCCCCCGCACGCTCGTGGATCGCACGGATCAGCCGCGCCTTGTCGTCGGTGACCACAATGGCCTCGGACTTCGCGCGCGAGAGCGCGACATAGAGCATCTTCTGGTCGACCAGATTGGCAGAGCGGCTGTCGGCGTGGATCAGGACGCGCTCGGCGGTCTGACCCTGCGCGGCGTGGGCCGTCTGGACATAGGCATGGCGCAGATGCGCATCGCGCGGGTCGGCAAGGTCGAGCCGCTGCTCGCGGCCATTGGCCAGCGCGATGGTCGCCTGCTGCCGCTCGGGATCAATTCCGGTGACGGTGCCGCGCAATCCATTGATGCGACCGGCCTCGCGGTCATTGCGGGTAAACTGCACGCGGTCGCCCGCCTGCAACTCCATCGGCTTGGGTTCGAACACCTCAACCTTGCCCGAGCCCCACTGGCGCAGCCGCCAGTCGACGGCTGAACCGTCGGCGGACTTCAGCGATATCGCGGCCTTGTCACCATCGATCCGCTCGACCCGGTAGGCGGTCCCGCGCATGACGCCCTTGTCGGCATAGTCGCGCAGGAAGCGGACCGTGTCGCCCGGCGCATAGTTTGCCGGATCGCGGGCCTCGATGCGCGACAGGTTCTTGGCGACCAGGCTTCCCATGGTGACGGCAGGGCCGGACAAGACGCCGGTCGCTGCAAGCTCGCGGCGGATATCTGCGGTGAGCGCATCGCGCCCTTCGCGCGAAGGCTCGATAACAAGGGTGCGCGCGCGCTCGCTGATATCGAGCGCGGCATAGGCCTTAGCCATAGCGGCAAAGCGCTCACCCTGACTGGCATGGGCAATGATCTTCCCGCCGCCGCGCTCCAGAGCGTCGAGCGCCTTGCGCGCATTGCCTTCAATCGACGCCAGCACCGCTTCACGGGTGGCGCTATTGGTCTGGCGCACAACATTGTCGAGCCGCGCAGTTGCCATGCCGGCGGATTGCAGCTGCGCAAAGGCCGCGCCTGCGCCAACGGAGCCGAGCTGCTTCACGTCGCCAACCAACACCACACGCGCCTTGCTGTCAGCAGCGAGGCCAAACAACGCAGCCATATCGCGGGCCGAGAGCAGCGATGCCTCATCAACGATCCACACCCCGCCGGATAGCGATGCACCGTTGCGCATCAACTGGCGGGCCACGGTCTCGCCACGCTGGCCAAGCGCATCCCCCAAGGTCTGCGCAGCCGACGCAGTCGGCGCAAGCGCGGTCACCGCAACCCCGCGCGCCTTCGCTTCGCGCGCAAACGTCGCCAGCACAGTGGTGGTCTTGGCCGTCCCGGCATAGCCCTGCAGGCCGGTGACGCGGTGGGGGCTGGTAAGCAGCGCGCGGGTGGCCGCGCGCTGACCCTCGTTCCAGGGGTGATCGGATTGGAGCTCGGCGCGCGCGACGGCGCTGGCCGCCTGCCTGGCCGAAAGGATCGGTGCCCCTGCTCCGCGCCCTTCGGCCTCCAGTCGCAACAATTGCCGCTCATGGGCAATGTTCTCGGCGGTGGTGAACCCGGCAAATTCCGCGCCGCGCTTGTCGAGAAAGGTGCGCGGCACGAGCGCGCCGTCGCCCTGCGCGCGGGCAACAGCTGCGCTGATCTGGGCGGCAGTCACCAGGCCCAAGCCATAGCGCCCGGCCTCCTTCTCCAGCTCGGCAGCAGCGAACACCGACTGGCGCTCGCCAAGATTGGCGGCGGCAAGAGCAACCGCCTGATGCGCCGTGATTTGCCCCAGCGCGGCCAACGCGCTGCGATGCTCGGAATTGGCCGCCGCTTCCTTGCTTGCGGCAATCAGAGCCTCCCGCGCGTCTTTCCCGAACCCTGCCGCATCGGCCTCTGCGCGCCAGTTCGCCACCAACTCGCCGCGCTCAAGGCTCTGCTTCGCCTCGCGGGTATCGAGCGCGGCGATCTGCTTTTCTTCGGCGGATGCGGTGGCGCGGGTCTGGCCGCGCTCGGCAAGCCGGGCTTCGACCTGGGCGGCGCGCTCGCTGAAGGCGCGGATCACGGCGGCGGGGACGCCCTTGATCTCGAACAAGGAGTCCTTCCCCTGCTCGATGCCATAGCCAAGCGCCCGCACGCCCACCGCCAACTCCTGCCGATAGACCGCACCAATGGCCTTCTGCAGCTGGTAGAGCGCGCGCGGCTCCAGACTGCGCCAGTTCCCTTCCGCGTCCTGCGTCATGTTCATAACTACATTGTGGGTGTGGAGCTGCGGGTCCTGAGCGCGGCTCGTGTCATGCCGGAAACTGGCGATCACGAGATTGTCGGTGGTGTGCCGCTCCACACCTCCCTCGGCACGGATAAGGGTCGCGGCGGCATGACGTTCGACATAGGCAAGCGCCGCCTTCACCGCATTGGCATGCGCGGCAATCAACTGACGGTCGCCCGCCACTTCGGCCATGATCGAGACCGACTTGGGCGCGCTCATGGTGATGTCCCAACCGGGCCGGTGCTGGAGCTTGCCCTCGCGCATGGTACCAAGTTGCTGGCCATGGGGCAGCGCACCATCAAGAATGGCACGGAATGTCTCGCGGCTGACCTCACCGGAGAGCCCAAGCGCCTTGGCCCCCTCGCCCTGCCATTCGCTTGGGGAGATGCCTCCATCGGCATAGTAATCGTCGGCCTCATAGTAGCTTGAGGCCGCCGCCGAACTGCCAATCGCGCCGATGGTGGCAACCATCAGACCGGCCCCTTGAGAGTGGTGGCGGGATCATCCTTGGCAGTGCCGCTGTCAGCCTTCTTCGGCATCCGGTTCCACAGCATCCGGCTGATATGGGCCGGGACAAAGGCCGGATGGCGGGCAGGCCCGCGCGTATCGATGTGCTCGCGCATCAGCTTGATCCGCCCCACGGGCAAGGCGTCGGGCAATTGCAGAAAGCCGTGGTGCGGCTGCAGACGCAGGTCGCTTTCGATGACGGCCGGGCGCACCACGCGGGTGCTTCCCACCGATGTGCGCCCGCTATGCGGGCCGGTCTCGAAGCTGTCCGAGGCGCTGCGCACTTCCACCTCAACATCGCCGATATTTCGTGATGCCCATTCCCGCGTGTCGCGGTCGATCAGCTGCAGATACAATTTCGAGTTGCAGCAGCCGAGCAGCGCCTCGGCGCTGTCACGGCCATAGCGGCGATGCATCTGCCCGATGGCCTGGAAAGTCAGCACCACGCTTGCGCCAAACTTGCGCCCCTCGGGGAGCAACCGCGTGAGATTATCGACGCGGGGCAGGTCGGCCAGCTCGTCAAGGAAGAACCACATTCGCCGTCTGTCCGAAGGAGGCAGGCCCAGCATGGCGCTCGCTGCACACTCCAGCCAGCAGGCCAGCAGCGGCTTCATCGCCTCGAAATAGTCTTCCTTGCGCGGGACGAAGAGCCAGGGCTTCGGCCCCTGATGCGCGTCGAGCCCGGCAATGAATTCGCGGAAAGCGAAGCTGCCGGGTTCCCCCGGCTCGCGCCACAGGAACTGCAGCAAGGTGGCGGCCTTGGCGAGCATGAACAGCACGCTGCCTGTGGCGCGATCAGCATCATCGGCAAAGGTGCGGGCCGATGACGTGCCCGCCAGCCAGACCTTCATCTCCTCCTTGCCCTTGACCTGAAGAGCGTCGAGCAGGTCGGGCAGCGTGGTTCGCCCCTCTGCGCTCAATACCCGCAGGATATTGGCGACAAGAATGCGGCTGGTCTCCAACCACACATCATCATCGCGCTCGCCGGTCTCCGACACCAGCTGGCGTGCGATACGGTCCGCATCCGCCGGATGGGCAATCTCCGAGAACGGCGACCAGAAGGATGATCGCTCGTCAAAGGGATTGAGGATGATATCGCCGCGCTCGGGCCGGTAGTAGTGGGTGATGAACTCGCCCGAGGTGTCATAGACCAAGGCAGGTTCGCCGCGCGCTTCGACCTGGTCGAGCATCTGGCGCATGACGGTGGTCTTGCCCGCCCCAGTCGTGCCGAGCAGGGCGAAGTGACGACACTCCAGCCATGATGGAATGCTGACCGATGCAATGCGGATCGAACGCGCATTGGTTGCCTTGCGAGTCATCCTGGCAAGGACGCGCTCGGTCACAATCTTCGTGCCGGATATGAACCTGTCACGCGCGGCTTCCTTGCCTTCGCTGCGTATCCAAACGGCAAAGCCAAAGCACAGTAGCATGCCGAAAAGCGCGCCCAACGTGCCGCCGAGCACAACCTTTCCGACAAGATCATCCCAGCACCACAGCCACACCCGATCATTGGCAAGGACGCTGGCAGGAACGCGAAGGGTTCGCTCCTCAAAGCGGACCGCAACCTCGGGATCGCTGCGCCCGCTCGCAATCCAGCTGACCGCAACGCCCTGTGCGTGCTGCCAGGCGCAGGCGAATTGGCCGGATAGGGGATCGTGGCGGGCTAGCATGAAGGCACCGAACCCCGCGCTGCCCGCAACGGTCCAAGCATAGCCGCGCCAGCGGGCCGCGAGGCCAGCGATGGTCTGCTTGAAGAGGCCTTGGCCTCTCAGCAGATTGTCGCGGTCGCGGCTCATGACAGCGCCTCCGCTGCAAGCGCGCGCTGGCGGCGGTAGGCGGCTTGGGCCGCTTCGCCGGTCACGCTGTCGGTATGGTTGGCATCGCCATCGCCGCGCAAGGCCGCGCGGCGGGCATAGGCATAGGCCGCGCTGGCGGTGAACAGGCTGCGATCGAGCAGCGCCTCAATCACGCCAAGCCGCGCATCCAATGCCGCCATGGCATCATCGCCAGCGTTGCCGCCGCCGCCCGTCATCGGGCCGTCAGCAACCGCGCCAAGCCCGGCTTCGATCACCCGCGACAGGGCCTGATAGCGGGTCAATCCGCGCGCCTCGGCATAGCGCCGGATCATCACTTCCTGCCCCATCGGGACCCGTACCGACAGCTTGACCCGGTTCATGGCCGCACCGCCCGAAGCGCGCCATACGCGCGCTCCCGAACTGGCGCAAATGCGCGGGTTCTGAGCGTGCCGCGAGAAGAGCGCGCGCATCGCCCCCCAAGAAAACGGCGGTTGGCCGCCATCGACTGGTCGGTATGGTGTGAGATTGACTTACTGCTTCGGATCGCAGAGCCGAAGCCCTGCGATCCTGTTACCTGCCCTGTCATGTCATCCATGGCTGGCCTCGCTTTCCGGTTCGAACCGGCCCGCGGCGGCGGCCATCTGGCGAAGAGCGATATGGTCTTCGAGTTCGCGGTTGCGGGGCTGGCGGCACGGCGTGCCGCGCCCGGCAAGGTCGTGCTCGGCAAGCCAGCGATAAAGGGCGTCATCGATGGCCTTGCGGATGGCACAATCAAGATCGCGGGCTTCGACCGGATCGAGATTGACCCAGCCTGCGCAACCGACCGCCACCTGTGCGCCGAGCGGAAACCGCTCACCGCCAACATTGTAGAACGGACCCTCGATATAGGCCCTGCCCTCTTGACCCATGTGGAGCGCGATGATCGGGCGCTGGTCTGCGAAGTGGAATCGCACCGCGTTGACCAGAGCCCAGGCATCATTATCGCCGTCCGCCATGCGCTCGATCATGGGGACAAGGTGGTAGGCGACCTGCTGGTCGATGCGGAAAGTGTAGGTCTGGTAACCGCTGTTGAGGGGACGAGCGAAGCTGTCCCGTACTCTCTGGATGAGAGACATGGCATTGTCCTTGTGTGAATGTGGGGAACGAGACGAGGCAAGGTAGGCGCGTGAGCGCCTGTCAGTTTGCCTCCTCGTGATTGATCAGGCGGCGCAGGGATGACGTGGGCACCAGGGTGCGCCTGCCGATCTTGATCGTCTCGATGCGGTTCTGCTTGATGAGGGCGTAGATTGACGTCCGGCCAAGGCCGAGGGCCTTGGCAGCTGCTGATACTGATACGGTAAGCTGTTCCATGCTGGTCTCCTGTGGTTGCCGAATCGCGGCGGGAGACGCTTTAGGTTGCACAGGTTCGCAGAAGCTCGGAGCAACAAACCAAACCACTGAAAATGCAGCACTAATAAATGAAATAAATGAAAATCAATGCCGAAAAAAACAAAATCCGAGCTTCATTTTTTCGAAAATTTTCTGCCGTTCGGGCCGCCGTCAAGCCTTGCTGGAGCGCTTCTGGTAGATTTCGGCGGCGTGATTGCTGACCTGCTTCCGCGTGGGGATTTTGCACGAGGGATCGTTCAGCTTCTTGAACCATCCGATCAGCTCATCTTCCAGCAGCCTGCAGGCCGCATCAGGGTCTGATGGCAAACGCTTCCTGGCATACTTGCGCGAAACGTCCCGTTTGGCGCTAACATAATCATGGAGCGAGGTGCGACCTGTGCCGCCTTTCCGAGGCGGCTTCGTCACCGCTATCAGGCGATCCGCATGTCAATCGGCGTTCAATCGGGACCCCCTATCGGCGCGCAAAAGGGACCCCCTTG
>NZ_LSHM01000077.1:0-14486 GCF_001557175.1 Blastomonas sp. CCH9-A1
TTCGCTATCCGTTCGCCCTTTCCGTGCAGATACGTCACTTTCGTGTAGTCACCCCTGAATGGTTGGCGGAGCTGCGAACTGAAGAAATCGACTTTCTTGAAGGCGGCAGCGAAACGGTCCAGGCTGGCGGTATCGTCATTACGCGCGCATCACCGCGCGGCGCGGCCTGGGCCGCTTCTTTGTCGGCAGCGATACGCCCTCACCTGTTCGGTCTGGGTTCCGCGCCGATTGTGCTCGCAGGCACAATGCCGCGGCGACTCTTCAAGGAACATCGGGAAGAGCCCTTCCCTGCGGCGCTGCGAGGTGCGCTTGATGGAGCCAGCGCGAGTGCGGCCGAAGATATTGAAAGGATGCGGGCAGGCCTTGACCGGGGGCAAGGAGCGTTGTCGCACCTTAAAGCGTCCTCCACTGCCCCGCAAGCTTGGAAAATACTGATCGGTCTTGGGCCATTAAACAGAGCTGAACTCGCCAGAGCGCTTCAAGTTACAAAACGGACGGCGTCTCAAGCGGCAAGCGCTCTTGTGATGTCCAAACTCGTTTCATTGAGACAGCTCGATGGCGCATTGCGGCCTCAGCAGAACATAATCAATGCCCGATTTGATCAACCTGAAGCTTGAGTGTGGCTAGCTTGCCGCATTGAAGGTTTTCGGATATCTGGGTGTCGCAAAACCTTCAAGGATCTTTTGAATGGCATATTCAGATTCAATAGCGGGTCAGATCGGTGATCTTGCTGAAGCAGGAGAGCGCATGATCGAGCGACTCCGCCGCAAGGCTTTTCTGCCTGACAGTCGCAAAGGCCTCAACATCAGGTTTGGCATCGCTGATACAGCGCAATTGCTTGGCTGTTCTACCAACAGGATTCGGATGGCGGAGGAAGACGGCCGCCTCCCCGCCCCGCCATCTGGCGAAAATGGAAGGCGCTTGGGATACACGATCGAGGAGGTTTTGCACATGCGCAAAGTGCTTGATGCAAGCCCGGCGCGCGCCCCCAAAGACACCCCGGCCATCATCGCAGTTCAAAACTTCAAAGGGGGCGTGGGAAAATCGACCGTAACGACCCACCTAGCCCATTACTTTGCCGTTCAGGGCTACCGCGTTCTTGTAGTCGACTGCGATAGTCAGGCAACCACGACCACCCTGTTCGGGTTCAATCCGCACTTCAACATTACGCGCGAAGAAACGCTTTATCCTTATCTGTCGATTGACCCGACGCAGGCGGACCTTCTTTACGCAGTCAAGAACACCCCGTGGCCCAACGTCGATCTGATCCCGTCGAATCTGGAACTCTTCGACGTCGAGTATGAGCTTGCTGCTTCTGGGGCTGATGGCCAAAATGTGCTCGCGGCACGCTTCCGTAAGCTCAAACAGGGACTTATCGACCTTGGGCGGAATTACGATGTGGTCATTCTCGATCCTCCCCCAGCCCTTGGGACAATTTCGCTCGCGGTCATGCAAGCCGCGAATTCACTGCTCGTGCCCTTGGCTGCAACAACGCCGGATTTCTGCTCGACGGTCCAATTCCTATCCATGATGGATCAGGTAATCGAACAACTCATCGAAGCAGGCGTCACAGTTGAGTACAATTTTGTTCGCTTGCTGTGCTCGAAGTTCGATAGCGGTGATCCGAGCCACGAAATGGTGCGCGCGATCATGGAGCAGAGCTTCGGCCCCGCCCTCCTGCCGGTACCGATCCTCGAAAGCGCCGAAATTAGCCACGCCGCGCTACGCATGATGACTGTTTATGAGCTTGAAAAACCCATCGGCACATCAAGAACGCACAAACGCTGCAGATCGAATCTCGATGAGGCACTTGGCCAAGTCGAGCAACTCGTACGGCAAGGCTGGGGACGAACTCAGGCCATTGATGAGGCACTGCTGGTCAATGGATAACCGAGCAGCCCCTGCCCCTCCGACTACAATCCTTCAGAAACGCGCGGCCGCTTTCTGGGCGGAAATTTGAGAGACCACCGATGGCAAAGAAACAGAAGGATTACCTGACATCGTTGCTTGCAGACGACGGTAGCGACGGATCTGCAACCCCGCTTGACGGCGAGGAAGATGTGGCGTCGTTCGCGCGCCAAGAACGATCGCGGCGAAATTCACTTCTCGGTCGGGAAAGTGCTCTCGCCCGCGTTGCCAGCGGCGAAGTCCGGCAAGTTACGCAAATTGCGCTGGATCCCGCACGCGTCCGACCCTGGGTCGGAAACGCTCGTTCATATGGTCATTTGAGTGAGGAGAACTGCCGCGACCTGATCGATGCGATCATTGCGGAAGGCGGTCAGAAGGTTCCTGCGATTGTTCGGCGGATCGATGGCGACCCGACATTCGAGTATGAAGTCATCGCAGGCACACGGCGCCACTGGTCAATTTCATGGCTGCGGCAGAACTCCTACCCAGATATGAAATTTCTCGCGCAGGTGGCCGACCTCGATGACGAAGCCGCCTTCCGCCTCGCGGACATCGAGAACCGGGCCCGCAAGGACGTCTCCGATCTTGAGCGAGCGCGCAATTATGCGGCAGCGCTGAAGACACATTACGGCAACCACCAGTCGCGCATGGCGCAACGGCTCAAACTTTCTCAGAGTTGGCTTTCCAAAATGATCAAGGTTGCTGCGATCCCCGACGCCGTGATCGCAGCATTCGCATCCCCTGCCGACGTTCAGCTAAAGCCCGCTTATCCGTTGGCTCAAGCCTTGAGTGACCCAAAGCGGGCGCCACATATTCATAAAGCTGCAAAAGGGCTTGCAGACAAGCAAGTGCGCCTTCGAAGTGCGGGCAAGGCGACGCTTTCCGCCCAAGAGGTCATCAGAATCCTGCTGACGTCCGATGAAGCGCCGACCGAACCCAGAGAGATTGTCATTCCAGGAGCGCATGACCGGCCAGCAGTAAGCCTTCAGCGCGTCAATCGACAAGGCGTTACCTTGCGGCTTCACGCTGGGCACGGCCTTTCAGACGATGACCTTCTGGCCAAAGTCCGAATTCTGCTCGAAACACTCACGGCTGAGGGCGGGGGCCTGCAAAGGTGAGCACCGCCCTCCCCCATCTGGTCAGGACCGCCCCCCATCAGGATTATTCCCCGGGGAATAATCATCGCGGACAACAGGCGTCACTCAAATGACGCGCGCCAGCAAGAAGAGCGTCTCGGAACAGTTCGATCTGTTCCTGCCCTATCTGGCCGACCTCCCACTGCGCGATCAACGCGAGATGATGGAAAGGCCCTTTTTCTCGCTTGCGAAGCGCAAACGGGTCAAGCCGATCGAATATACCGCGCCAGACGGCAAGCTATGGGTACATGTCAGCTCCAACCCCGACTACGGCATGGCTACGATCTGGGACGCCGACATTCTCATCTATTGTGCTAGCCAGCTTGCTGACATGGCCCGGCGAGGGGTCAATGACGTCCCACGCAAGCTCCACATCATGCCTTACGACTTGTTGCGTGCGATCGGTCGACCGACCACGGGCCGCGCCTATGAGCTTTTAGGCCAAGCTCTGGATCGCCTGGTCTCAACAACTATCAAGACCAACATCCGCGCTGAGAACCGCAGGGAAGCCACGTTCAGCTGGCTGGATGGCTGGACTCAGCTCGTCGACGAAAAGACAGAGCGCAGCCGCGGAATGACGCTCGAGCTATCGAACTGGTTCTGGGAAGGCGTGATGATGAAAGGCGGAGTGCTTAGCATTGACCGCGCCTACTTCGATATTACCGGGGGTCGTGAACGTTGGTTATACAGAGTGGCTCGCAAGCATGCTGGCGGCGCTGGTCAAACCGGCTTTGCAATCTCCATGCCTGTCCTATTTGAAAAATCCGGCGCAGAAGGCGAGTATCGGCGCTTCAAATTCGAAGTTATCAAACTGGCGGAGAAAAATGATCTGCCAGGCTATCGACTCCTGATCGAGCAAGGGAAGGGCAGCGAGCCGCTTCTCCGAATGATCCGCTTGGACGATCAGGCTGCCGCAAAGACGAATAGCCAACCTTCGGAAGACATGCCTGCACCGCATTCTCCCGTTTATTCCCCGGGGAAAGATCATAGTGTAACAAAGCGCAAACCGCCGGCATCCGAGGCGACAGAAGCCGTAGAGGTTCAATTCTTTGACGCTCGGTCGCTTGTCCGCTCCGCAGTTGCGGGACTCTCCGACAAGGCTACGCGAGGTATTATTGCAGATGAAACGATGGCTTATCTGCGGGAAAAATGCCCAGGCTGGGACCTCTATGCTCTTCATGCCGAATTCGAAAGCTGGGTGAATGCCGATCCGGCAAGGACACCTGTAAACTGGCAGAAGGCCTTCATCGGATGGGTGAAGCGCCACCATGAAAAGCACAAACACGAGTTACGCAGGTAACCAACGCGATTTGAATAAAAATCTGCGCCAAGCGCCGCTGACATAAGCCATCCACTCGGGGTTCCCATCGATGGTGCGTTCCAAATGTGTCGTGTCGAATCGGCATCAGCCGCGAAAGCCACACCCAGCAAGCGTCCTTTGAAGCTCTTACCAGCATGTCACCGCGATAATGATTCAATTTCTCTGGGCATCTGGCCTCCAGATCCTGTTTCTCGACACATTGAGAACGGTTTCGAATGGTCACCGACACATCGGGAACGCAAAAGCGAACTTTCGGGAACACGCCTTCGAACTTTCAGGAACACAATGCCGACACATCGGGAACCGCGCAGTGGAAAATCATCAGAGAATACAGCGAGTCGCAGCATCACATCGGCCTCTTAACTAGTCTAACTTAACTGTAACCCATCTAACCCGTTGGAAGTTATAGTTTTTCCAGAATATATTGATGACGAAATGCAAGAGCGAACCTTACGTGGGCCCACATTCCTTTTCGGACGACGCATTGCCCTAGCGGGGAACAGTCTTCGATCGGCACCCCAGCTTTCATAAGCAAAATCGAGTCCCTGAATCACAGAGGCTTCTGTGATTCAGAATTCCAATTGGACCGACCGCAAATGATCTTGGCACTATTTCCGAATGGAAACTCCAGAGAACCAGTCATGGCATTGGCAAGCAATAGACCCGTCCCGCAACGTCGCGCGCGACTATCATCTCTGGATTGAGACGGATCTGTTTGGCTGGACAACCGTTGAGCGGCGCTGGGGACGAATCGGTACGAAAGGGCAGGGGGTGACCACCAGCTTTCCAGATAGAAGACAGGCAGACACAATCGCACAGCAGATCCGGATCCGGCGCGAAAGCGCATTTAAGCGGATTGGTGTTCGCTACCAGGCAGTCGAGTGACTTCCCTCAACAATTAGGTGGCTCTTCAGAGCTGAACACTTCTCCAAAAACTCCCCAGTTTCGCCAAAGGGAGAGGGGGAAGGCCTGATGCGGTTCAGCATCAGGAGCAGACCGTGACCGACCTTTTTGAACAATCCAGCCAGAAGCTGGACGCAGCAATCACCGAAATCCAGCACGCCATCGCAGCCGGACTGGCGAACAAGCAACGCCTGTTTGAGACGATGCGCCAGCTCTACGGGGAGGGCTCCGCAAACGGCACCTGGAGCCAGAGGGACGCCTTTGACCTGCTCGAGGCGGCATTGACGCGCCACATGGCCGGAATGCTGAACAAGCCTCAGATGCTGCACCAGATCTCGGAGATCAGTGCGCTTATCGAGGCACTGCCGACACATACGGTCAGAAGTGAAGACCAGATCAGGTATCAGCAATTCTCGACGCCCGCAGACCTCGCAAGCCTGGCCGTGATTTTGGCGCAGCCGCTTGCAACCGATATCGTTCTTGAGCCGAGCGCCGGACATGGCGCTCTGGTGGCAACTTTGCCCGATGTCAGCGCATTACATCTCAACGAAATCGAACCGCGCAGGCGTGAAAAGCTGGCTCTGCTGTTTCCCGAGGCCACCATGGCAGGGATCGATGGGGCCATGCTGGCTTCGCATCTCGACGCGGCTGTGCAGCCAAGCCTGATCCTGATGAACCCGCCATTCTCCCGATCAATGGGACGAGGAACAGACGAGTTCGCAGCGGTGCGTCACCTGCGCGCTGCCATCACGCGGCTAGGGAAGGGGGGGCGGATCGTCGCGATCATGCCGGACTGGTTCACGACGAGCGCAAAGCTTGCGAAAATCTACGAAGACACCTTACCGCCGCGCACTCCAGCCTGATGGACTGACAACCTTCGAAAATGCGCTGCGAGCATTGAACGAGGCCGTGGATGATGTTCGCCTTGCAGGCCGGCAGGCCGCAACCTGTCCGGCTGTGCTGCTGCTGACGCGCCACCTTCAACGCATTGCTGACGGAAGGCCGACCGAATGTGAGGCAGACGACCAGGCTCTGCGGTCCCAGTGCATCGAACGCCTTGCCGAGCTCAAACACAGGCCTGCGATCATTGCGCTGGTCAAACGCGGGATCGACTATCGTCCCGAAGAACTGCGCCACTACCGGCGCGAGGGCACGAGGGCGCTGCGCCAGATCGCAGCAGGAATAGGGCTCGAGCACGCCGATTACCGCATCAGCTATTACACCTCGCAGGAACAGCTGGCGGGCGAGCATGTGCTGGAAGCCGACGGGATCTATGTCCGCATCAGTCCGGAACGGTTTGGTGAGCCGGGTCTGGCCTGGCGCAACCCGTTCTGGAAACCGCCTGGCGCGGTGATGCGCAAAGCGCCGATCACCGCCCTTGCAGACATTCCCGCACTCACGGCGCGGATCGCGCGCGAATTGAAGATCGCACCTCCGGCGCAGCCGGGGCTCATCTGAAGGAGAACACGCATGGGCTGGCTTTACATGCACCGTGCCGGAATGGGGGGCTTCGACACTCCCAAGGCCTATCTCGACAATCAGCTCACATGGGAGCGCGAAAATGAAGAAACCGGCACCTTTGAAGGATGCCGGGTCATCAGAAGCGTGTCCACAACCGGGGCCTATTACGCAGCTGTCCAGCGCTATGGATCGAACAACCAGACCCACGCCATCTCCGCGGTGATCTGTCTGGTGCGCTGGAACCCCAAGGCCGCAGACGGCCTCCTGTTCGGTTACAAGGACATGGATGAAAACTCCGGGCCGGTGGAGGCCGGGTGTCCCAGAAGTATCCTCGAGGAACTGGGACCAACCAATCACCCTTATGCCCTCGACTGGCGCAACCGGTGCTACCGCCATCTGCGCCTCAAGGAACGCAAGATCGCCGATGGAGACATGATCCGGCTGCCTGAACCCATGAAGTTCACCGACGGGAGCGAACACGCCGAATTCAGGGTGACAAAGCGCGGCGCGAAGATTGAACTCAGCACGCCCGATGGGCGAGGCCAGTTCCGCATCAGCAGATTGATGGAGCGCCGGTTCGAGGTCGTGCCACCCAAGCGTGCGCCGCGCACATTCTTCCCGGCAACGCCGTAACGCTCGGGAGGTGACCATGCTGCCTCAGAGCCTCGATCCCAGAAGGGCGATCCTGTGCGGACGCGCCAATGCCGAGCGCCTTGCCATCCGGATGACAGCAAACTCCGGGCAGAGTCATGCCGTGGTGAGGACGGATAGCAAGCTCCAGCCCTTCTGTGTTTTGCCTGCAGAGCAGGGCGTGCCCGGTTTGATCGAGCTGCAGGTTGTCGTCCTGTAGGCTGTCCCGGGAAAATGGGGCTCTTGCCCTTCATCACTTGTTCACGCTTGCAATTGTACGAATATCAGTACAATGTTTCGGGAAAGGATGAAGCCATGGACGTTATCACCTACTCAGAAGCGCGCGCCAATCTGAAAGGCATTATGGATCAAGTGGTCAGTGACCGGACACATGTCGTGGTCACCCGCCAGAAAGCAGAGTCGATCGTGATGGTCTCGCTCGAAGATTGGAACGCGATCGAGGAGACCATGTACCTCGTTTCTAACCGCACCAATTCCGACCGCCTAAGGCAGTCGATCGAGCAACTGGATGGTGAAGGCGGCAATGAGCGCGGGCTGATTGAGCCTTGAAGCTCGTCTTTGCCGACAATGCCTGGGAGGATTATCTTCACTGGCAAGAGGTCGATGAGAAGACTCTCGGCCGGCTTAATGACCTCATCAAAGAGTGCCAGCGAACACCGTTCAAGGGGACCGGGAAGCCTGAACCGCTGAAAGGGTCATTAGCGGGCTGGTGGTCGCGGCGGATTACCAAGGAGGATCGCCTTGTTTATCGTGTAACCGGCAAGGGTAGCGATCAACAGCTAGAAATTGCCCAATGCCGGTTTCACTATTGAGGCTAACCTCAGCTTTCGAAGTCGGCGCAAATGCGGTATCATAAGCGCCAGAGGGCTTACCCAGCAGATGGCTGTGATTTGATAAGGTCACGACATTATTGCCTCGGCACATTTTGACACAATTTGCCGTATGCGAGGTCGGAGGAGTGCAATGGTAATTCAGGATTGTGCGGAAAATGGAGAGTTTGATCCGCGCAAAATTGTAGAGCTGCTGCATACGTCGAGCGGAGAGTTCGCCCGAACGCTTGGTCTTGGGAAAGATGCTTTTCAGATCAAAGAGCCGATTGCTTCTGAACGCACCCAGCACCGCATCCGCCAGATGGTTGAAGTGCTCAGCAAGATCGAGCCAAGGCTCGGCTCAGCCATAGTTGCCTATGCCTGGTATCGCTCCGAACCGATCCCTGGGTACGCGGGACAGACTGCGATGGAACTGGTGCAATCTGGCCGAGCAGAAGATGTGTTGGCCTTTATCGACGCGGTTAACGCTGGCGTTCATGCCTAGGCGTGAACAGTCCAACTGTTGGGCTGCTTATCTCGCGATCATCCCGCCGAGGCCGGGATCGAGATACCACGATGGGCCTTCGGTAAAGTCGGCGTTGCGGGCAGGAACAGGGCCATCGGGCTCTGACGAGACGTAAGGGTTGACCATCGGTGCCGGGTGCTGGCCCGAGTGCAGAATGTGGCCCGACATCTGGCACCGCGGCCCGAGGAGTTCGAAGAGCCATTCGAGATCGTCGAGCATCTGGACAACCCCGCGGCCTGCCAGCGCATAGTAGAGGCAGCGCTGATAGTCATCGCAATGGCAGGACAGGATCTGCGTCAGCCGAGCCTTGGCATTGGGCAGACCCTGAAAGACGCCCTGCAAGGTCTCATAGAGCTCGCGCGCTGAGTAATAGGCATCGAACGGCTCCACTCCGATCGAGGCATTGGCGAGCATACGCTTGGTTGGACGGCAATTGGGATCAAGCGCTGCGTCGCGCAGCGTGACATCGAGGTCGAACTTGCCGATATCAAAGACCTTGTTCATTATTCACGGGCTCCTGCAGATTATGAACATACCGTGAACAAACGACAAGGTCAAGGCGTCATCATGCATGTGGCTGGTAGGTAAGGACACCACAGGAAAGACCGGCAGGGTCGCCATCAGCGACGAGCTGAAGGCTGCGCTGGTGCGGTGGTATACAGGCCGGGGCAGCGAGGCCGACCACCGCGCTTCGGTCTCACTGGTCTCCACCGCGCGCGAGAACCACAAGTGGATCGCCTGCGATTGCCTTGGGGAAGAGCGACCGCCGCCGCTGATGAGCGCGGCCTATCTCAGTTTTCAGGAAACCTATTATCTCAGGCGTCTTACCTCGCGGCCAGGCCACGATGCCAAATGCCCATTTCATTTGCCCCAGGCACCGCCGCGTATCCGTGAGACCGCAAAGGACTCGCTTTACGCTATCGGCC
This sequence comes from Blastomonas sp. CCH9-A1, assembly GCF_001557175.1. Lineage (NCBI taxonomy): Bacteria > Pseudomonadati > Pseudomonadota > Alphaproteobacteria > Sphingomonadales > Blastomonadaceae > Blastomonas > Blastomonas sp. CCH9-A1. The sequence continues at coordinate 9,642 of NZ_LSHM01000077.1, forward strand.
TTCCCAAGGGCCTGTTCAGCGCGCACCAGAAGGCGCCGGAGAAGCTTGCACAGAGGCCGGAAGACATCGAGCCGGACGACCGCTCACGCGGCGTTGCGATCCCGCGCCTGGGCAAGCTACTCTGGTTGCTGCTCGAAAGGGCAGGCGCAAACGTGCTGCGCGAATTGCCGCCCAGTGGCCGACGCGAAGGCTCCATCAGCGCAGAAATGCGGCACCTCAAGCGCGCAGCCGAGGGCCTCGAGATCGCGGCGGGCATTCGGCTGTCGGATCACCTCTACACCAACGCCATCGATTACGAGAAGCGGCGTGTCCATGCCCGGTTACGCTCTGCCGCCGAGACCTGGCCGCCCGAGTTTGCGCCGCAGGCCTTTCTGCTTCTCGAAGCGAGCGAGGTGACGTCGAGCGAGGTCGTGACGGGGCTTGGCACCGTCGAAATCCGCAACCGCATCCAGCACACCGGGATCATCCGCGCCGAGGTCGAGCCACCGTTTCTGGTGCTTGCTGTCGTCGGCGAGCACAGCCGGCGTGAAGGATACCTGGCGCTGCGGGCCTATGCCCAGCCTGTGTTCAGCGGAAACCAGTTCGTGCCCGCCGAGCGCGACCATGATCGCGATGTGCTGCGCGCGCTCCAACAGGCCCAGTATGAACTGCGCCGCCTTGGCGTCAGGATGGCGGTTAAGAAGGTCCTCTTTGACATCACGCTGGATGCTGGCTCGGCGAGGCCGGATTTCTTGGTGGCGCTGCTCGATGAGCATAGCGGGGTTGAATGCAAGTTCGCGCTCCAGATCCTGCAGTCGGATGATGCTGACTATCTTGAGCTACGCAGCATCGAGCGCGAGCGTCTCGGTCAGGCCGGGTTTGTCGTATCCCTGCCGGTGAGCAGCGTGACCCCTCAAACAATTATCAGCGAAGCCCGCCGCATTCTCGAGTGAAGGGGAGGGGGAGGATTTGAGCGAACCTGAAGAAGGAGAGTTCGCTCATGCCATGCTTTGCTCCGTCGCCGCGCCCATCGACATCGATCTGGGGTGCTGTCCAACAGGCCGATCAGCTTGGCCCGGGCATTTGGTCGGTGATGACCGCCAGCCACGGCGGCATCATTCTGTCCGATCAGAGACAGGCCGCCATGCCGCCGGCGCTACAGATCGAGGGCGGGTCCTACGAAGAAGATTGCGATTGGGCGCTCCCGATCCTTGCCTTTTCCAGCGAGCTTGAACGGCAAGGTTCCTGCTCCGCAGGCTTCCTGCAGCTTGCGCGCGATACTGCCCGATGCTGGCACCCGGATCGCTTCAGCGCCTTTACCGGCGAGGCCGTAGAGGAGAAGCTTTGCGCGATCCTGTGGACGCGCAAGGCCTACATCGCCGCGATCGGCGAATTCTGCGTCACCAGCGCCTGGGGCGATTGGGCCGAATGGGTGCCGGAAGGCAAGGTTGGCGTGATTGCCCGGCAAGTCGAGCGCGTCGATCACCTTGGCCGGCCAACCTATGGCGAGGCCGAAGTCTGCGCGCTCATCGCCAAGGACCTCTACGCGGCGCGCGGCGAGGTCACCGCGCTGCGCGATACGGCGCACGAAGTGATCCCGATGCCTGAGGCCCTGCGACCGAAACGCGTGGGCTGAAATATGCCCTCCAAACAGGATGCGTTCGCCATCGCTTATGGACTCTATAACATGGTCATCGTATATGACCAGTCACAACACATGACTATAGGAGTGTAAGGTGCGAGCTGAAACCTACGGCGCGGCAGACTTCAAGGCCAACTGCCTTGCAATCCTCGACCGACTAGCACGTCGCGATCTTGATCAAGTGACCATCACCAAGCGAGGTCGTGCCGTTGCGGTGTTGACGCCGCCACCCAGCATGGCCGACGCCGTTAAAACGCTGCACGGTTTTATGTCTGGCTCCGTGAGCATTCCCGAAGGGTTTGACCTCCTCTCGCCAGTACTCGATGAGCCGCTGGGTGCAAGTGAAGGCGTGTTGCACAGGTGATGGCGAAGAAAGAGCCTTCAGAATTACCGGGCGCTGTCTTGCTGGATACGTGTGCGGTCATCTGGCTCGCCAATGGTGATTCGCTTGCCCAAGAGGCGCTCGCGGCCATTTCACATGCCGCACTGGCAGAAGGCGTGTTCGTGTCACCCGCATCGGCATGGGAGGTCGGATTGTTGAGCCGCGTTCGCGGCGGCAACGGTCCTGCCTTGTCTTTTCTTCCCGACCCGCAAAGTTGGTTCGCGCGCTTCATGGGCGGCCCTGGTATCAAGGAGGCACCACTCCTTCCGGACATTGCGATTGCGTCCTCGCATCTGCCTGATCCCTTGCACGGTGACCCTGCCGACAGATTCGTCATCGCTACGGCAAGACACCACCAAATTCCTATCATCACGCGCGACGGCAAGATCATCGATTACGCGGCTCAAGGTCATGTAAACGTTATCGCTTGTTGAGCTTTTGCCTTCAGGCTTGCGTGCAAGCGACTGTCCCGCTTGGCAAGATCTAGCGGAGCTCGGTGCCGCTCTCCGCGCGATCAATCTAACGTCCAAGGCATACGGGTGTCTCGGCCACATGCGCTGATGGCGTGGCCCGAAGCCCAACCGGCTCTGGTCGCGAACCAAGCCACCGATCTGAAGGGAAGGGGGAGGGGAAGGGCGAACCAGTGCGATGAAGGACCCCTTGCCATGAACCCGACAGTCATCCGACCCAGCGTGAGCCCGAAGACGATCACCAAAGTCACGCGCCTCTTCAACGGCACCATCGGCGATATTCTGGGAGAGCTCCTCCAGAACAGTCGCCGCGCGGGCGCTTCCAGGATCGATATCACCTGCTGCGCAGATCAGGACGGAGCGCGACTGACCCTTGTCGATGATGGATCCGGCGTTGCCGATCCCCAGACCATGATTGCGCTGGGGGATTCGGGCTGGAACCAGCACATCCATGAGGCCGAAGACCCGGCAGGCATGGGTGTCTTCAGTCTGGCGGGGAAGGACACCCGGATAAGCTCGCGTCATGCCGATGCCGACACCGGATGGTCGGCGCATGTCCCCGCGGATGGCTGGACCGGCGCGCAGGACATTGTCGTGCGGCCCCATTCTCGCCCGGTTGGAACTACCATCTCCTTCTTGATGCCCGGAGTGAGCGAGCAGACGGCCGAGCGGATTCTGCGCGAGGTCGCGAAGTTCTACCCGCTGCCGGTGTTCTTCAATGGCGCGCAAGTGCCGCGCGAGGACTTTCTCGCCAAGGCGATCTACATCGCCGAGTGGAACGGCAGCCAGATCGGGGTGTTCGAGGGGCGCGAATACAACCAGGATCCCACCACGAACTTCCATGGCATGGTGCTCACCCGCAAGCTTGCCAGCGTCTCGGAGAGCCTTGGCGGCACGACCTACCATGCCCGGCTCGATATCGGGGCTACCCCGGGCCTTGCCCTTGTGCTCCCGGCGCGCAAGGAATTCGTCGAGAACGCCGCCTTTGCGGCGCTTCAGGCGGCGTGCAAGCGCACGATCTATGCCGCGCTGGCGCACAGAGGCCACCACCGGCTTTCCGTCGAGAACTGGAAAGAAGCGCGCGATCTGGGGGTTGCCCTGCCGGAGGCCGAGCCCTGCCTGCCCCGCTGGCATGCTGCCATCGCGGAAAGCGACAACGTCAATGTCGAGTATGAGGAGGTCGCGGCAGGTGCGGACACGATCCTCGTCGCGGATCTTGAGCCCGATATTGCACAGGGACTGGAGCGCGCGCTACGCGAGCACCCTTTGCGCCCGCACCTCGTCGAGAACCATCCCGCATACGCCGGCTATGGCTGGTATGACGCGCTGCATCAGCTCGGTAACGTGCGCTTCTATGTTGGAGCCGGGGAGCGCGACCACATCATTGCCGAGAACGGCAGCTTCCCGCCGCTCCAGGACCATGTGCGTGCCGAGACGATCGAACTGAGGTTCTGTGTCTTCCACCGTGCCACCGAGACCCAGCGCGAGGAACGGATCCCGGCAGATGTCGCCTTCGTCGTAAACGAAGATGGCTGGTACAGCGGCGTCGACCAGATCCGCATCGCTTACGTGCCGAGGCCGGACCTGACCCCTGATGTGTTGGTCGATCTCATCGAGAATGTCTGTTTCTGCGCGAGCGACGACAGCGAGGCCGACTCCTGGGACACCCAGCACGAGCACTTCATGCGCGATGCGCGCGAACTCGCGGCCCGGGTGCTGCTCGGCGAGGACGAGGCCATCGCGGCGCGCATCCGCGATACGCTCGCCGGCATCCTGTGGGTCATTCCCAAGGACCGGCAGGTTGCCATTACTGTCGCTCCCGGGACCGCGATCGATGTTCAGCTGTCCGCTTGTTGCCTTCTGGATCGGGGCGAGACCTCCAATGCATGACACATCTGACCTTTCGTGTACTCGGCAACGCACCGAGCGCATCGCGCTGCTTAATGATGCCGCGCGCCAGGGCCGTGACCGCACGGCCCGCATCGTCATGACCTCCGGGCTTCTTGCAGAATTCGGTGGCGACACGGTTGCAGACAGCATGATGGCCCAGGCTCGGCTGATGGCCGCTCTGCGCCATTGCACCTTCGCCCCGGATTCGCCCGAGCGAGACTTTGCAAGCATGGATGTCGATGGCATCAAGGTGCTGATGAAAGTCGATTTGTATGATCCGGGGCTTGTCAAGTTCGCATTGAACGGTTCCTTCTGTTGACGCGGTGGGGGGCACACGCAATGCTCAGGGATTGGCTTCATTCGTTCCGAGGTCAGCTGATGCACTATCCGTGCATAGACTTGTATCCGGTCGCGGCCGTGCCCGCGCACCATAATCCGTATTCACATCCCCGGATCGAGCAAAGGCGGATGCGGACCAAACT
>NZ_LSHM01000078.1:0-486 GCF_001557175.1 Blastomonas sp. CCH9-A1
ATTATGACTTTGCCTATGTGCCCGGTACGCTGACTATCACGCGAGCCTTGCTCACCGTGACCGCCAATAATGCAACGCGTGAATATGGTCTGGCCAACCCGGTGTTCACCGGCACGATCAGCGGCCTTCGCGCGGGCGATACCGCGAGCGTCGTCAGCGGCCTTACTTATGGTACGATTGCCAATGCAGCGAGTAACGCTGGCACCTATGCGATCACTGCGTCGGGTGGCAGTGCCGCGAACTATGATTTCAGCTATGTTCCCGGTACGCTGACGATCACGCGCGCGTTGCTCACGGTGACCGCCGACAACGCGACGCGCGAATACGGACTCGCCAATCCGACACTCACTGGCAGCATCACGGGCTTCCGTAATGGCGATACCGCGAGCGTCATCTCCGGTCTGATCTATGGCACGGTCGCCACCGCAGCAAGCAACGTCGGCACCTATGCCATCACCGGATCGGGGGCGACGGCGACCAACTATG
>NZ_LSHM01000007.1:0-2959 GCF_001557175.1 Blastomonas sp. CCH9-A1
GAGGTTTGACGGAACAACGGCATAGCCGATCCGGCCTGCATAGGATCTATTATGATCTGGTCCAGCTCGAGGCGCGCTATTATGATCTGGTCCAGCTCGAGGCGCGCTATGGCGCCGACCGCCGCTTCACCGTGCAGGAGCGCGAGGACCTGGCCGAACGCTATGGCCGGCTGACCCAGGTGATCGCCGACGGCGCCTATGGCGACGAATATGAATCGGACATCGGCATTTCGGTCGCCGACGGGCAGGGCGAATTCAACCAGCGCGTTGATGCTCAGGTTTCCGCGCGCCGGATCACGCGAGTCGAAGGCGCGCGGCTGAAGACCGATTACGCAGCGCTGGTGCGCACCGAAGCGAGCTATCTGCGCGATGGCCGCATCACCGACCAGGAGCGCGACGATCTTTACACCCGGCTCGAAGCGCTCGATGCCCGCGTTGGCGACATGGCCTCGACCGGTGGCGGCAGCACATTGCAGACCCCGCGCGCGCGCCTCGATGCGATCGCCCGCGCGTTGCCTGCGAGCGGCCTGTCCGCGAGCGCTCAGGCGCAGCTGCGTGTCGAGCATGAGGACCTGACGCGTCTGGAAGCGGCCTATGCGCGGCTGAACCCCAGCGCCGACGAGCGCGCCTATCTCGACCGCCGGCTGGGCGATCTGGAAACGCGCGCGCGCGTCCGCCGCTGATCGTCCGTTTACATCTCTCTCCACCCTGGAGGGCATCGCCTGCGCGATGCCCTCCTTTTTGTTTTACATTTGACGATTGCCGCAGCGATCCGGACTCGATAGCCTCGCCTCACCAAAACGGCGGGAGGGGCGGTGATGGTCGACGATCCGATATGGCAGGCGCTTGCCCAGATGCGTATCGAGCCTCCGGGCGCAGCGCTGAGCTTCACGCGGCGGCTGGCGCGCGAGAACGGATGGTCGCGTGCCCATGCCGAAGCGGTTTGCCATGAATATCGCCGCTTTCTCTATCTGGCCGCCACCGGCGCGGCTGAGGTAACGCCGTCGGATCAGGTCGATCAGGCCTGGCACCTGCATCTCGCCTATACCCGGCATTACTGGGAGGAGCTGTGCGCGCGGATCATCGGGCGGCCGCTGCACCATGGTCCGACGGCGGGCGGCGCGTCCGAGGGGCGCAAATACCGTGCGCTCTATGCCGAGACGCTGCGGCTTTATCGCGAGACCTTCGGCGAGGAGCCGCCGAGCAATATCTGGCCCCCATCGGACATCCGCTTCGGCACGCGCTATCAATGGGTCGACCGTACCCGGCACTATCTGCTGCCGCGCAAGGCGGTGTCGATCGCGGGCATGGCGGGCGGCGCGGCGCTGCTCGCGGCCTGCACCGCGCTTGCGGCCAGCAAGGTGAGCGAAGTAACCCGGTCCAGCGGAACCAGCCGGATATTCGATGCGATTGTCGGCCTGGTGATCCTTCTGGCGATCGCCTTCGTGCTGGCATCGCTGCTGCGCTGGTCATGGAGGCTGGCGCGACGATTGATGGTGCCCAGGGCCTCTGCCAATCGTCGCAAGCGCACCGATGACAGCACGGGTGACAGCTCGATCAGTTCGTTCGACGGCTGGTCGAGCGGCGGTGGCGCGGCCGCAGCGGGCGGCGCGGCCTTTGCGGCGGGCGGCGGCGATTTCGGCGGCGGTGGGGCCGAAGCCAGCTGGGATGGCGATTCCGGAAACGACTCGGGCGGCGACAGCGGATGCAGCAGCGACAGCGGATGCAGTGGATGCGGCGGAGGGTGCGGCGGGGACTGATGCCCCCGCCTTGCCGGAGTTGTTACGCCCCGCTCAGGCCTTGACCAGGCCGATCTCGACCAGCCGCTCGTGCAGATAATCGTCTGCGAGGATCGCGTCGGGATAGCGATTGGGCCGCTCGGCGCTGATACAGCCTTCGAGTGTGCGGATCGGGAAGTCCGATCGCAGATGCAGGAAGAAGGGCATCGAATAGCGGCTGTAGCGCGCCCGGTCGCCTGCCGGGTTGCGCACGCGGTGCGTGGTCGAGGGCAGGACATGGTTGGTCAGCCGCTGCAGCATGTCGCCGACATTGACGACCAGCGCGCCTTCGGGCGGCCGCATGTCGATCCAGCTGCCATCCTTGGCGAGAATCTCGAGCCCGCCTTCCTCGGCCCCCAGCAGCAGCGTGATGAGGTTGATATCCTCATGCGCGCCCGCGCGGATCGCGCCTTCCTCGCCGGTGCCGACGCCCATGGGCGGATAGTGGAGCAGGCGCAGGATCGAATTGCCCTCATGCACCGCCGGTTCGAACCAGTTGGCATCGAGCCCGAGATAGACCGCGATGCGCGACAGGATGATGTTGCCCACCCGGTCGAACTCGGCAAAAAGCGGCTCGAAGGTTTCGCGGAAATGCTCGGGGCGCTCGGGCCAGACGTTCTTGGGCATGGTGTGCGCGATCGGGCTCGCCGGGTCAATCTCGCGCCCGACATGCCAGAATTCCTTCAGGTCATGCGCCTTGGCATCCTTGGCGATCTCGGTGCCGAACGGCGTATAGCCGCGCTGGCCACCAGCCTCGCTATCGTAATAGCGGCGCTTCTCCTCGGTGGGCAGGGCGAAGAATTCGGCCGTCTTGTCCCAGCCCTGGCGCACCAAAGCGGGGTCGAGGCCGTGATCCTTGATCATTGCAAAGCCATAGGTGGAGAAACTGTCGCCGAGCTTCTGCGCGAGCGCGGCAGGTTCGTCGGTGAGCGAGAGAATGGGCAGTTGTATCATGATGCGGTCCGCAATAGCTGAGTCTCGAAGTTCGAGCGATGCGCTCATCTAGAGTGATTTCGAGTGAAATGGAACATTTCACGGCTCGGAAATCACGGCATAACAGAAACCTAGACCGCGCTTTTGACTCCATCAAAAGCGACCGAGGTCTAGGCGCTCAGACGGGAAAAATGGTCGTGTCCGTCAACGTGGTGTAAATTCGGTTGTGGCCAGCGGGCTGCATTTTC
>NZ_LSHM01000079.1:0-851 GCF_001557175.1 Blastomonas sp. CCH9-A1
CTTGCTGGGGGAGGGGGACCGCCCGCGCAGCGGGTGGTGGAGGGGCAGCGGGGTCTTGCAGACCTTGATCGGGATGCCATCCCGCTTCCCCTCCACCACCGACCTTCGCTCGGCGGTCCCCCTCCCCGAGACAAGCTCGGGGAGGATTTAGTGTTTGCGAGGCTTGCCCCGCCCCGCATTTCCGGCGATGGACCGCCGGACAACCCAATCAGGAATCATCATGACCGCCCCTTTCAAGCGCCTGGCCGTCTATTGCGGCTCTGCCACCCCTGCCGACCCCGTTTATATCGAAACCGCGCGCATGGTCGGTGCGACACTCGCCAATCGGGGGATCGGCGTGGTCTATGGCGGCGGACGGCTGGGGCTGATGGGCGCGACCGCCGACGCGGCGCTTGAGCTGGGCGGCGAGGTGATCGGAATCATCCCCGAGGCGCTGGTCCGGCCCGAAGTCGCGCATCAGGGCTGCACCGAGCTTCACGTCGTCCCCGGCATGCATGCGCGCAAGCAGGCGTTCACCGATCTGTCCGATGGCTTCATCGTACTGCCCGGCGGCGTCGGCACCATGGACGAGCTGTGGGAGGCGATCAGCTGGTCGCAGCTCGGCTATCATGACAAGCCGGTCGGACTGCTCAACGTGAACGGCTTTTACGACCAGCTCATCGCCTTCAACCGCCACATGATCGAGGTCGGTTTCATCCGCCCGCAGCACGCGAACATCCTGATCGTCGACGACACACTCGACGGTCTGCTCGCCAAGATGGCGGCCTATGAGCCGCACCAGTCGATCTTCTCGATGACGACGGATGATCTGTAATGAATCTCCCCTCCCCTTCAGGGGAGGGGTCGGGGGT
>NZ_LSHM01000080.1:0-4933 GCF_001557175.1 Blastomonas sp. CCH9-A1
GGGGGCCGGTGAGAGAATGTTCGAAAACGTACGCTAAGCATCCCGACCGTTCCGATGGAGGCGGAGCGGCCTGAACCGCTCGCGGGGCTTGTCCATCTCGCTCCACAGATAGTCGCCAGTGAGGCCGATATGCTCCCAGCCCAATGGCGCGACATGGGCAAGCAGTTCGTCCAGCACCTCGACACCGCTGGCGCGCAAATGCCGGACGGCGCGGTCGAGATAGACGGTGTTCCAGAGCGTGACGGCCGCGGTGAGCAGGGTCAGGCCAGAGGCACGATGGCGCTGGTTCTCGAAGGTGCGGTCGCGCAGTTCGCCGAGGCGGTTGAAGAAGATGGCGCGGGCGAGCGCGTTGCGGGCCTCACCCTTGTTGAGGATGCTGCCGGTGCGACGCCGCTGTTCGGGATCGTCGAACCAGTCGAGCATGAACAGTGTGCGCTCAATCCGCCCGATCTCACGCAGCGCGCGGGCGACGGGGTTTTGACGCGGGAAACCCGCCAGCTTGCGCAGCATGACCGAGGCACTGACGGTGCCGGCGCGGATCGAGGCGGCGAGCCGCAGCGTCTCGTCCCAATCCTCTTCGATCGCGCGCACGTTGACCGGGCCCGCGACAAGTTGGCGCAGCGTCGGCCAAGGATCGAGCGACGACAGGCTATACAGGCGGCGTTCGTTGAGGTCGCGAATACGCGGTGCGAAGCGGAAGCCGAGCAGATGGCACAAGCCGAAGACATGATCGACCGCCCCGGCGGTATCGGTCGCATGTTCGCGGATCACCAGTTCACTCTCATGATCGAGCAGGCCGTCGAGGACATGCGCGGCCTCGCCAGCATTGGCGGCTATGACCTTGGTATGGAACGGCGTGAAGCGGTCGGTGACGTGGGTGTAGAACAGCACGCCGGGTTCGCTGCCGTAGCGGGCGTTGCGATCGGCGCGCGCCTCGCCCTGACCGCCGGCGCGGAAGAACTGCCCGTCCGAGGACGATGTGTCGCCCGGTCCCCAGACCTGGGCGAGCGGATGCGCGGTGTGGCAGTCTACGATCGCCGCCAGCGCCGACAGGTACGTTTCATCGCGCACATGCCATTCCGCAGTCCAGCGCAGGCGTGACAATGTCAGCCCACGCGAGCTTTCCGCCATGCGCCCGAGGCCGAGATTGGTCGCATCGGCGAGGATCGACCCCATCAGCGCGGACTGGTCAGAGGCCGGCTCGCCACTGCGGGCATGAACGAAACGGTCGGCAAAGCCCGACCACGCGGCGACCTCAACCAGCAGGTCCGTAATGCGGACACGCGGCAGCATCGCGTAGAGCCGGGCCTTCAGCGCCTCGGCATCGTCGGACGGAGATCGCCGGATCGGCGAGATCAACAACTGCCCGCGCTCGATCGTTACGTCGACCAGTTCGCCGGCCGCGGCTGCGCGCTCCACCTCGGTCATGCGCTGGGTCAGCATCGCGCGCCGTTCCTCATACCATTGAGAAAAACGGGACGGCACGGCGAGGCGCAGATCGCTATCGGTGCGCATCGTCTCAAAGGCGGGCACCGGCAGCAGGTAATCGTCCAGCGTGCGATAGGCGCGGCTGCCATCTACCCAGATGCTGCCTGATCCGAGCCGTTCGCGCAGGTGGACGATCACCGCGATCTCATAGGCGCGGCGGTCGATTGTCCCTTCGGCCGGCTGCACGACCTTGTGCCAGCGTGGCTTGATGAAGCTGGTCGGCACACGCTTCGGCAGGACCGATCGGCCGTCGCGGTACATCGTTCGCAGCGCCTCGATCGCGCCGAGCAGCGGATCGCCCGATCTCGCGGTCCGGAAGGTGAAGGCGGCGAGGAAGGTCGGGGCGAACCGCCGCACGGCAGGGTAGCGTTCGACCACTTCCTCCAGACCGTCATCGGCCGCACGCGTCAGATCCTCGGCGAAGCGGATGCTGCGTTCGAGCTGATCCCAGCCCACCCGGTCATCGATCGTGCGAAAGGCGTCGCGTCCGCTCGCGCGTGCATCGACCAGCAAGCGGCCGAGCCGGACATGAAAGCGCGCCGTGTCTTTCAGCATCCGTGCCTGCCCGAGCAGCCGGTCGGACCGGGTACGGTCGGCGCGGCGGAACAGCGCCCCCACCATCTTCTCGACCATGACCAAGGCGGCATCGGTCAGCGCCGCCTCCATCTCGATCATGGAGGCGACCAGCATCGCGAGTCGGCGCGGGCGTTCGAGACGCCGGAGGTGTTGCGCAGTGACGATGCCGGCGGTCCGGGCGATGACGGCATAGCGGGCGGCATGGATACGTCGTGCCCGATCGGTTGCGATCCCGATGCCGCGCACCGCGTCGAGCCGTTCGACGATCCCCTTCAGGTTCGACGCCGATGGCGCTTCCGGCCATTCGCGTAGCCATCCCAGACGGGTGCGACCATTGTCATCGGATGCGATCAGGCGTTCGAGTGCCGCTTCCTGATCGGCCGAGCAATCGCGGATCAGTCCGGCATGGGCGGCCTTGCGTGCATGGGCCCGCACGATGAGGGCGAGCCGTTCCAGCGTCGATGCCGCAGGCAGAACAATCCGGTCGAGCCGCAGGCGATTGACCATGCCGGCGACGATCGCCTCGCCCCGATCGGTCGAGGTGGCGATCTCTGATCCCAGTGCCAGCGTCGATCGTACGTCGATCCGGTCAAAGGCGCGCAGACCAAGATACGCTTCGATCTCGGCGCGATGCTCGCGCAGCGTCGTCGCACGGGCAGAATAGTCGGCGAAGTCGTCGATCCGGCAACCGATCTGGTCGGCGAGCAGCGACAGCATGAGGGCGGGCACTGCTTCACTCGGCAGCAGCGCACGCCCCGGATGACGCAGGTAGCAGAGCTGCACGGCATAGCCGAGCCGGTTCGCTCTGCGCCGACGACGCGCTACCTGCGCGAGGTCATCGGGGCCGAGAGTGAAGAGCCGCTCGATCGTCGCGCTGTCAGAAGGCGGATCGAAGATCACAGCGCGCTGCGCAGGCGATAATATTGTTCTGGACGGCATCGGCTTCCTGTTTGTCACGCAACAGGGATGTGGCCCTGTTCATGGAGCATAGACGAGGAGACGGGTTATGTGACATTATGCAGATTGATCGACGGGCAATGCCGCTCCGTCACGCAGACGGACGTATATGTGACAACGCAGCTCGGTTACGCGCGAGTGTCCAAGGCGGATGGCAGCCAGGTTCACGACCTTCAGCACGACGCGCTGGTCGCGGCCGGCGTCGATCCCGAGCATATCTATGAGGATGCCGCGTCGGGCCGGCTCGACAAGCGGCCGGGGCTGGATGCCTGCCTGAAGGCACTGCGCCGTGATGACACGCTGGTCATATGGAAGCTCGACCGCCTCGGTCGCGACCTGCGCCACCTCGTTAACACAGTCGGCGACCTGACCAAGCGTGGCATCGGCCTCAAGGTGCTGGCCGGCGAAGGCGCGTCGATCGACACCACCACCGCCAACGGTCGGTTGATCTTTGCGATTTTTGCCGGCCTCGCCGAGTTTGAGCGCGAGTTGATCGTCGAGCGCACCCGCGCCGGTCTGGAATCGGCACGTGCGCGCGGCCGACATGGCGGTCGCCCGTTCAAGATGACGCCCGCCAAACTGCGGCTTGCCCAGGCGGCTATGGGCAAACCCGAAACCAAGGTCGCCGAGCTGTGCGCCGAGCTGGGCATCACGCGTCAGACGCTCTACCGGCATGTTACGCCGAACGGAGAGATCAGGACGGACGGACAGAAGCTTCTCGCTCGAAAAGCGCGCCCATCGATCAAGGCATGACGAATTTGAACAATCTCACGTTCGTATTCATCGGAGGGGAGCATCAGGTCCTGCATCTCGCGCCGGTCGCCGCAGAACTTAGCCTGAGCCATCCGGATATCACGGTCCGCTGCATCTGCGCCGACGACCGCACCGCCGCCGCCTTGCGCGCAGTGGCTGCGGCGATGAGAGCCAGCACGATGACCGTGACGCAGATCGCCTGGCCTTGGGCGGGCAGGATTGCAGCGCGCATAACGGGCAGCCGCTCGGCGGCGAAGGGGCCCCTGCTGGCGCGGATCCGATGGCAGGCCCGCAAGACCCAGGCCATCATCGTTCCCGAGCGCACCTCTGCGGCGTTGCGATGGCTCGGATGGAAGCGTCCGCTGGTACATTTCCGCCACGGCGCTGGCGACCGTGCACCATCCTCCGAAGCCAAGCAGAGAGCCTTCGATGCCATCTTCGTTCCCGGACAGAAAGACATCGAGCGTGCCGTCGCGCAAGGCCTCAGCCGTAAGCGGCTTTCGGCCGTGGGCTATATAAAGATCGACTATTTGCAGGCCTTGCCCACCGGACCGCGATTGTTCGACAACGATCGCCCGACCGTCTTCTACAACCCTCATTTTGATCCTGCGCTGTCCTCGATCGGGATCGCTCGCGATGTCATCGCCCGTTTCCGCCAACAGGAGCGGTACAACTTGGTCTTCGCCCCTCATGTCCGCGCGTTCGAAAACCTCGATCCGATCGCGCGAGCGCGGTGGCTGGAACTTGCCGTGCCAGAGCACATCGCGGTCGATCTGGATTCTCCCAAGCTGTTCGACATGAGCTATGCGCGGGCCGCCGACATCTATCTGGGCGACATGTCGAGCCAGCTTTACGAATTCCTCGCTAAGCCGCGGCCCGTCGCTTTCGTGAATGCGCATGGCGCTAACTGGCAGGACGATCCAAGGTACGCTGGTTGGCATCTGGGAGAGGTCGCATCAGGTGCTGACGATGTGCTTGCTGCAGTAGATCGAGCCTTCGAACGGCATCCCGACATGATCCAAAGACAGGCGAAAGCGACAGCGTTCGCGTTCGGCCGCTACGATGGCGCAATCAAACGGGCCTCATACCAACTGCTCCACACCCTGCAATCGCTCTGATCCCTTAGCGTACGTTTTCGAACATTCTCTCACCGGACCCC
>NZ_LSHM01000008.1:0-52042 GCF_001557175.1 Blastomonas sp. CCH9-A1
CCTCCCAACCCTCCCTCCTAAGGGGAGAGGGCTTAACCGCCGTTCGCGTCTCCGCGTGAACAGATGTTTCGCGAAGACATGGAGGGGAACGCTTCCCGCCCGCCACATCACCCGATCCCCTGAGAAGGCAGGGGCCCATCTCCTGAAGGTTGCGATCAAGTGCGAGGGCAGGAGATGGATGCCTGCCTGCCTGCGCAGGCAAACGGAAAATCAACAGGTCCTCCCGCTCAGCCTGGACAGTGGGCACAACCCGCGACCGTTAATGGCCCCTTGCCCACGGTGGCCATATAGCGGGGCCTGTGACAGGCTCAGGCTGAGCGACGTTGGTGGTAATTTTGGGAGCGCTTTTAAAAAAAATCCGCCCCACTGGGAACGACGCCATTGCGGATGGGCACATCGCGTGTATGCCTACGCAAGAAATTGGAGCACCAAGGAAGTGCGGACCGTGAGCATTCTGAGATCAATTTCGCATTTGATTGAGAGAGAGATGAAGTTTTGGGGACGGCCGGTAATATCTATGCTTATCGGCTTAACCCCAATCATTCTCCTGGAACCTGTTTTTGAAGGACCGCCTTCGGCTGCGCCAGCCCCATATCTATATCTGGCACTGGGACTTACAGCCATTTTTGAGGCATTCGTCTTTTGGCTTTCAATAAAATTTGAAATTCAGAAATGGCGCGACCTACGAGCGCTCGATAAGGCTGAGCGGTCGGCAAAGAACAAGCGCTAAGCCTTCACGGCTTGCGAATTACCGCAACAACTCAATTCCCGAAAGCCTGCCAAATCTCTCCTGTTGCCACAGATCGAACTTACCTAAGTCCTTTCTTACGGCAGACATGACCAACAGCCGCAGAAAACTGCGACCTCCGGCTATTATTCCAATTTGGCCAACGGTCCGGCGATCACCCACGGACTCTTGCACCCTCAACCCAGCTTCTGAGCCACCAGCGCCTTCAAATCCGCCGAAGACCGTGCGCCGAAGTGCGAGATGATCTCGGCGGCGGCGATGGCGCCCATGCGCAGCGACGTTTCGACATCGCGGCCCTGCGCTTGGCCTGCCAGGAAACCGGCGGCGAACAGGTCGCCCGCGCCGGTGGTGTCGACGACCTTGTCGATCGGCTCGGCGGCGACGGCATAGCGCTGGCCCTCGTGGATCGCGATCGCGCCCTTTTCGCTGCGGGTCACGACCAGGGTCGGCAGCTTGGCCGAGACGGTGGCGACCGCCGCCTCGAAATCGTCGACCTCAGCGAGCGAGCAGATTTCGGCCTCGTTCGAGAACAGGATGTCGATCTGGCCGTTGCCCAGCAGATCGAGGAAATCGGCGCGGTGGCGGTCGATCACGAAGGCGTCGGACAGGGTGAAGGCGACCTTGCGGCCTGCCGAACGGGCGGCGTCGATCGCGGCGCGCATCGCGGCGCGGGGCTCTTCGGGGTCCCAGAGATAGCCTTCGAGATACAGCACCGCCGCTTCCTGGATCATCGCGGCGTCAAGCGCGCTCGCGGGCAGGAACTGCGAGGCACCGAGGAAGGTGTTCATCGTGCGCTGGCCGTCGGGCGTCACCAGGATCAGGCAGCGCGCGGTCGGCACGTCGCTTCCGGCGCGCACGGGCGTCGCGTAATCGATGCCGAGCGCGCGCACGTCATGCGCGAACACTTCGCCGAGCTGATCGTCGGCGACCTGGCCGATGAACGCGCACTTGCAACCCATCGCCGCCATGCCTGCGAGCGTGTTCGCCGCCGAACCGCCGCTGATTTCCTGCGCCGGGCCCATCGCCGCATAGAGCGAGGTCGCACGATCGGCGTCGATCAGCATCATGCCACCCTTGGTCAGGCCTTCCTTTGCCAGCAGCGCATCATCGGCGGGGGCCATCACGTCGACTATGGCATTGCCGATGGCGAGGACGTCGAAACGGGGGCTGGTCATGAAGGCTGTGCTTTCGATCTGGCGGAAAAACGGTTGCCGCGCGCCTATCGACTTGAAGCCAGCGGTTCAAGCCCGAATGCGGCGCGATTGACCGGGGGCGGGAATTGTCCGACACCGGCCATGATGCTGAACGCGTTTTTCAAGAGCCTGGGCCAGCTAGGCGACCGCGCGATCCTGGGCGCGCTGTTCTGGACGATTCTGTGTGCGGTGCTGATCTTCGTCGCTACCGGATGGGCGCTATGGCAGGGCCTCGCCTGGGTGATGGCGGAATATGGCGGGCCATTGTCCGGCTATGCCGCATGGACCGGCGTACTGGCGGCGGTGGCGACGATCATCGCCTTCTGGTTCTGGTGGCGCGTCGTGGCGATCGCGGTGCTGCAACTGTTCGCCGACCGCATCGTCATCGCGGTGGAGCGCAGGCATTACCCGCAAGCCGCCGCCAGCGCGCGCGACCTGCCGATCGGCCCTTCGATCGCGATGGCCTTACGCAGCCTCGGCCGCGCTCTGCTGTACAATGCGATCGCGCTGCCTTTTGCGCTCATCCTGCTGTTCACCGGAGTCGGCGCGCCGATGCTGTTCCTGGGCGTGAACGCGGTGCTGGTGGGACGCGATCTCGACGAGATGGTGGCCGCGCGGCACCCGCATCTGGCGCAAGAGCGCGCATCCCGGACCAGCCGTTTCGTGCTTGGGCTGATTGCCAACCTGCTGCTGCTCGTACCCTTGGTCAATCTGCTCGCGCCGATTATAGCCGCCGCGATGGCCACGCACCTCTTTCACCAGCGCGCGGCCGGGGGGAAGGTCTGATGCGTTATCCTGTCGTGCTGGCGCTCAGCGTCGGGCTGGCCGCCTGTGCCGCGCCACAAAAGGCGGTTGCACCGGTGCGTCCCACGCTCCCGGCGCGCAGCACGACCTTGCCGACCAAGGGGCTGGAGGCGGTGCTGGGCAAGGGGCAGCGCGATCTCGAGCGGATGTTCGGCACGCCCCGGCTCGACGTGCGCGAATTCGATGCGCGCAAGCTGCAATTCGTCGGCAATGCATGCGTGCTCGACGTGTTTCTCTATCCTGAAGGATCGGGCGGAACGCAGGTCGCGACCTATGTCGATGCGCGGCGCAAGGACGGCCAGTCGGTCGATCGCGCGGCGTGCGTGGACGCCTTGCGCAAATAGGCTATTCGGCGGGTTCCGACTGGGCAGCCGCTGGCGCTTCGGCTTCGGCGTCCTCGGCAGGCGCGTCCTTCACCGCCTTGCGATCGGTGAACCAGATCGCGAGGATGCTGAGCTCGTAGAGCAGGACCAGCGGGATCGCGAGCATCAGCTGCGAGACGACATCGGGTGGGGTCAGCACCGCCGCGACGATGAACGCGGCGACGATCATGTAGCGGCGCAGGCTGATCAGCTGTGCACGGCTGACGATGCCGGCGCGGTTGAGCAGCATCAGCAGCACCGGCAGCAGGAAGCTGATCCCGAAGGCGAGGATGAACTGCATGACCAGCGACAGATACGCATCGGTGCTGGGCAGCGCTTCGATCGAAAGTCCGCCCGCCTGTCCCTGGAATTTCAGGAAGAAATGGAAGGCCGTCGGCATCACGACATAATAGGCGAGCGCCGCGCCAGCGGTGAACAGCACTGGCGTCGCGAACAGGAAGGGCAGCAGCGCACGCTTTTCCTGCCGGTAGAGCCCGGGCGCGACGAACGCCCAGAGCTGGTTCATGATCACCGGGAACGACAGGCAGAACGCCGCGAAGATCGCCACTTTCACCTGCACGAAAAATGCCTCGTACAGTTTGGTATAGACGAGCTTGCCGCCGCCATCGCCAAAGGCTTCTTTCAGCGGCACGACAAGGAACGAGAAGATGTGCTCGGAAAAATAGAAGCAGATGCCAAACGAGACCAGCAGCGCGATGACGCAGCGGACCAGCCGCTGGCGCAGCTCGATCAGATGATCGAGCAAGGGCGCGCGCGAGGCGTCGATATCGTCATCGGTGGCGCTCACCTTTCGCCCTCGGTCACCGGTGTGGCGGGCGCAGGGATGGCCACAGGGGTTTCGGGCAGCGGTTCCATCGCCGGGGCCGGTTCGGATGCGGGCGCCGAAACCGGAGCCGCAGCGGGATTGGCGGCGGCATATTCGCGCATGATGCGCTCGTTATCCGCCTTCCACTTCTTTTCCATTTCCTCGAGTTCGACCTCGCGCACCATCGCGTCGATGCCACTGCGGAAATGGCGCGCCATGCCCTTGGCCTTGCCGATCACCTGCCCCACCTTGTAGAGCGCGCGCGGCAAGTCCTTCGGGCCGATCACCACGATCGCCACGATGACAATCATCAGCAATTCGGTCGATCCGATGTCCATCATGACATGGTCACGCCTTCATGCGGGCCGGTGCGACGGGTCGGCCCCAAAATCAACCAGGCTTGCGCTCTTCGGTCGTGGTCGTTGCCGTACCGTCGATGGTGCGCGCCGGAGTCGCCTCTATCTGCGCGACGGGGCGCTTGGGCTGAACCGGCTCGTCCTCGTCATCGGCCATGCCCTTCTTGAAGCTCTTGATGCCCTTGGCAACGTCACCCATGATCGAGGAAATGCGTCCGCCGCCAAACAGCAGGACGATGATGATCAGCACGATAACCCAGTGCATCAGGGAGAAGGATCCCATGGCAAATCTCCTGAAGGCCTCGGCGGCTATCTAGTCCCCCTCGCCCGGCTTTTCCAGCAATGAATCGGTTTCATCCGACGAATGGTCATCGCCTTCCTCGCCGTCGTCGGTGGCCAGCGCGCCTTCCAGCGCCAGATCGACCGGATCGAGCAGCCCGGCGGCCTTGAGGTCTTCCAGCCCCGGCAGATCGCGGCGGCTGGCGAGGCCGAAATGGGTGAGGAACGCAGGCGTCGTGGCGTAGATGAGCGGCCGTCCCGGCACCTCGCGGCGTCCGGCAGGGGCGACCCAGCCCTCTTCCATCAGCACGTCGAGCGTGCCCTTGCTGACCTGCACGCCGCGAATCGCCTCGATCTCGGCGCGGCTGACCGGCTCGTGATAGGCGATGATCGCCAGCGTCTCGGTCGCGGCGCGCGACAATTTGCGCGTCTGTTCGGTCTCGCGCCGCAGCAGCCAGGCGAGATCGGGCGCGGTCTGGAAATGCCAGCGCCCGCCGCGCTCCACCAGTTCGACCCCGCGGCCCGAATAGTCGCTGGCAAGCCGCTCGAGCGCGCCCGCAATATCGGCCTCCTCGCCGATCTGCGCGCGCAATTGCTCCGCCGTCTGCGGTTCGGTCGCCGCGAACAGCGCTGCTTCCACTGCCCGCACGATGGGATCGGGCGCGGTCATCCCGCCCGGCGCACCTGCAGCGGCGCGAAGGCCTCTTCCTGCGCCAGCTCGACCCGCCCCTGCCGCGCCAGTTCGAGCAATGCGAGAAAGGTCGAGGCCTTGGCCGAGCGCTTGAGCTGCGGATCGGCGGTCTCGGGCAGAAAGGCGCTGAGTTCGGTCCAGTCGAGCGCGGTGCCGAGCATGAAGGAGAGACGTGCCAGCGCATCTTCCAGCGTCATCACCTTGCGCGACTTGACCATGTGCACCACCGGCTCGCTGCGCTGCTTGACGCGGCCATAAGCGGCGAGCAGGTCGAATAGCGAGCAATCGTGGCGGGTGCGGGTAAGCAGCCGCAAGCCCTCGGCCTGGCCATGCACAAAGACATCGCGCCCCAGCCTGTCGCGCCCCAGCAGCCGCGCCGCCGCCTCGCGCATCGCCGAGAGCCGCTGGAGCCTGAGTTGCAGCCGCAGCGCCAGCTCTTCGGGCGAAGGTTCCACCTCGGGATCGCCGGGCAGCAGCAGCGCGGATTTGAGATAGGCGAGCCAGGCCGCCATGACGAGATAATCGGCGGCCAGTTCCAGCTTCAGGCTGGTCGCGCTCTCGATAAAACCGAGATACTGGTTGGTGAGTTCGAGGATCGAGATCTGGCGCAGATCGACCTTCTGCCGCCGCGCGAGATCGAGCAGCAGGTCGAGTGGGCCTTCCCAGCCGTCGACATCGATCAGCAGCGCCTCGGCCGCCGCGGTGGCTGGGGGCACGGGTTCGCGAAAGAAGATATAGTCGCCATCCGCCGGAGCGAGCGCCGATGGCGGCGCACCGGTGATGAGATCGGTCTCGTTCACGCCAGTGCCAGCAGCGCGTCGCGCCGGGCGATCAGCTCGGCCTGATGCGACCAGTCGGTTACCGGATTGATCGCCGCCCTGGCCCGATCGAGCCGTGCGCGCGACGCCTCCGAAATGTCGGGCAGCGCGTTCACGATGCCGATCATCTCGTCTATCCGCGCCCAGCAGTTGAGCGCGATATCGCAGCCCGCGTCGATCGCGCGCGCCGCGCGGTCGGGCACCTCGCCCGCAAGCGCCTTCATGTCGAGATCGTCGCTCAGCAGCAGACCGTCAAAGCCGATGCGCTTGCGGATGATGTTCTCGATGATCCACTCGGAATGCGTGGCGCACCGCTCCTTGTCCCAGGCCTCGAACAGGATATGGCCGGTCATGCCGATCTCGGCCTGGTTGAGCGCACGGAACGGGGCGATGTCCTGCTCGAGTTCGTCCTCGCTCGCGGTGACGCGCGGCAGTTCCATATGGCTGTCGACCATCGCGCGGCCGTGCCCCGGCATGTGCTTGATCGTGCCCAGCACGCCGCCGCGCTTCAGCCCGTCGAGCACCGCGCGGCCGAGTGCAGCCACGCGCAGCGGTTCCTGGCCCAGCGCGCGGTCGCCGATCGCGGGCGTGCCACCGGGAATCGCGACATCGAGCAGCGGCAGGCAGTCGACGGTGATGCCGACCTCGGCCAGATCGAGCGCCAGCGCCTCGGCATTGGCCCGCGCCGCCTCGATCGCGCTTGCCGGTGCAATGTCATAAAGCTTGTCGAAGGCACCGCCCGGCGGAAAGGCGAGCCATTCGGGCGGCTTCATGCGGGAGACGCGCCCGCCTTCCTGGTCGATCAGAATCGGCAGCCGGTCATCGCCGTGCAGATCGCGCAAACTATCGGTCAGCGCGCGGACCTGCGCGCGCGTGTCGATATTGCGCCCGAACAGGATATAGCCCGCAGGCTGGCTGTCCTTGAAAAAGGCGGCTTCGTCAGGCGACAGGCTGTGGCCGGCAAGGCCGAAGATAACGGGCTTCATGTGCCCCGGTTTACGACCGGACCGCTCGGGAAATCAACGCACGACGAGGCAGTTTTGCCCAGCTTTCTTCAGCTGGTCGCAAACCTGGTTCGCACTGGCGGGGGTGTCGAGCACCACGCTCAGCCGGAACACGGTGCCGCCATCGACCGTCGCCTGGACGATGCGCCGGTTGAGACCCGAGAGCACCTCGTGCCGCTGGGTCAGCTTGCCCCAGCCGTCGAGCGCGCTGGCCTCGTCGGTATAGGCACCCAGTTGCACCAGCGCGCTGCCCGCAGGCGGCGGCGCGCCAGCCGCATCGGCCAGCTGACCGGTCGGCTGCTCGCCCTGGCTGACCGCGAAGCTCGAATCGCCCGTGCCTTCGACCTTCTGTTCCTGACTGTCCTTGGGGCGCACCTTGTAGTCGCCCTCGGGCGCGGCGATCAGGCTGCCATCGCCTTCGGGCGCGCTGCCCGATCCGCCCAGCCAGTAGACCGCCGCGAGCACGATCGACAGCCCGACCAGGCCCATCAGGACAAATCCGAGAATCCGGGCGCCATTGCCGTCGTTCGAGGGCACGTCATCGACCGATTCCAGCCAGGGCAGCCGATCGTCGTCAGCATCCAGCCCCAATGGCTGGTCCCTCAGCTCGCCATCCATGCCATCATCCAGCCGGTTGCTCATCGATCCGCCCCATATTCGCACAAGTGCCTGGCCTCGGCGGGCGCGGCATCACATCTGCGTCGCCGCCTCCACCGCCATCAGACCCAGGCCGTTGGCGATGACTTGCCCGATATTCGCCGCCATGAAAAGCCTTGCGCCACTGGTCGCAGGATCATGCGCCAGAACGATACGCTTGTCGGTGCGATCATTGCCCAGATTGAAGAACGCATGGAAGGCCGCTGCCAGATCGCCGAGATAGAAGGCGATACGGTGCGGCTCGCGGTTGAGCGCTGCAGCTTCGACGATGCGCGGGAATTGCGCCGCGAGCGCGACCAGCGCCTGCTCTTCGGTGCCCAGGCTTTCGAGATGATCGGCAGAGGGCGCAAGCCCCTCGCCTGCGGCCTTGCGCAGGATCGAATGGATGCGCGCATGCGCGTACTGCACATAGAAGACCGGATTGTCCTTCGAGGCCTCGACCACCTTTTCGAAGTCGAATTCCATCTGCGCATCGGCCTTGCGGGTCAGCATGGTGAAGCGCACGACATCCTTGCCGACCTCGTTCACGACATCGGCGAGGGTCACGAAATTGCCCGCGCGCTTGGACATCTTGAGCGGCTCGCCGCCGCGCATCAGCTTGACCATCTGGACGAGCTTCACATCGAAGCGCGCCGCATTATCGGTCAGCGCCGCGACCGCCGCCTTGATCCGCTTGACCGTGCCGGCATGGTCCGCGCCCCAGATGTCGATCAGCTCGTCGGCATCCTGCAGCTTCTGGAAATGATAAGCGAGGTCCGCGCCGAAATAGGTCCAGCTGCCGTTCGACTTGCGGATCGGGCGATCCTGATCGTCGCCGAACGCGGTCGAGCGGAACAGCGGCAGCTCGACCGGCTCCCAGTCCTCGGCCACCTTGCCCTTGGGCGCTTCGAGCACGCCGTCATAGACCAGGCCCTTGTCGCGCAGCACGGCTTCGGCCGCCTCGGGCTTGCCCGCCGCCTGCAGATCGGCTTCGGACGCGAACACGTCGTGATGGATGCCGAGCAGCGCGAGATCGGCGCGGATCATGTCCATCATCGCGGCGACCGCGCGCTTGCGGAAAGGCACGAGCCATTCGCTCTCGGGCGCATTGGCCTGCACATCACCGAGCTCGGCGGCGAGTTCCTTGGCCAGCGGCACCAGATAGTCGCCCGGATACAGGCCTTCGGGCATCTCGCCGCTTTCTAGCCCCAGCGCCTCGCGATAGCGCCAATGCACCGAGCGCGCGAGTACATCGACCTGGCCGCCGGCATCATTGATATAATATTCGCGGATCACCTTGTGGCCCGAATATTCGAGCAGGGTTGCGAGCGCGTCGCCGACCACCGCGCCGCGGCAATGGCCCATATGCATCGGACCCGTCGGGTTCGCCGAGACATATTCGACATTCACCGTCTTGCCCGCGCCGAGCTGCGAACGGCCATAATCCGCACCCAGCGCCGCAATGGCATGGAGTTCGTCCGCCCAGACCGAGGGCGCAAGGCGCAGGTTGAGGAAGCCGGGCCCCGCGATCTCGACCCCGGTTACCGCCTCGATCTTGCGCAGCTCCGCCGCCAGCGCCTCGGCCAGCGCACGCGGATTGGTGCCCGCGGGTTTGGCGAGCACCATCGCGGCGTTGGTGGCAAGGTCGCCATGCGCCGCATCGCGCGGCGGCTCGACGGTCACGGCTGAGCGATTCAGCCCCGCGGGGAGCGTACCGGCGGCTTCCAGCGCGTCGAGCGCTTCATGCAGATGCTGGGTGAAACGGGTGTAGAGTGTCATGGTGTTGGCCTTGTCATCCAAACTCCTCGCCCCTTCAGGGGAGAGGACAACGAGACTTGGCCTGCTTGCAGGCCTAGTCACAGTCGGAGAGGGGCAAGAGCGAACCGCCAACGCGGCTCCCCTCTCCAACACGGCCTAGGTCAGCAAGCTGACAAGGCCATGTATCCTCTCCCCTGAAGGAGAGAGGACTGCGTGAACTTCATCGGGTCGCGTTATATTGCAGCTGTTCCTGGGTCAGCTGAAAGCCGATCAGCAGTTCGAAACTGGTGCGCTGCAACGCGGTGCGCACCTCGGGGATCGACAGCGGATCGATCGCCGCATCGGGGTCGCCCGACTTGCGGCGGCGGGTGATGCGTTCGCGAATATCCTCGGGCAGCGTCGCTGCCGCCTTGTTGATATAGCCCGCACCGCTCGCCTGGGCCTGCGCGCGATATTCGCCATCGGCGAAATTGAGCGTCACCGAACCCAGCCTTTTGGCGACCACGGTGTTGCCGCCGCGCATGATGGTCGAGAAATAGGGCAGCGTCACCGTCCGTGCGCCCCGGTTGTCGCTGCGCCGCGCCAGCACGTCGAACGTGGCGGTCGCATAGATTTCCGCGCCGGTCTCGTCACAGGCCGGACGCACATTGGTGATGGTGGCAACGACGTCGATCGCAGCGGCATCGCGGCTGCTCGGCGGATTGAACACGGTTACGTCGCCGGTATGTTCGGGGATCGCGGTATTGGGGCAGGCCGATAGCGAGGACGTAACGCCCACGCCCGTATCCACCACCAGCTGGTTCTTTTCGGCGCAGCCCGCAAGACCGAGCAGCGCAAGCCCCGCCCCCATGATGGCGATCGACGGTTTGATGGGCAGATTGGGCATATGCAAACAGAAATCCTTCGAGGCCACAGTGCATCGCTCCTTATCTGCCGACGCCGCCCGGCGCAACGGCCAGATTTGGCGCATCTGCCCGGCGCAATATGGGCAGGCTTGCCGGGACAGGCTTCCCACCAGCCCCCGCTTCGCCTAAGAGTCCTGACGAACTACGAAAGCCTTTCTGAACATGAGCGAAACCGCCAAGCCTCCGCTTCTCGTCAAGATCGCATCGCCGCGCGGCTTTTGCGCAGGGGTTGATCGCGCCATCGAGATCGTGGAACTGTCGCTGCACAAATATGGCGCGCCGGTCTATGTCCGGCACGAGATCGTGCACAACAAGTTCGTCGTCGACAGCCTGAAGGCCAAGGGCGCAGTGTTTGTCGAGGAACTGGACGAGGTGCCCGATGGCGTGCCCGTCGTCTTTTCCGCGCACGGCGTGCCCAAGGCGGTGCCGCACAAGGCGGCCGAGCGCGGGCTCAACTATCTCGACGCGACCTGCCCGCTGGTCTCCAAGGTCCACCGCCAGGCCGAGCGCCAGGTCGAGGCAGGACGCCACATCATCTTTGTCGGCCACAAGGGCCATCCCGAGGTGGTCGGCACCTTCGGCCAGGTCGAGCCGGGCCACATGACCCTGGTCGAAACGGTCGAGGATGTCGCCAAGCTGGCGTTCGAGGATGACACCAAATTGTCCTTCCTCACCCAGACCACGCTGTCGGTCGACGATACGGCCGAGATCATCGCCGCGCTGAAGGAGCGCTATCCGGCGATCAAGGGCCCCAAGGCAGAGGACATCTGCTACGCCACCAGCAACCGCCAGGCTGCGGTCAAGGTGATGGCCGATGATTGCGATCTGGTGCTGGTGATCGGCGCGCCGAACAGCTCCAACTCGCTGCGTCTGGTCGAGGTTGCCGAGCGCGAAGGTACCCGCGCCAAGCTGATCCAGCGCGCGGTCGAGATCGAACTGCGCTGGTTCGAGGGCGTCAAGACGCTGGGTCTCACCGCCGGGGCGAGCGCACCGGAAATCCTGGTGCGCGAGGTCGTGGACATGCTGGGCCGCCATTTCGACGTCTCCGAAGAGCGGGTCAAGACGGTGGACGAGCGCATCACCTTCAAGCTGCCGCGCGCGCTGGCCAGTGAGGCCGATGCTGCCTGATGGCTGTCTATACGCATGTCAGCGCCGAGATGATGGCGCGGTTTCTGGACGACTATGACACCGGCGAGCTGATCAGCTTCAAGGGCATTGCCGAGGGCGTCGAGAACAGCAATTTCCTGGTCGAGACGCGCGGTGGCAAGGATGGCCACCGCTTCATCCTGACGCTTTACGAAAAGCGCGTCGCGCCGGAGGACCTGCCGTTCTTCATGGCATTGCTCGACCATCTGGCCGCGCGCGGCTGCCGCGTGCCGCGCGCGATTGCCGATCGGAGCGGCGTGCAGATCCGCGAGCTTGCCGGACGGCCCGCCTGCCTGATCGAGTTTCTCGAAGGCATATCGCTGACCGCCCCCAGCCCGGCCCAGGCATATGCGGCGGGCGAGGCGCTGGCGAAGATGCACCATGCGGTCGCGGACTTCCGCGGCGCGCGGGCCAACAGCATGGGGCTTGCCAGTTGGCACGATCTGGCAGGCAGATGTGCAGGGCAGTGGCAGCAGATCGATCCGGCGCTGGAGGGCCTGGTGGAGAGCGAGCTGGCCTTTCTCTCCACACATTGGCCGCATGACCTGCCGCAATCGGTGATCCACGCCGATCTGTTCCCCGACAATGTGCTGATGCTGGGCGATCGTGTTTCCGGGCTGATCGATTTCTATTTCTCGTGCCGCGATGCGCGCGCCTATGACCTTGCAGTGACGCACAGCGCCTGGTGCTTCTCGCCCGATGGCCGCAGCTTCGAATCGGCCGTATCGGATGCGCTCTTGCAGGGATATCACGCCAATCTGACGCTGAATCCCGAGGAAATACAGGCGCTTCCCATATTGGCACGCGGATCGGCGCTCCGCTTCACGCTGAGCCGCGCTTATGACTGGATTAATACGCCGCCCGATGCTTTGGTGACGCGCAAGGATCCGATGGCCTTTGCCCGGCGGCTGACATTCTATGCGGACCCGGCGCATGCGGGGCTGTTCGGCTGACCGGTCCATCGGTCTGGGGCATGGATAGAGCAGAGATGAAGACGGTCGAGATTTACACTGATGGCGCGTGCAAGGGCAATCCCGGCCCCGGCGGCTGGGGCGCGATCATCCGCTATGGACGCCACGAAAAGGAACTGTCGGGCGGCGAGCGCGACACGACCAACAACCGCATGGAGATGATGGCGGCGATCCGCGCGCTCGATACGCTGATCGAGCCCTGCCATGTGCTGCTCTATACCGACAGCAGCTATGTGAAGGACGGCATCACCAAATGGGTCGATGGCTGGAAGCGCAACGGCTGGCAGACCGCCTCGAAAAAGCCGGTGCGCAACGCCGATCTATGGCACGAACTGATCGGCGCAGTCGCCCGCCACACGGTCGAATGGCACTGGGTCAAGGGCCATGCCGGCCATCCCGAAAACGAACGCGCCGACCGGCTGGCGAGCGACGCGGCCGAAGCGATCATGCGGAGCTGACGCGCGCTTTCAGCGCCCGAATTCGGGCCTGCCCATCGCGCGGCCGTAAAGCGCGGCATAGCGATCCAGCATCAGGCGCTCGTCGAACTCGGCCTCGGCTTTCGCGCGATTGGCGTTGCCGAGCGCGGTGCGCAGCGCCGGGTCTTCGGCCAGGCGTCGCAGGTTGTCGATCAGCCCCGCTTCGCTACCCGGCTCGCCGAGCAGCATCGCATTGTCGGGCGCGACCATATGCGCGACATCGCCGACCATGGGCGCGGCCACCGGCAGCCCCGCCGCCATGGCCTCCATCACCGAGATCGGCTGTTGCTCGCTGTCTGACGATAGCGCGAAGATATCGAACAGGCCGACATAGCGCGCGGGGTTCTTGAGGAAGCCGGGCATCAGCAGCCGGTCGGCGATGCCGAGACGCGCGGCCTCCGCCTCGATCGCCGCGCGCTCGGGTCCCTCGCCGACGATCACCAGCCGCACCGGCCGATCGAGCGCGGCGACCGCGCGAACCAGCCGCGGCAGGTTCTTGACCGCGCGCAGCCCCGCCAATGTGCCGATCACGATCTCGCCATCGCGGCGCTGGAAGCCGGGGATCGCGCCCTTTTGCGGGCGTTTGGCATAGGCTGAGACATCGATGCCGTTGGAGATGCGACGCACCCGGCTGTCGGGCTGCTTCCACACCTTGAGCGCAATCTGCTCCAGCGTGTGCGAAGGCACGACCAGCGCATCAGTGCGCGCCAAGGCCACCATGCGGAACCAGTTGCGCTTGAGCTTGAGCTTGACCGCCTCGTCCTGGTTGAACCCGTCCTCATGGTGGATGACCGGGGGCAGCGGCGTGATCGAGTTGAAGATGGTGCGCGCCATCACGCCGTCCATCGCGCCCCAGTTATAGCTCAGGATCAGGTCGAAATTGGCGAAATAGTCGGCGAACTTCCGGTAGCGCGCGAGGTTCGGCTTGCCCGCCAGCGACGGCGCGTTGTTCGGAAAATCGGCACGGATGCCGGGCGCGATCGCCGCGCGCGCGCCGAGCGCATCGGGCACGGCAGTGAGGATCGTGTGCTGCGCTGCCTGGCCGAAATGGTTCATCAGGCGCACCGCCCGCGCCTCCTTGCCGCCAAGGTCGAAGGTGCTGTGCAGGTGCAGGATGCGCGCGGGCCGCGTGTTCGACTTCATGGTTTCAGGGCTATAGCCGGTCAGGCCTGGGTCGCAAGCGCCGCCGCATCGACTTTTGCCAGCATCCGGTCGATCGCCTGCGCCACCTCGGGCTCTTCAAGCGAAGGCGCATGGCCCTTGTTGGCGATCGTGAGCAGTTCGCCATGCGGTAGCATGGTCAGCATCCGCTCGGCCGTGGCTTGCGCGAACACATCGGACAATGCGCCGCGCACGATCAGCACTTGCGCCGGAGCGAGCCCTGTCAACGCGGGCCACAGATCGACCCCCGCCTCGCCGCCGGGCACCGCGAAGGGTTCGGCGATCTTCATGTCATAATCGTAGACGATGCGCCCGCCGGGACCGATCTTCATCGTCTTCTTGGCCATGTCGAGCCATTCGCTGACGCCATAGCCGGGGAAGACCGAACCTTGACCTTCGGACAAGGCTCGTGCGGCATGCATCCAGGTAGGGAAGGATCGGCCCTGCCCGACATAGTCGCGGATGCGCGCCAGCCCCTCGGCCTCGAGCTGCGGCCCGACATCGTTCAAGAGCGCGCCGACCACCCGGCCCGGCCGGGTCGAGGCGAGCAGCATGGTGATGAGCCCGCCGAGCGACGTGCCAAAGGCGACGAAGCGCTCGATCGCCTGCTCGCGCAGCAGCGCCTCCATGTCCTGGACATAGGTGAGCGGCACATAGCTCATCGGATCCTTGGCATAGGCGCTGTCGCCGCGCCCGCGCAGATCGACGCAGATCACGCGCCACTGGCCCGCCAGCCGCTCGGCGACCTTCTCGAAATCGCGCGCATTGCGGGTCAGGCCTGGAATGCAGATGATCGGCGGGCGATGCGCATGCTCGGGCGCTGCCGGATAATCGCGGAAATGCAGCCGCAAGCCGTCGTTCGACCACCAGAACCCGTCGCTATAGCTCCGATTGTCGCTCGCCATGGTTGCGCAGGCTCCCTTCACGCCCCACTATCGCCCGATGACCGCAGAACCGCAAGCCACATCGCCCTATCCGCAAGCCTACCGCGCCGACCCCGCCATCCTGACGATCGCCGATGCGATCGCGCATCCGGTCAAGGCGGCGAACTTCCCTGAAGCCACGCTCCGCTTCCGCAATGATCGGCACGCCGCGAGCGTGGGGTTGGAGACGCTCGACGACAAACGCTGGGTCCACCATTTCGGGCGGTTCAACCCGCTGCCGGGCAACCTGCCTCAGCCGCTGGCGCTGGCCTATCACGGGCACCAGTTCCGCGTGTACAATCCGCAGATCGGCGACGGGCGCGGCTTCCTGTTCGCGCAGATGCGCGACGGCAAGGACCGGCTACTCGACCTCGGCACCAAGGGTTCGGGCCAGACCCCCTTCAGCCGCGATGGCGATGGGCGGCTGACGCTGAAAGGCGCGGTACGCGAGATCCTGGCGACCGAGATGCTCGAAGCGCTCGGCGTTAACACCAGCAAGACCTTCTCGGTCATCGAGACCGGCGAGAGCCTGTGGCGCGGCGACGAACCCTCCCCCACCCGCTCGGCGGTGCTGGTGCGGCTGAGCCACAGCCATATCCGCTTCGGCACCTTCCAGCGCATCGCCTTTGAGGATGACGAGGCGAAGATGCGCCGCGTCGTGCGCTATGTCCTCGATACGCTCTATGGCGGCCAGACGGAGGAGAACGAGGCGGCGCTGCTGCTGAACCTCGCGGTCGAGCGGATGGCCGATCTGGCGGCGAGCTATATGGTCGCAGGGTTCGTGCACGGGGTGCTCAACACCGACAATATGAACATCACCGGCGAGAGCTTCGATTACGGCCCATGGCGGTTCGCGCCCAAATGGGACCCGGGCTTTACCGCCGCCTATTTCGACCATTCGGGCCTCTATGCCTTTGCCCGCCAGCCCGAGGCGATTCACTGGAATCTCGGCCAGCTGGCGGTCGCGCTGCGGCTGATCAGCGAGGCTCCGCCGCTGATCGCCGCGCTCGAACGGTTCGGACCGCTCTATCAGCAGGCGCTGGCGCGGCGCTTCTGCTGGCGGCTGGGCGTCGTGCCGCAAGGAGTGGAGCAGGACCGCGTGCTGATCGCCGCCGCCGAAGCGCTGATGCTGAAAGGCGGCGTCGGCATTGACGATTTCTTCTTTGCCTGGATGGGCGATGCGGCGCCCAAATGCCCGGCGGCGCTGATCGGCGAGCCGGGCGAGACCTTGTGGGCGGATTTCGGCGCGGTGAAGGCGGGCTATGCCCCGGCGCGCGACCGGTCGCACCCTTATTGGCAGGGCGATGCGCCGCAATCGATGCTCATCGATGAAGTTGAGGGCATCTGGGCGGCCATTGCCGAGCGCGATGATTGGGAACCGCTATACGCCAAGGTCGAGGCGGTGCGCGCAATGGGTGAGGCTTTGGCGGGCTGACACGGGGGTTCTTCAAACGTCATCCTGAACTTGTTTCAGGATGCATCGCGCCGCAAAAGCCGAAGCCGCGTGACGAAAGATGGACCCTGAAACGAGCCTGTCCTGAGCGAAGTCGAAGGGTTCAGAGTGACGGGATGAGGTTACAGCTGCGCCTTCACCCCAACCACACCGTCGCGGCGTGGATCGTCAGGCCCACCAGCCCGCCGACCAAAGTCCCGTTGATGCGGATGAACTGCAAATCCTTGCCGACCGCATTCTCGACCCGCCCGGTAATCGTCTGCGCGTCCCAGCGGCGAACCGTTTCCGACACCAGCCGCACGATCTGGTCGCCATAGCGGTTGGCGATGCCCACCAGCGTCCTGCGGGCGAAGCGGTTGATCTGCGTCTGCATGCGCGCATCGTTGATCAGCGATTCGCCGATCTGCTTCAGGCCATCGCCGAACTGGCCCGAAAGCGCATTGTCGGGATCGCGTGCAGCGCGGAGCAGCGCGGCGCGGCTGCGCTCCCACAGCCCGTCGAGCCAGCGCGCCATCGCCGGGTTGGCGAGCATCTCGGCCTTGATGCCACGCACCTTGTCCTGCATCTCGGGGTCGTGGAGCAGGCGATAGGCGAGCGTCTCCAGCCCCTCCTCCACCTTGTGGCGCAGCGGATGGTCGACATCCTCCGCCATGTCGAACAGCAAATTGTGCAGGCCATCGATGATGCCGGTGGCGAGCCGCTCGTCGAGCCCGGTCCAGCGCATGATCGAATTGGCGCGCGATCGCACCATGTCCTTGAGCAGCTCCTCGTTGGCGAAAAGCGTGCGCTGGGTCCATTTGACGATGCCGTCCATCAGCGGCAGGTGGCGGTTGTCGGCGATCGCGGCGCTGAGAATCTGACCGAGCAGCGGCGCGACGTCGAGCTTTTCGAGCTGGACCTTCAGCGCTTCCTTGGCGTTTCCGCCGAGCCGGTCCTGGTCGAGCGATTCGAGCACATCGGCGACCATGTTCGATGCGCCGAGCCGTAGCCGCCCCTCGCCCCCGGTGGGCTGCACCAGAAAGCGCCCCGCCGCTGCGGCGACATTCATGCCGCGCATCCGCCGCGCGACCACCAGAGGCGTCAGGAAGTTGCTGCGCAGGAACTGCGCCATCGTGTCGCCGATCCGGTCCTTGTTGCGCGGGATGATCGCGGTGTGCGGGATCGGCAGGCCCAGCGGATGGCGGAACAGCGCGGTGACCGCGAACCAGTCGGCCAGTCCGCCAACCATCGCCGCTTCGGCAAAGGCGCGCACATAGCCCCAGCGGTCATCGACATGCCCCTCGGCCCAGTGCGTCGCGAGGAACACGCCCGCCATCACCACCAGCATGCCGGTAGCAATGGCCCGCATGCGCCAGGCCGGATCGGTCTGGCGAAGCGCAGGCACTGGCTGCATTCTCAGATCCGGACCACTCACTCGGCCGGCTGGACCTCTGGCGTGTCGTGGCGGTTATCGCCCGGCTTGTAGGTGAGCAGCCGGTTGCGCAGCCACGGCCCGACGCGCTTTTCGACGCCATCGGCCAGGCTGAAGCCTGCCGGCACAATCACCAGCGTCAGCAGCGTCGAGACGATCAATCCGCCGATCACCACCGTACCCATCGGGGCACGCCATGCACCGTCGCCCGAGAGCGACAGCGCAGTCGGGATCATGCCGAACACCATCGCGACCGTGGTCATGATGATCGGCTGCGCGCGCTTGTGCCCGGCATCCATGATAGCCTCGTGCTTCGGCACGCCCCGATGCATTTCCTCGATCGCGAAATCGATCAGCAGGATCGAATTCTTCGACACGATTCCGAGCAGCATCAGCACCCCGATGAGCACCGGCATCGACACCGGCTGCCCGACAACCCAGACCAGGAATATTCCACCCAGCGGCGCAAGCGCCAGAGAGCCCATGTTGACCAGCGGCGACATCAGCCGCTTGTAGAGCAGCACCAGCACCGCAAAAACGAGCAGCACGCCCGAGACCAGAGCGATGATGAAGTTGAGGATCAGTTCCGCCTGCCATTCCTGCTCGCCAAAGGGCTTGTTGCTTACCCCGGTCGGCAGGTTCTTCATGATCGGCAGGTTGTTGATCTTCTCCATTGCCTGGCTGGTCACGACGCCCTGGGCAAGATCTGCGCCGACGAACACGCGGCGCTCCTGATTGTAGCGCTGGATTGTGGTCGGGCCCGAACCGAACGAGATGTCGGCGACACGGCTGAGCGGCACGGACCCGCCAGCAGCGGTCTGCACCGGCAGGTTCTGTATGGTCTCGAAATCGTAGCGCGATTCCTTTGGCAGGACGACGCGGATCTGGATCTGACGATCAGACAGCGAGAATTTCGCTGCATTCTGCTCGATCTCGCCCAGCGTCGCAATCCGGATGGCCTGACTGAGTGCGGCCGTGGTGATGCCCAGCTGCGCCGCCAGGTCGGCGCGCGGCTTCACGATGATTTCAGGCCTGCGCATGTCGGCGTTGACACGCGGTCCGGTTACCTCTTTCAGCCCTTTCATCTGTTCGACAAGCGTAGCTGCCGCGCTATCCAGCTTGTCGGGGTCAGAGCCAGTAAGCATGATCGAGATATCACGATTGGTGCCGCCACCACCCGATTGCGATGCGAAGGTCACCCGCGCGTCGGGAATGGCCTGAAGCGTCGGGGCCAGATCTCGTTCGAACTCAAACGACTTCTTCTTGCGATCCTTCTTGAGCGTGACGAAGATGGTGCCATTGCCTTCGCGAATGCGGATCAGTGCGCGCTCGACTTCGGGCTGCTTGTACATGATCGCGGCGACCTTG
The DNA here is from genome assembly GCF_001557175.1 of Blastomonas sp. CCH9-A1. Classification (NCBI taxonomy): domain Bacteria; kingdom Pseudomonadati; phylum Pseudomonadota; class Alphaproteobacteria; order Sphingomonadales; family Blastomonadaceae; genus Blastomonas; species Blastomonas sp. CCH9-A1. The sequence continues at coordinate 19,290 of NZ_LSHM01000008.1, forward strand.
TCGGCCACCACCTCGGTCTGCTCCAGCGTCGTGCCGGGCACCATCTCAATCTGGATACGGCTGTTATCCTCGTTGATCGTCGGCTGGAACTGAGCCGGCGTAATCATGAAGAGGACAACGGTGAGCACAAAGGCAAGCATGCCGATTCCCATCATCCAGACGCGATGATCAAGGAACAACGCGACCAGCTTGCGGCCTAGGCTGGGATTGGGTCCCCTAAAGGCCTTGGCCCGGCTCTGGTCGAGCGAGAAGCCCAGAACCTTCATGTACATGTCCATCAGGCGGCCCTCGCCGTGCGAGGCGTGGCCCTTCGCTTCCAGAAAATAGGCCGCGATCATCGGCGTGATCATGCGCGCGACAGCAAGGCTCATCAGCACCGAAACGACGATGGTGAAGCCGAAATTCTTGAAGAACTGGCCCGAAATACCAGGCATCAGGCCCACGGGCAGGAACACTGCGACGATACAGAACGATGTCGCGACCACCGCCAGGCCGATCTCGTCCGCCGCGTCGATCGATGCCTGATAGGCCGATTTGCCCATGCGCATGTGCCGGACGATATTCTCGATCTCCACGATCGCGTCGTCGACGAGCACGCCCGCGACCAGGCCGAGCGCGAGCAGCGACAGGAAATTCAGGTTGAAGCCGAGCAGATCCATGAACCAGAATGTTGGGATCGCCGATAGCGGAATGGCAATCGCCGAAATGATCGTCGCACGCCAGTCGCGCAGGAAGAAAAACACCACGACCACCGCCAGCACCGCGCCTTCGACCATCGCCGAGATCGAGCTTTCGTACTGACCCTCGGTGTATTCGACACTGGTGCCGAGCGGGATGAACTCGATTCCAGGATTCTCCTTCTTGAGCTCGTCCATCGCCTTGAGAGCTTCGTAATAGACGGTCACGTCCGAAGCTCCCTTGGACCGCGTCATGGCAAAGTTCACGACCTCCTTGTCGCGCACCTTGCTGATCGAGGTCGGCTCGCCATAGCCGTCAGTGACGGTCGCGATATCGGTGAGCTTTACGGTGCGCCCGTTGCCGAGCGGCACCTGGGTCTGCGACAGGTCGAAAGCAGTATCGGCATTGCCGAGCACGCGGAGCGACTGCTTGGTGCCACCAATATCTGCACGGCCACCGGCAGCATCGATATTGATCTGGCGCAGCGCGTTGTTGACCTGCGAGGCCGTAACACCCAGCGACTGCATCTTCTGCGGGTCCAGCACCACGCGGATTTCTCGGTTGACCCCGCCAAAGCGGTCGATTTCGGCCATCCCGTCGATCGCGAGCAATCGCTTGGTCACCGTATCATCGACGAACCAGCTCAGCTGCTCGATCGTCATGTCGTCGGCTTCGACCGCATAATAGGCGATTGGCTCGCCAGTAGCGTCGACCTTGGTCACCGATGGCTCCAGAATGCCCTCGGGCAAGCTGCCGCGGATCTGGTCGACCGAATTTTTGACCTCGTTCACCGCTTCGATGACATCCGTGCCGATCTCGAATTCGACAAAGGTGCTCGACGAGCCTTCGCTGGCGGTCGAGCTGATATTCTTAACACCATTGATCGACCGAACGGCGGATTCGATACGCTGGGTGATCTGGTTCTCGATCTCGGTCGGGGCTGCGCCGGGCTGCGAGATGACGACCTGCACCGCCGGGAAGTCAATGTCCGGATTGTTCACCACATCCATGCGCATGAAGCTGAGGATGCCGGCGAACAGCAGGCCGGTGAAGAAGACGAGCGGGATGATCGGATTGCGGATCGACCAGGCCGACATGTTCCGGAAGTTCATCGCTTTTTCCTCGTCCCGCCGGGCGCTGCGCCCGGTCCAGCTACGTTATCCCAATACGGCCAGATGCAGGCCCCATGCAACCCGTGCGGCCCGGCAGGAACGCCACCGGGCAGCCCCTCTCGACCAACGCACGCACCCTTTCGACAACCGGCAGCGGCAAGGGCCGCGCGCCGTACCCGCCAGGTCAGCCGCGCTTGCCCTGCATCTGCGGGCGCACCGTCTCGCCGGGATTGAGGAAGCCGCCTGCATAGAGCACGACGCGTTCCTTGCCGCTGATGCCCGTCGCGATCGCGATGCCGCGCGGCGTCACGGTGCCGGTGGTCACGTTGCGCCGCTCGACCTTGTTGTCCTTGTTCACGACATAGACATAGCTGCCCTTGTCGTCGCTGAGCACGGCGGATTCAGGCAGCACGGGGGCCTGGCTCGATCCGCTGATCACCGCAGCGCTGGCAAAACCGCCCGGACGCAGCGCCTTGTCATAGCCGAGCGCGATGCGCGCAATGCCCTGACGTGAGGTCTCGTTGATGATCGGCGCGACTTGCCAAACCCGGCCGCTGAAGGTCCGGTCGGTGCCGACCGGGCGCACATCGGCGCGCACGCCGACGCTGAGCGCGGCAAGATCGGCCTCGCCCATCTGCGCGCGCAGCTCCATCTCGCCGCCAGCAGCCATGCGGAACAGAACGCCGCTGCCGCCGCCGACCACCTGACCGGGTTCGACATTGCGCTCGAGCACCAGGCCCGATTCGGGCGCGCGGATGCTCAGGCGGCCATTGCGCGCCTGCGCCTCGCGCAGCTGAGCCTTGGCCACCTCGACGCGCGCCACCGCAGCATCGCGCGTCGCGCGTCGGCGATCAACATCGGCCTTGGAGATGAATCCGCGACCCACCAGCTGCAGCGCACGGTCGAGCTCGTTCTGCGCGAGCACCGCATCGGCCTGGCTGACCTCGATCTGCGCCGCCAGCGAGCGGGCCTGCTGGGTCTGGACATCCTGATCGATGACCGCGAGCACTTGGCCCGTGCGCACCCAGTCGCCCGGCTGCACCAGCACGCGGATCACCTGGCCGCCTTCGCCTGCGATGCCGATCGGCATTTCACGCCGTGCAGCCAGCGTTCCTGTGGCGTTGATGACGCGCTCGACCGATCCCGATCCGGGAACGATCACGGTCACTGCCGGTGCCTGCGATTCGCTCTCGCCCGCGCCGGCCTTCGCGCCCTCGCCTGCAGCCGTCTCGGGCTTGCCGCCGAAGAAATACACCCCCGCCGCCACCAACAAGGCGAGGACAACTATGGCAACGATGATGTTGCGACGCCGCCCCGAACGGGCCTCGACGTCACCTTCCGATCCATAAAGATCTTCGCTGCGTGCGGTGATGGTGTCGCCGCCAAAGCTGCTTTCGTAATTCATTGCCCGATCCGTCCAAACCTCGTGGCTCTCCGCAACAGTCCGCATCGATCGACGCGCGACCGATCTTGCGATCTTCGGAGACCATGCCCCCCGGAAACGCCCATGCGCTCGGGAAACGTCATGGCACTGTGTTATCCAATTAAGTCACCACGCGCAAGCCATAATGCTGCGCTGCACGCGGCGCGCTTTAGAACCTGTCAGGCAAGATGGCAATTGTTGGAGGTTAATGCTCGCAGCAAAAAGGGCACCGGAGCCATGCACCGGTGCCCTTTGTGGATGGATAAGCCCCGCTTTGCGGGCGGTGGGCTGTTAGCGTGCGCGACCGCGCTGCACCAGGTTGACGATCGCCAGCAGGACGACCGCACCCAGGAACGAGGTCAGCAGGGTCAGCGGATCAAATGCGTCCGCGCGCAGGCTGCCGCCGCCGATCAGTCCGCCGAACAGGAACCGGCCCAGAACCGAACCGATACAGCCGACCACCACGTTCCAGAAAATGCCCATCTGCGCGTCGCGGTTCATCACCTTGCTGGCCAGCCAGCCCATGATGCCGCCCATGATCAGCGCCAGAATCAAACCCATGTCTTCCTCCTGTTTTGTCCCGATGCCGCGGCCCGGGAAAAACGGGGTCGGTCATCCTGGCTGGGTTACGGCAGAGCGACGGAACGGTTCCCCGCCACGACGAACGAATGCCGGGAACAGCAAGGATTTTACAGGCTGAGCGGATGGGGCAGATCGAGTGCAATGCCGTTCACCCGGGCCACCTCGAGCGCCCAGACATGCACCTTGTCGATCTCGTCGCCATAGGCGCGGCGGGCAAAATCCTGCTCGGCCGCGCGATCTTCGGCGCTGAATGCCTGGCCGAACTTGGAATGGCTGGTGAGCGCAGGGTTGGCGAGCATCGCCTGTTCCAGCGCAGGGGAGAGTTCGAGGCCGAAATGGCGTGTCAGCGCCCTGAGATGCTCGGGCTTGGCAGCGGTCAGCGTTTCGCTGTCGAGCGTCGCCACCCGCGCGGGGCCCAGCGCGCGCGCAATCTGCCCGAACTGGCGATGCTGCACGAGCCAGCCGACCGCCGCGACCTGCAGATCGCTCTGACGGAAGAAATCCGCCGGGCCGAAGCCCAATTCGACCCCACCCTCGCGCAACTGGCCCTCGAGCAGCTCGCGCGCCCAGAGGCGGCACCAGAGCCCCTTGCGCGCGACCGAGGCGAGGAACACCGGGAGCGGTGCGTACAGCAGCAGCGCGCGGCTTTCGGGGCGAAGCGCCATCACCGCCTGGATCAGCGGGTTGAAGATGTTCGACGGCTTGACCACCACCGCTTCGCCGGGGCCGAACGGGCGCTGGAGCAGCGCAAGCGACGCATCGAGCACGGCGGCGACCTGGCGCCGGTCTGCCCCGCGCCAGCGCCAACCCATCATGTCGTTGCACAGCATCGGCTCGGAGAGGCCCATGGCAAGGCCAGGTACGTCGAGCGCGCGCACCAGCATGGTCGACGCGCAAAAGGCCGAGTGGAAGATGAAATGGAGCGGCGCACGATCGGCGCCGGCAGCAAGCACCTGCTGACGCGGCACAGGAATGATCCGGTCGGTCTCGCCAAGATACTCGTCGGTGAGGAAGGTGGCCCGGCGGTGCTGCTCGCGCGCGACATGGCGAAACTGGAACGCATCCTGCGCCGCGTCATAGCGATGCGCATGCCAATGGGAATCGCGCACCAGGACGGCCGTGTCGGCGGGCATGTAAGGTGGGGGATCGGGCATCGCACCAATCCTTGCCAATCCCCCGGCAGCGTGGCAAGCAGGATGTGGTCGGGGGACTAGCAACATATGGCAGTAACTGCACAAAATGATCCGGTAGCGTTGAACAGCGCCGGGATGGCGGCTTTGCGCGAGGGACGCTTTGCCGAGGCTGCGCGCGCCTTCGAGGCAGCGACGCGGGCCGATCCGGCCGCTACCGCCTTGTGGCGCAATCTGGCGACGGCCCGCCGATCGCTTGGCGACGACCAGGGGGAGCTTGCCGCACTCGACGCCGCGCTCGACATCGATCGGCGTGATTTCATGGCGTGGCTGCGCAAGGCCGAGGCGCATCAGCGAACCGGCGACGACGCCAATGCGCTGGCAGCCTGGCAGGCTGTGCTTCAGCTTGCCGCGCATCTGGACCCGTTGCCCGATGCGCTGGTGCCCGTGCTGCAGGCGGGCCGGGATTTCTGCGCTGCCTGCACGAGCCGCATCGAATATCAGGTCATGGATGCGCTCGGCGACTTTCAGGCGCGCATGCCGACAACCGCCGGACGCCGGGCGCGTGCCTTTGTCGACGCCGCGATGGGCAAGCGCAAGATCTACACCAACGAATGCAACGGCCTGTGCTATCCTTTCTTGCCTGCGGACGAGTTTTTCGAGGAAGCGCATTTCCCCTGGTTTGCACAGGTCGAGGCCAGGACAGACGCCATTCGTGCGGAAATGCTGGCGCTTCTCGCCGATCCCGGCGATGCGCTGCGCCCCTATGTGCGGATGGAAAAGGGCGCGCCGCAGAGCAAATGGTCACCGCTCGACCAGTCGCTTGCCTGGGGCGCCTGCTTCCTGTGGGAATATGGCAAGCCCAATGCCGCCGTGCTGGAGCGCTGTCCCGCCACCGCGCAGGCGCTTAGCGGAATCCCGCAGAGCATCATCCCCGGCCGCGCGCCGACCGCCTTTTTTTCGATCCTCAAACCGCGCACCCGCATTCCGCCGCATACCGGCGTCACCAACACCCGCGCGATCGTCCACCTGCCGCTGATCGTTCCCGATAGTTGCGGCTTTCGGGTGGGCGGCGAAACGCGCGAATGGAAGGTCGGCACGGCCTTCGCGTTTGACGATACCATCGAGCACGAAGCGTGGAACGACAGCGACGAGATGCGCGCCGTCCTGATCTTCGATGTGTGGAACCCGCATCTCACGCCCGAGGAGCAGGAAGTGATCGCAGGCTATTTCGCTGCAGCCGATGCAACCGGTTTCAATACCAATCTGGATTGATTTCGCTGCAATTGCACGGATTTGTATCTTGCCTGGGCGAGTGATAATGGTACCGTATGGCTTTGAAAGTCGCATCCGACTGCGGCATCAAGCGAAATTGCGCCCGAAAGCGGCGCCAACTTACGGAAGCGACATCATGAAAAAGACTGCGATGATCATGGCCGCTGCTGCGTCTTGCTTATGGATTCCGATTGCCACCACCAACGCGGCTGCAAAAGACAGCGCCGCCAAGGAAGAAGGCCAGTCGGGCGACGAGAAGATCCGCTGTCGCAAGATCGCGGTGATCGGTTCGCTGGTGAAGAAGACCAAGGTCTGCAAGACCGTGGCGGAGTGGCGGATGATCACCGATCGCGGCAACCGCAACGCGCGCGATGTCATGGAAACCGGACAGGTCTGTGCCGGTGGCCCGGCGTGTAACGGCAGCTGATCCGCGCTTTCTTGCATTTGCCTGAACTGTGTCTGACCTGACCGGACGGGATCATACCGCATGACCCCGCGCGAACTCATCGCCAAGGCTCAGGTGCCGGGAGGAGACGAGCCGCTGCGTCTGATCCGCAGGGGCAGCGAATATTCGATCATGCTCGGCGCGAACGAGTTGATGAACAGTCGGCTCAGCGGCTCCGAGGAGGCGATGAGCACGCTCGCCGCTGCACGAATCGCCGGGGTGGCCGCGCCTCGCGTGCTGATCGGCGGGCTTGGCATGGGATTTACTTTGCGCACCGCCCTGCGGGCGTTCGGCACCCGCGCATCGATCGAGGTGGCAGAGCTGGTCCCCGAGATCGTCGACTGGGCACGCGGGCCGATGGCGCATCTGCACGCAGGCACGCTCGACGAGCCGCGCGTCAGCATTCATATCGGTGATGTCGGCGCTCTGATCCGCAACAGCGCTGGGCGCCTCGATGCCATCCTGCTCGATGTCGACAACGGCCCGGACGGGCTGTCGCGCGAAGGCAACGATGCGCTCTATACCGCACAAGGGCTGCAACACGCTCGGGCTGCGCTGAGGCCCGGCGGCGTGCTGGCGGTGTGGTCGAGCGGCCCCGATCCGCGCTTCACCTCAAGCTTGCGCAAGGCCGGCTTTGCGGTGGAGGAGGAAATTGTCCGGGCACGGCGGACCGGCGGCGGCGCGCGGCACACGATCTGGCTGGCGCAGCGCCGCTGACCCGGCTCACAGGTCGGGCGTATGCCGCTCGTCGCTTCGCTCGCCGGGGCGCGGTTCCAGTCCGTAGCGCTTGACCAGGTCCCAGACATGATCGGGGATCATCGATTTCATCCGCGCCGGGGCCGATCGGCGCAAGTGCAGCACGGTCTCGATCGCCTTCATCTCGACCCTTGCACGCGCGAATTCCGCCCCGCGCGGCCCGATGCGCGGCATCAGCCAGCCAAAGATCCCGCGCAGCACCTTGGGCATGCGGCGCAGCGGCAGGCCGCCCGCGGCGCGCTCGGTATTCGCCAGAAAGCCCTTGACCGGCCCGGCGCGATTGCCCGCGCTGGTAATATCGCGGGTGCGCAGTTCCTGTCCCAGCAGCTCGACCAGTTCCTCGCCGCGCTCATTGCGCACCACCAGCCATTGCTTGCCGCCGCCTGCCATATAGCCGATCGTGATATCGGCCAGGACGTTGGTATAGTCGACACAGGTACGGCAGGTCAGCGGGAAGAAGTCCGAAGGCAGATCGGCAATCGGCAGCTGCAGGAAGGGCACTTCGCGCACGCTGCCATCGTCGAAGCGCAGTTCGACATGATAGTCGGAGCGGAACTCGAGATAGCAGATGCTCTCCGGCGCATCCGACAGCAGCTTCAGGAACAGGTGGAAATTCTCGGTCGTGGTGTTGTCGGCGCACGGTGTTCCGATCACGTAGATCCGCTCGAAACCCAGCTCGGCCTCGAGCGCACGCAGCGCGTGCACCTGGCAGGGAATGCCGATGAGCGCGATCCGCTTGTGTCCTGCCGCGCGCGCCGGTTCGAGCAGCGCCAGCAGCGGCGCATAGCCCATGCGCATCCCGCGCACCCCGGCCATGTCCTCTGCCCGGGTGATCAGGACCGGATTGGGCCGCCAGCGATCCTCGGGATGCGGCCCGATCGCCAGCACGGCATCGACCGCGCCGGTTTCCAGCAACCGCTCGCCCAGTCGGGACACGATTCCAGTCCATTGCGCCCCGGGCGACGGCGTGATCAGTTCGCCCGCGACCATGCGACGAAAGGGGCCGAAGAACAGCTCATCGGGCCGCCCGGGATCGCGCGTGCGACCATGCACCTGGCGCTCGAGCGCTTCGTAGTCCGGCTTGAGAAACTGGCAGACACGGCCGCAGGCCTTGGGATCGCTGCTGCGCGAAATGCCGCAATCGGTGCACAGACGGCGCGGGGCCGCAGGCGCGAATCCTTGCAGTTCGGCAAAGCGTATGTCGGTTTCCCCCTGGGCCATTACGTGGCTTCTTACCCCCCTTTTCCCCATCACGACACAATTTTCCCGTTATTGTACAGGCTGTAACGGCAACATTCGGGGCAACTTCCCACACGGTGAATTTGCCGCTAAGTTCAATCCCATGCGAAAGGCGGAAAACATGCAGTGGTCCAGTAGCGAGCAGCAGGGATGCGTGGTTGCCAGCCCCGATGGCCGCGTGGATGAGGCAACGGCCGAGGCGTTTACCGAACATCTGGCCGCCAGCGTGACCATGGCCGCCGATTCGCCGGGCAAGAAGCTGATCGTCGATTTTGCTGGGCTCGATTACATGTCGTCGCGCGGTCTGCGCGCGCTGACGCTCGCCAAGCGCCAGGCCGACGCGGCCGGCGTCGCGATGGCGCTGGCGCGCCCTAACGCGGTGATGCGCGAAATTCTGGCGATCAGCCGGTACGACAAGCTGTTCGCGGTCTCGGACAGCATCGAGGCCGCAATCTAGCACGCCGGCGACACGGGGACGCCGCGCAACAAGCAGGGGGGATGCGATGCTGGTCCGTTTCTGGGGAACACGGGGCTCCTTGCCCGTCGCCGCCACCGCATCGATCGTGCAGGACAAGGTCGCCCACGCGCTGCTCGCCGCATCGGGCCGCAGCTTTGCCGATATCGAGGAAGCGCGCCGCTTTGCCCAGGGCGAGCTGGATTTCGCCATCAGCGGGACATTCGGCGGGGCCACCACCTGTGTGGAGATCGAGGCGGGCGATCCTGCGAATGGCGACCCCTACATCATCTGCGACATGGGCAGCGGGCTGCGCGGCTTCGGTCTCGATGCGATGCGTCGCTGCGCTGCCGGTCATGCGCGGGTCTATCACTTCTTCATGTCGCACCTGCATTGGGACCATATCATGGGCTTCCCGTTCTTCGTGCCGGCGTTCGACCCCAATGCGCATATCGTCATCCATGCCGGGCACGAGGATGCCGAAGAGGCGCTGCGCCGCCAGCAGGAGGAAATCTCCTTCCCGGTCAAGTTCGACTGGCTGCGCGCTAAAATCGAGTTCCGCACGCTCAAGGTGGGCGAGACCTATCAGATCGGCGCGGTGCAGGTGGAGCTAATGGAGCAGCACCATTCGCACAGCAGCTTCGGTTATCGCTTCACCGATGCCGAGGGCAAGGTGGCGGTGTTCAGCACTGACAGCGAGCACAAGCTCGACCGGATGGAGGGCGAGGCCGATGTCGAACAGTTCTTCCGTGCGGCGGACCTGGTCATCTGCGACACGATGTATTCGCTCGCCGACAGCGTTTCGATGAAGGAAGACTGGGGCCATTCCAGCAACATCGTCGCGATCGACCTGTGCCATGGCGCGCGGGCGAAGCGGCTGGCGCTGTTCCACCACGAACCGGTCTATTCGGACGCCGATATCGCGCGCATGCACGCCGAGAGCGTGCGCTACGAGGAGCTGACCCGCGAGCACGATCCGCTGGAGGTGCTCTGCGCCTATGATGGCCTCGAAGTCCAGCTCTAGCGCGGTTCGGATCAGCAATCCTCCGCGCAGCCTGTGGCTCGCGGCGCTGGTCGGATTCGTACTGGCCGCCCTGCTCAGCCTCGCACTGGGCGCGCGCGAGCAGAATATCGTGTTCGATGGCTGGCAGCGCATGGCCCCGCGCGACCTTTCCGAAAGTCAGGTCCGCATTGTCGCGATCGGCGATGAAAGCCTGGAGGTGATCGGCAGCTGGCCCTGGCCGCGCCGCGTGCTGGCAACGATGACCCGGCGCATCGCGCAGGGTGGCGCAGCAGCGATCGGCTTCGACATCCTGTTCGTCGAGCCCGACGCGGTCAGCCCGACGCGCTTTTCGCGGCTCTATGCGCCCGACGACCCGGCGATCAAGGCGTGGATGGACGGCCTGGACAGCATGGACAGCGAATTTGCCGACGCGATCAGCGCCGCGCCGGTGGTTCTGGGCCGCGCAGGCGTGAGGCTCGGCGGGGTCGACCCGGCGGGCCTTACCCAATGGGCGACGATCAGCGGGTCCCCGCCACCTGCCCTGCCCCGCTATCCGCTGGTGCAGAGGAATCTCGAGGCGCTGGAGGCGCGCGCACCGGGCTTCGGCCTGCTCAACGGCGCGCCCGATGGCGATGGCGTGGTGCGCAGCGTGCCGCTGGTCATGAAGACCGGCGAAGCGCTGGCGCCCGGGCTGGCGCTGGAAATGATGCGTGTCGCCATCGAGCAGCGCACCGGCACCGATCCCGAGATCACGCTGACGCCCGGCAGCGTGACGATCGGCCAGCGCCGCATACCGGTGGACGATTCCGGGCGGATGCGGCTGCATTTCGCCGAAATCCCGCAAAGCCAAGTGTACTCCGCGATCGAGATCATGTCCGAGGAGTTCGACCTTGGCCAGCTCAAGGACAAGATCGTCGTCGTTTCGCTGACCGCAGAGGGCACGCAGGATATTGTCGCGACGCCTTTGGGCTCCGAAATGTTCGGCGTGCTGGTCCAGGCCCAGGCCGCCGACACGATCAACCGCGGCGGCTGGCTCAATCGCCCCTGGATCAGCCCCGCAGCCGAATGGGCGGTCGGAGGGCTGCTCGCCATCATCCTGCTGCTGCTCGCCACCGGCCAGGCCCCAGCGCGCAGCCGCTGGCTGGTGCTGCTGGGTGCGGCGGCGAGCCTGCCGCTGGCGAGCTGGCTGCTATTCCGCTTTGGCGACCTGCTGTTCGATCCGATCCGCCCCTTGCTGCTCGGCAGCGGCAGCGCGCTTGCGGTGTTCGCGGCGCTGTTCAACGAAGCACGGCGCGAGCGCGCGGCGCTGCGCGATGCGCAGAACCGCAGTGAGGGCGAGCTTGGTGCGGCCCGCTCGATCCAGCTCGGCATGCTGCCCGATCGCACCGCACTGGCAAGGCTCGACCCGCGCATCGATATCGCCGCGCAGCTCGAGGCGGCCAAGTCGGTCGGCGGCGATTTCTACGACATCATCCGGCTCGATCACGACCGTATCGTCATCCTGATCGCCGATGTCACCGGCAAGGGCGTGCCCGCCGCGCTGTTCATGGCGCTGTCCAAGGCCTTGTCGCGCAGCGTGATGCTGCGCGCGCCCGGCGAGCTTGCCGATGCCGCCGCGCAGCTCAACGAGGAGCTGATGCGCGACAGCGGCGATGCGCTCGGCCTCACCATGCTGCTGGGGATCATCGACCTTTCGACCGGGCGCGCCGAGTTCGTCAATGCGGGCCATGACAATCCGCTGCGCATCACCACCGACGGGCAGGTGATCGAGGAGGCGATGGAGGGCGGCCCGCCCTTCTGCATCATGGACTATCCCTGGCCCGCCGAGGAAATCGTGCTGCAGCCCGGCGAGGCCCTGGTGCTGATCACCGATGGCGTGACCGAGGCGCAGAACCGGCAGGATGAGCTGTTCGGCAATGATCGCACCCGCGCTGCGCTGCTTGCCGACCAGAGCAGCGCCACCGCGATGGTCGCGAGCCTGCGCGGCGCGGTGCGCAGCTTCGAGGACGGCGCGGATGCGAGCGACGACCTGACCGTGGTTGCCTTCCGCTATCTGGGTGCTAATCCCGCCTGATCACCGGCAGGAGGCCCCGATGTCCGATACCGCACGTCCCCGGCGCAGCGCGCTCTACATGCCCGCATCGAACCCGCGGGCCCTCGCCAAGGCGCGCAGTCTTCCTGCCGATGTCATCATCCTCGACCTCGAGGATGCGGTCGCCCCCGAGGCCAAGGAGGACGCGCGGGCAGCGGCAATTGCCGCGGCAGCAGAGGGCGGGTTCGGCCATCGCGAGCTGATTATCCGCATCAACGCGCTCGATACGCCCTGGGGGCAGGATGACCTTGCCGCCATAGCAAAGGGGGATATCGACGGCGTGCTGGTGCCCAAGGTGATGCGCCCCGCCGACATCACTGCGTGCAATGCCGCGCTCGCCGAGGCACCCTCGCGCCTCAAGCTCTGGGCGATGATCGAGACCTGCGCGGTGGTGCCGCATCTCGATGCGCTGGCGGCGCTCGGAGGGTCGACCCGGCTGTCGACCTTCGTGATGGGGGTGAACGACCTTGCCAAGGAAATGCGCGCACGGCTGACGCCCGAGCGCACACCGTTCCTGCCTATCCTGAGTTTGGCTGTCGCTGCCGCCCGCGCGCATGGCGTCGCGGTGCTCGACGGCGTGTGCAACGAGTTTCGCGACCTCGATATGTTCGAGGCCGAGGCGCGCCAGGGGCTGCTGTTCGGCTTCGACGGCAAGACGCTGATCCATCCCGATCAGGTCGCGCCATGCAATGCCGTCTTCTCCCCCGGCGAGGAGGAACTGGCCTGGGCGCAGGCCGTCATCGCTGCGTTCGCCTTGCCCGAAAATGCCGGCAAGGGCGCGATCCGGGTCGAGGGGAAAATGGCCGAGCTGCTTCATCTGGAACAGGCGCGGCAGCTGGTGGCGATCGCGGAGCGGGTTGCCGCCTTGGGCTAATCAGCCCGCGCGGTTCTTGTGGCGCAAATCGCCCTTGCAGCGCTCGGAACAGGTCTTCACATTGTCCCAGTCGCGGGCCCATTTCTTGCGCCAGGCAAAGGGCCGCCCACAGGCTTCGCAGACCTTCTCGGGCAGGGTCGACTTGGTATAGCGCTTGTCCGGCATGGGCGGCGATATGGGCGTGGGCGGGGGCGTGCGCCAGAGGCAGCGCAAAAATCGCATGCCCCATCTTGCCGGGCCGCCGGTGCGCGCTATCGTGGCGCCCATGCGCACCCTTGCCCTGGCTCTTGCCGCCCTCACCCCCATCGCTGCCCATGCCCAGACGGAGCCCCCGCGCATCGCGCGCCTGGCGGTTCAGGTCGAGGAGAAATCGATCCCCGAGCTGGCCGCGATGCTGCGGACCGGCGCGGTCAGCAGCGAGATACTGGTCCGGGCCTATATGGATCGAATTGCAACGCTGGACCGCCAGGGACCGATGCTCAACAGCGTAATCGCTGTCATGCCCGGCGCGATCGAGGACGCCCGCACCCTCGACGCCGAGCGCAAGGCCGGAAAACTGCGCGGCCCGCTGCATGGCATTCCAGTGCTGATCAAGGACAATATCGAGGCGAAGGGCCCCATCCCCACCACCGCCGGATCGACCGCGCTGCTCGCCAATGTCACCGACCGCGATGCGCCGCTGGTCGAACGGCTGCGCGCCGCCGGGGCGATCATCCTGGGCAAGACCAACCTGTCGCAATGGGCCAATATCCGCTCGAACGATTCGGTCAGCGGCTGGTCGAGCGTCGGCGGGCTGGTGAAAAACCCCTATGCGCTCGACCGCAACGCCTGCGGCTCGTCCTCGGGCAGCGGCGCGGCTGCGGCGGCAAGCCTTGCGGCGGCGACGATCGGGACCGAGACCGACGGGTCGATCATCTGCCCCTCGTCCATCAATGGCCTGGTCGGGTTCAAGCCAACGCTCGGCCTGGTCTCGCGCACGCACGTGATCCCGATCAGCCATAGCCAGGATACGGCGGGTCCGATGGCGCGCTCGGTCACCGACGCGGCGCTGCTGCTGACGGCGCTGGCCGGGACCGACCCAGCCGATCCGGCGACTGCAGAGGCCGACAAGCGCAAGACCGATTATGCGGCGGGGCTGTCGCCCGATTATCTCAAGGGCGTGCGCATCGGCGTGCTGATGGACCGGCGCGGCGGCAACGCAAAGGTTCAGGCGGCCTTTGCCGGGGCGCTCGAGAGGCTGAAAGCCGCCGGTGCCGAACTGGTCGAGATCGCGGACAGCCGCACCGGGCTCGAAGGGTTGGGCGAGGCCGAGTTCAAGGTGCTGATGGTCGAATTGAAGGCCGACCTGAACGCCTATCTAGCGACCACACCGCCTGAGGTGACCGCGCGCACGCTCAAGCAGGTGATCGCCTTCAACACCGCGAATGCCGAAACCGAACTGGCCTGGTTCGACCAGTCGCTTTTCGACCTCGCCGAAAGCCAGAAGGGGCTGGATGACCCCGAATATAAGGAGGCACTGGCCAAGGCAAAACGGCTGGCAGGCGCAGAGGGCATCGACAAGCTGCTGAACACCCACAATGTCCGCTTCCTGATCGGTCCCAGCAATGCGCCCGCTTGGGTGAGTGACCTGGTCAATGGCGATCACAGCATCGGCCCCAGCCAGAGCCAGCTGCCTGCGGTCGCGGGTTATCCGCACATCACCGTGCCGATGGGGCTGGTCGCCGGGCTGCCGGTCGGCCTGTCGATCATCGGCGGACAATGGCAGGACCATGAGGTGATCAAGGCGGGGTACGCGTTCGAGCAGGCGAGCAAGGCGCGGGTCGCGCCGAGCTATGCACGAAGCGCGGATGCGAAGGCGGATCCGATAGGGAAGTAACTGGTCACCCTCACCCTTCCCACCCCGCTTCGCGGTGCGGGCCCCTTCCCTCTCCCGGCGGGAGAGGGAGGGAGCGCCGAAGGCGCGGAAGGGTGAGGGCGACGCGCGATTGCGTGTCCGATCAAAGCCCCAGAATGTGCTTTGCGATGTGGTAGATCGTGTGCTGCTCGATCGTGCCGTGGAACAGTTGCGCCTGCGGCCCCGCCGCCTTGACCACGACATCCTCGCCGCCATGCGTCTCGCCCGAGGTCGGCACCAGCGACTGCTGCAGATAGTTGAGCGCCTCGGTATCCTCCTGCGCGGGGTCGGCGCGTTGTTCGCCTACCTTGGCACCGGGGCCGTTGGCATAGCCTAATGTCGTGTACGCCTTGCCGTCCTTGGCGGTGATCGGCTCGCCGTCCTCGGTCACGCTGGCCAGCCCGAAGATCGAATTGCCGCGCGGCGGATAGCCCGCAATCGTGAACACATGGCTGTGATCGGCGGTGACCAGCACCAGCGTCTCGTCCAGATTGACCATCTCCAGCGCCTTGGCGATCGCCGCATCGAACGCGACGGTATCGTCGAGCGCACGGTGCGCATTGCCGCCATGATGCGCATGGTCGATTCGCCCTCCTTCGACCATCAGCACATAGCCCTGCTCTGACGTGCCGAGCTTCTTCACCGCCAGCTCGACCATCTCGGCCAGCGCAGGCTCACCCGCCTTGTCGCCCGCGCGATCGGCTTCGAACTGCATGTGGCTGGGCTCGAACAGGCCGAAGACCGGCGCGTTGTCCGCCGGGTTCAGCGCCGCGAACTGCGCCGCGTTCCAGACATACTGGCCCTTGGGGTGCTTCTTCTTCCATTCGGCGATCAGGTCGCGGCCATCGGCGCGGCTGCCCTTCTTGCCCGCATATTCGGGATCGGTCTGGTCCTTGGGCATGAATGCCGCGCGACCGCCGCCGAGCACCAGCTTCAGCCCCTTGGCATGCGGCCATTCGATAAGCTGGCGCGCGATATCGCGGCAGCTGGCTCCGGCGGGCAGCTCGCTGTCCGCTTCCCAGTTGCGGTCGACGCTGTGCGCATAGGTCGAGGCGGGCGTCGCATGGGTGATGCGCGCGGTGGAAATGACGCCGAGCGCCTTGCCCGCGCTTTCTGCCTGTTCGAACAATGTCGGCACGTCCTTGCCCGCCGCCGTTTCGCATTTGCCGCGCAGCGCCGCCGGCGCGACCGACAGCATGCCTGATCGCGTCTTGGTGCCCGTCACCAGCGCGGTAGCGGTCGCGGCGGAATCGGCGACCTGGAAGTCATGGCTATAAGTCTTCACCATCGCCGAATAGGGCATGGCATCAATCGCGGTCTCATTCGATTCGCCGTCGCGCCCGGCCTTCTGCCCTTCCCATATGCGCCCTGCGGTGAGCGTGCTCACCCCCATGCCGTCGCCGATGAAGATGATGAGGTTCTTTGCCTTGCCGGTGCGCGCTGGCATTGCCAGCCGCGCCTGTAGCTGCGCCTGGCCCTGTGCGGCATAATCGGCTGCGGTCTGCTCGCCCCGCTCCTTGTCCGGCGCGGCTTCCTTGGGTGCATTGTGCTGAGCCAGCACCGGCGCCGACCAAAGGGCGGCGAGGCACAACAGGGTGGCAAGCGGGCGGTTCATGGCGCAATCTCCTCCAAAGCTGCCGCCGCTCTGTCACGAAGCCATGACAAATTCGAGACTTTTCGGGACTGCATGCGCCCAATTGGTTACAATCGATTGCATAAGTCCTGCACACATACTTGACCCGATCCATTTTGCAGCGCAGCATGCGCGCATGGCCGACATTGACACCGCTCACCTCGCCCCGATCAGTCAGAACCCGGATATCCGCTATCTCGGCCGGATATTGGGCGATGTCATCCGCGCTTATGGCGGCGAGAAGCTGTTCCGCCAGACCGAATATATCCGCTCGGCCAGCGTCGATCGGCATCGCGGCGTTGCGGGCGCGGACGAGATCGATACCGGGCTCGAGGCCCTCAACCTCGACGACACATTGTCGTTCGTGCGCGGCTTCATGCTGTTCTCGATGCTCGCCAACCTTGCCGAGGACCGGCAGGGCGTGGCGCAAGAAAAGGGCGCGACCCTCGCCGAGGCGGTCGAGCGACTGCGCGAGCATGGTGTCAGCGACACCGCAATCGGCGACCTGCTGGGTCACAGCCTGATCGTTCCCGTGTTGACCGCGCACCCGACCGAGGTGCGGCGCAAGTCGATGATCGATCACAAGAACCGCGTCGCCGACCTCATGAAGCTGCGCGACGCGGGGCTGAACGAGACCCCCCATGGCGACCGGATCGACGAGGCGCTCCACCGGCAGATCGCGCTGCTCTGGCAGACCCGCCCGCTGCGCCGCGAACGGCTGTTCGTCGCCGACGAGGTCGAAAATGCGCGCGCCTATATGCAGGACGTGTTCCTGCCCGTGCTGCCGATGCTGTATGCACGATGGGAACGCGTGCTCGGCCATCGCCCGCCTGCCTTTCTGCGGCTGGGCAGCTGGATCGGCGGCGACCGCGACGGCAATCCTTTCGTCACCGCAGAGGCGCTGCGCCACGCGCTCGGACGGCAGGCGGAAACCGCGATCGTCCATTATCTGGATGGCGTCCACGCGCTGGGCCAGGATCTCAGCATCGCCACCGGCCTGTCGCAGACCCCCGACGCCGTGCAGGCGCTTGCCGAAAGGAGCGGCGACAATGCGCCGAGCCGCGCAGACGAGCCCTATCGTCGCGCATTGGCCGGCATTTACGCCCGGCTGTGCGCCACGCATGTGGCGCTGACCGGCAAGCAGCCGCCGCGACCCTCTGCCATCGAAGGCGAAGCCTATGCCACGCCCGGCGAGCTGCGCCACGATCTGGCGGTGCTGGCCAATGGCCTCGCCGATGATGGCGCGCGCCTGCTGGCCAGCGGCGGCGCGCTCGGGCGGCTGATCCGCGCGGTCGAAGTGTTCGGCTTCCACCTCGCGACGCTCGACCTTCGCCAGAACAGCGACGTTCACGAGCGCGTCGTTGGCGAGCTGCTCAAGGTCGCGGGGGTCTGCGCGGATTATTCGGCGCTCGACGAGGCTGCGCGTATCGCCTTGCTGCGAAGCGAGCTTGGCCATGCGCGGCTGCTGATCAACCGCTGGCACGACTATGGCGAGGAAACGGTCAAGGAGCTCGCGATCGTCGAGGCGGCGGCGCAGGCGCACGCGCTCTACGGCCCGCAGGCAATCACCGCCTACAATATTAGCAAGGCCGAAAGCGTCTCGGACATGCTGGAGGTCAACCTGCTGCTCAAGGAAGCTGGACTGTTCCGCCCCGGTCCCGTGCCGCAGGCCGCGATCATGGCGGTGCCGCTGTTCGAAACGATCGGCGACCTCGAGAATGCGCCGCAGATCATGCGCGCCTATTTCGCGCTGCCTGAAATCGCTGCTTTGGTGAAGGCGCGCGGCTATCAGGAGGTGATGGTCGGCTATTCGGACAGCAACAAGGACGGCGGCTATCTCACCTCCACCTGGTCGCTCAACCATGCCAGCCGCGCGCTGGCCAAGGTGTTTGCCGAGACCGGTATCGCGATGCAGCTGTTCCACGGGCGTGGCGGCGCGGTCGGGCGCGGCGGCGGATCGAGCTTTGCCGCGATCCGCGCGCAACCCAAGGGCACGGTGCAGGGCCGCATCCGCATCACCGAACAGGGCGAGGTCATCGCGGCCAAATACGGCACGGTGGAAAGCGCCGAGCTGAATCTCGAGGCGATCACCTCGGCCGCGCTGATCGCGACGCTCGACCATGATGGCCTCAGCGAGGCCGACGAGACGCGCTTTGCCGCAGCGATGGACATGATCTCGCGCGATGCCTTCCGCGCCTATCGCGGGCTGGTCTATGGCACCGAGGGTTTCAACCAGTTCTTCCGCGCTGCCACGCCGATCAGCGAGATTGCCGATCTGAAGATCGGATCGCGCCCCGCCAGCCGATCGAAAAGCCAGCGGATCGAGGATCTCCGCGCCATTCCTTGGGTGTTCAGCTGGGCACAGGCGCGCATCATGCTGCCCGGCTGGTACGGCGTGGGCCAGGCGCTGGGCGGCTTTGCTGACAAGGCGCTGCTCTCCGACATGGCGCAGGGCTGGCCCTTCTTCCAGGCGCTGCTCGGCAATATGGAGATGGTGCTGGCCAAGTCGGACATGACCATCGCGCGCCATTATGCCGGGCTGGTGCCCGACGAGGGCTTGCGCGAGCTTGTCTTCGGGGAAATCCGCACCGGCTGGCAGGCCGCGCATGACAATCTGCTGAGCGTGACGGGCCAGTCGCGGCTGCTGGCGAACAACCCCGCGCTCGACACCTCGATCCGGCTGCGCCTGCCCTATATCGAGCCCTTGAACCTGCTGCAGATCGAACTGATCAAGCGCCACCGCGCAGGCGAGGCGGACGAGCGGATATCCGAGGGCATCCAGCTGTCGATCAACGCGATCGCGACGGCGCTGCGGAACAGCGGGTGAGGCATATCGGCAGCGCTATCTGATCTGGGCGCTGCCGCTACCATGCGGGAAGACGATCCTTTTCACGCCGAACGCGGCCTGCGCCGCGCCGCGCCAGCGGTCGAGCTCGGGAATGTCGGTCTCGATATCCTCGGGATAGAGATAGGTGATCCGCGTGTCGCCTCCACGGACAAGATAGTGCATCTCGTCCCAGCGGCTGCCGAGCGGCTCCAGGACCCAGAGCTCTAGCAGCGTATCGCGATATTTTTCATAATCGGGCTGCGCGAAGGCGATATAACTGCCACGATCGAGGAAACGCGCGAGGCTGATGTACCGACTTTCAACTAACGCGATAAACAGCGTGCCCAGCGGACTGAAACTGGTCTCTGCGCGCAGGGTCGAGGCGAGATCAGCAATCAGTTCGCCTTTCCATCGCCTGGGCCCCACGTTCCACATTGTTTCCCCCTGTCAAACACTAGGCACGGCTCTGCCCGTCGCTCAGCGCATCTTCGTGCGCCAACCCGAACGAGGAAGTTTCTGCGCGACGCTGGGCATTGGCGGATATCTGATGGGATAATCCCCAAAATAGGAAATGACGAATGACTCCCGGTCATCATAGGGCAGCTGATCTTCGGGTACATCCTGCGGATACACTATTTTTGAGGACGCCCCGCCATCTTGGATAAAAATTTCGATTCCTAGCGGCACCTTGTCAGGCGGCGGAACGAACCTGAGATCATTGAGAAGATCGACATTCTTGAACTCGTCTTCGGTGACGAATATATACTCCACGAAGCGCTCCCGGCCTACATAGACCGAATAGCCAACGCCTCCATAAAGGTCAGCCAAAACAAGGATTCCTCGATTGTCGTCCCCATGCTTGCGGGCCAGGTTGCAGGCGACGTCATAAATGATGTCAGCCATTTCAGTTTTCCAGTCCTTCATTTTTTCTCCGTGTTTTGGGACTCACTGGAGAATGAGTCGGACGATTGTCTATCTTTTCATAGATAGTCGGCCCGCCAGCGCTATACCAGATATGGACAAAGTCAGGCCGTCTTGATCCTTTTGGATAATCGATCCTCATTTTGAACGACACATCCTTGCCTTCCGCTTGGGCGTCAGCCCATCTCTGTTCAACCACGCGGTAACGGCCACGGTTCGACGACCTGTCCTGTGCAAAATGGTTGAAGGCATCATTCGGACCATTAAAACGATGCGCGATGAAATGGCCTCCATCATCGGTGGGGAGCCGGTCAGGCTTGCCCGCATTCCGCTGCGCCGATCGTGAGCGTGGCGTCTGCGCTTCGGTGCCCAGCTTTGGTACCTCGATTTCATGCGGGTCGCCATTTTCATCGAGGTGATATGTATATCCGTTGCGCTTGACGGGTCGCAGCGGAGGCGTTCTGTCCGGACGGACTGGCGCAGGCCTGACAGGAGGCCTTGGCCACGGCGCGGGTTTGGCAGGAAGACTGCCTGGCAGATGCCGGCGCTTCTGTGGCGCTGGCCTTGGCTTTGGCTTGACCGGTGCCGGCTTTCCAAACGAGCCGCTTGCACCCGCACCGCCAAACGGTCCGCTGCCCGGATTGCCGCGTTTGCGCGGCTTCGCGCCGCTGGAAGGTGCGGCGCCGCCGGGACCATAGCGCCTGCCCTGGCCCGCGAAGGTGAAGCGCCCGTCGTCCGGGTCGTGCCACGGGTTGAACTTGCGCTCGATCGCGGCGCCTGCACCAGGATCGGGCCAGCGCCCCGTCCGCATCCAGAGTGCAAAGCCGCTTTGCTGCCCACGCGCCGAATCCCGCATCTTGCCGCTCCTGTCAGGAAAAACGGCAAGAACATATCAGCAACATTTTCCAACAGGTCAATCGCGAGCTGGCATTCTGGGCCTGTTCACAGCACCTGACTGGTCCGTTTCGGATGCAGATCCATGACTCTTGTGATGACAAACAAAAAACGGCGGCGAACCCATAGGGTCCGCCGCCGCCTGTTACCTTCGAAGGGGAAGGTTTACTTGTTCTCGGTGGTCGTGCCGGGAACCTCGCTCGGAGCGATTTCGCCGTTGTCGTCCATCGCGTTGGCCTTTTCTTCGCCAGCTTCTTCGACCGCGTCAGCCTGGGCTTCCATGGCGTCTTCCTGCATTTCGGTCGGGGCCTGGTCGGCGGCATCTTCCATAGCGTCAGCCTGGGCTTCCGCCTGGTCTTCGACCTGGTCGGCCTGTTCGCTCTGGCAAGCGCCGAGGCTGATAAGGCCGATGCTGGCAACGCTGGTGAGAATCAGTTTACGCATATTTCGCTCCACTACCCTGTTTCATGCACGATGCATGAACGCCACTACGGGTGGGTCCACAGGTGGTTGCAAAGCCCTGTAAAAAATTTTCCCGCACGGTGCGTCAGCAGTGCCCGCCACGCGCCGCCTAGCCAAAGCGTGCCAAAGCTGCTTAAGAGCGTGCCGGGATTGGGCCTGGAAAGCACGTTTTGACATCATCGCCACCGCAGAATGACCCTGGCTCGCCGGATATGGTATCCGGGCCGGGCAAGGCTGTGCCGGAGGGCGGAGCCGAAGCGCAGAGCGGCGACATTCAGGCACTCGCCAAGGGCGGGCGGACCAATTTCCTCGGCTTTCTGCTGCGGCTGGCCGCGCGCCTTCCCTTCCTGTTCATTGCCGGGCGGCTCTACGGGGCCGAGGCGCTGGGCCGCTTCGCCTATGCGGTGCTGGTGGTCGAGTTCGCCGCGCAGATCGCGACCCTGGGGCTGAAACGCGGTCTTGCCGCCCAGCTCGCGCGCACATCGCGCCCGCACACCCAGGTCGTGGCCGACGGGCTGCTGGTAAGCTTCATCGCCTCGGCCCTGGCTGCAACCTTTCTGCTGCTGCTGCCCGAGATCATGTTCCCCAACAGCACCGCAGGCGAGATCGACCGATTGCTGCCGCTGGTGATCTTTGCGGTGGCGGGATCGGACGTCGCGCTGGCCGCGCTCGCCTATCGGTTCGACATTGCCGCCACAGTCCGCGCGCGCTCGATCATCGAACCGTGGACGATCAGCATCACCGCCTGGATCTTCTATTACCTCACCCCCGATGACGGTCTGATCCTGTCCTATATCGCCTCGATGGTCGCCGCGTTCATTGCCTCGATCATCCCGATGCTGCGCAATTACGGGCTGCCGATCGGCTGGCAGCCGCGTCCGCTCAAGCTCGCCAACATGGCGCGGCGCAACGCCCCGCTGGCCGCAGCCGACGCGATCGAATGGGGCAGCCGCCGACTCGATCTGGCGGTGCTCGGCCTGTTCGCCTCGCCGGCCGTTGTCGGTATCTATTATATCGCGCAGCAGGTCGCGAGCCTGCCGCAGAAGCTCAAGACCAGCTTCGACCCGATCCTGGGCCCGGTGATCGCGCGCAACCTGCAGAGCGGCAAGATGACCGAGATCGCGCGCCAGGTCAGCCAGGTCGGCTTCTGGATCATCGCCGCACAGCTCGGCGTCGCTCTGGCGCTCGGCATTCCGGGCGAGGGCGTGATGGGGCTGGTGGGCCCGAATTTTGTCGGAGGGACGGGTGCGCTGGCATTCCTGCTGGCCGCAGAGGTGGTCGCGGCCACCGCCGCCGTGAGCGAGGCCGCGCTCGTCTATATCGCGCGCCACCGCAACCTGATGATCTCGCTCGCCATGCTGGCGCTGCAGGGCGGTTTGAGCGTCGCGCTGATCCTCACCGCACAGGCGATGGGCCTTCCCCCGCTGTTCCAGGCGGCGAGCGTCGCGCTGGCGCTCGCGCTCGCGCTCGGCTTTGCCTCGATCGTCAAGGCGCGGCTGCTCTCGAAGCTGCTGGATGCGCCGGTCAATGGCTGGCGATGGGCTTTGGTCTGGGCGGCAGCGGCGGCGACGGCAGTGGGCTGGGGCTTTACCAAGCTGCCCGAATGGGCCGAGCTCGCCTTTGGCATCCCCGCAATTCTGGGCGTCTATGGCTGGGTGATCTGGCGGCGCGGGTTCGGCCCTGAAGACCGCGAGCTGTTCCGCACCCGAAAGGGCAGCGCCGGATAGCGCTGCCCCTGTAGAGAAACCTTACTGGCCGACGCCCATTTCGGTCAGCAGGCGCTGCGCGCCATCGACCTTGTCCATCGTCCACAGCATGAAGCGGCTGTCGACATGGATGGTGCGGTTGATTGCGGCATCATAGGACCAATCCGACACCACTCCGTCGAGCGTGCCATCGAACGCCAGTCCGACGAATTCGCCGCGCGCGTTGAGCGTGGCCGATCCCGAATTGCCGTTGGTGATGTCGACGGTAGAGAGGAAATCGACCGGCAGCGTGCCCAGCTTCTCGTCGGCATAGCGCCCGAAATCGCGCGCCTTGAGCTTGTCGATCGCGGCCTTGGGCGCATCGAATTCGCCGCGTCCGGTCTGCTTGGCGACCAGGCCTTCGGCGGTGGTGAACGGCGTCCAGATCAGGCCATCGCGCTGCTTGCCCGTCACCTTGCCATAGGTGAAGCGCAGCGATCCGTTGGCATCGGGATAGAGCGTGCGGCCCTGCTCCCTGGCGAAGGCGAGCTGCCCCGCCATCACTGCCGAGCGTGCCGCCTGCAGGCGACCTGCACGCTCCTTCGCCTTTTCCTCGTCGGCCTTTTGCCCCGGATAGGCCGCGACGGCGAGCTGGATGAAGGGATCGCTCGAAGCCTCGAATTCAGCGGCGGGCTTGTCCATCCAGCCGAGCCGGTCGGCGGTGACGCCGAGGCGCGTATCGGCATAGAGCCGGTCCATGCCCAGTTCGGCGATCTTTGCTTCGAGCGGCGCGTTGCGCTTGTCGGCTGCGACCTTGGCATATTCGCCCAGCGCCTGCTGGAACAGCACCCGGTCGACGCCTGCATCATAGCGGCGCTCGACCTGAGTCAGCCGCTCGCGCATCGAAAGGCGATCACGATCCTGGAAACCCGGCTCGCGCTGGGCATCGGGCTTTTCACGCTCCTTGGCCCAGCGATAGAGCAGCTGCGCGGCGGACAGCAGCTGCGCGCGGTTGATCGTGGCGAGACGCAGATTGTCCACCCGCGCCTGGTTCGACTCGGCGACCAGCGCGTCGAGATCGGTCAGCGCCTGACCGTACATCTTCCTGCGTGCAGGGTCCGCTGCCACCCAGGCACGGAAATCGGCATCGGCCTTGTCCTTACGACCCAGCAGGTCGATGGCATCGGCACCGGCAATCTCGCCGAGCAGCTTCTTCTTGTAATTGTCCGACCCCTTTAGGATCGAGGCGTACTTGATTTCGGCATCCTTGTTGCCCTTCACCGCCTTTTCGATCGCGGCCGAGTAATCGGCGCGCAACTGCTGGTCGATCGCATAGACCTGCTCGAAATTATGGCGCACCTCGGCAGCAGTCCAGTGGCGCTGGGTCACGCCTGGAAAGCCTGCGACCATCACGAAATCGCCTTCGCGCAGCGGCTTGTCGGCGATCTTGAGCCAGGACTTGGGCTTGTACGGCACGTTTTCCTTGGCATAGGGCACGGACGAACCATCAGGCGCGACATAGGCGCGGTAGAAGCCGAAATCGCCGGTATGGCGCGGCCATTGCCAGTTGTCGGTCTCGCCGCCGAAATTGCCGATGCCACCCGCCGGCGCATAGACCAGGCGCACGTCCTTGATCTCGAGCTGCTGCTGCAGAAAATAGGTCTGCCCGCCGAAATACGGGCGCACGTCGCAGCGACGATTGGCCTGCTTCTCGCATTCGGCGATCAGCGCCTTGCGGTTCGCTTCCAGCCGGTTGTAACGATCGAGCCCCGAAAGCTTGGTGGTGATGCCCTTGTTCATCACCGCCGTCACGTCGCGCAGATCCTCGATCACATAGATGCGCGATCCGGGTGCGGCGGGCAGTTCGTCGCCATAGGTCTTTGCGAGAAAACCATCGGTCAGATAGTCCTGGCCGGGCTTCGAATTATACTGGATCGACCCATAGACGCAGTGATGATTGGTCGCGACCAGCCCTTCAGGGCTGACGAACGACGCCGAGCATCCGCCCAGCGATACAATCGCATTCAGCGGCACCGCCTTGAGGTTGCCGAGATCGGCAGGCGAAAGCTCCAATCCTGCCGCTTTCAGCTTGTCGCCCAGCGCGGGCGTCTGGCCCGGCAGCCACATGCCCTCTTCGGCAAGGGCAGGTACAGACATCAGCAGGGCGGTAGAGGCAAGCAA
Source organism: Blastomonas sp. CCH9-A1 (assembly GCF_001557175.1). Classification (NCBI taxonomy): domain Bacteria; kingdom Pseudomonadati; phylum Pseudomonadota; class Alphaproteobacteria; order Sphingomonadales; family Blastomonadaceae; genus Blastomonas; species Blastomonas sp. CCH9-A1. Next base: position 44,850 of record NZ_LSHM01000008.1, read on the forward strand.
CAGGGAATGGCGCATCAGAAACTCCGCAACGGGGGCCGGGAAATGGCAGGCCGTCCAGATAGACCGCTGCCCGAAACGGGGCAAGCATCCACGTCTGGGGTCCCGGCTGTCGGCCAGGGCGGATCGTGACGAATCGCTACCATTCGTCAGCCAAGTTGATCACCAATATAGAACTTGTAGAAATTCGGTTTTATCTTCATTTCTGCGCTATACCGGAAATTAACTGCCCTGTACCGCAGCTTTGTGCGGCTCCTTGATGCCTTGTCACACTGGTAACCCGACCTTCATCATGGGTTTTTACTGCCAATTAAAACCGCGATTTTAGAGCAGAATTCCAGGATTGGCCGAACACGTGGCCCCTCTGACCCGTTCGCCTTCCCAGGCCCACCCGTCATCAGGGTTATGGTTGCTCCGGCGTTAACCATTATTTGACGAAGTCAGACATAAAAGTCTGTCAAGTTCCGGGGGGACGATATCATGCACAAGACCTTTAATGTTGGCAGCTCTGCCAATATCCAGAATTCCGCCGCGTTAAAAGATCAGCTCCTGACGGCGCTGGGCGAATGTGACAAAGTCACAATCGATGCATCGCAACTGCAGGAAGTCGACCTTTCGTTTTTCCAGACGGTCTATTCCGCGCATGTGTATGCGGTAAAGCATGGAAAAACCGTCGCATTTACCGACGACGCCAATGACAAGCTCGCCGCGACCCTGGCCCGTGCCGGCCTCGCCGATTTGCTACCAACTGCTAACCTCAATTCCTGGCTCCATGGAGGACTCCCGCAGTGACTGCCTCGATCCTGACTGTTGACGATTCATCCAGCCTTCGCATGGCCATCCGCATCGCGCTCAATGGCGCGGGCTATGATGTCAGCGAGGCCGTGGATGGCCTGGACGGCCTGAACAAGGCCAAGGCTGCCAAGTTCGACATGATCATCGCCGATCTCAACATGCCCAACATGAACGGGCTGGAGATGATCCGCGAAATCCGCAAGCTGCCGATCCAGCTCGGAACACCGATCATCTTCCTCACCACCGAATCCGATGAGGCGATGAAGCAGGAAGCGCGCGCTGCCGGGGCCACCGGCTGGCTGGTCAAGCCGTTCGTGCCCGAGCAGCTCCTCCGCATCGCTGCCAAGGTGCTCGGCCGGTGACCGCGCAGGATCCCATCGCCGCATTCCGCGTCGAAGCCGGCGAGCTTCTCGGCGACATCGAACAGGCGCTGCTCGACCTCTCGCACGATCTGACCAGCCGCGATCTGGTCGACAGCGTGTTTCGCGGTCTCCACACGCTCAAGGGGTCGGGGGCGATGTTCGGCTTCGATGCTCTGGCCGGCTTCACCCATCATTGCGAAACCGCCTTCGACCGCGTTCGCAAGGGCCAGGTGCCCGCCACCGAGGAACTGGTCGCCGTGATCCTGTCCGCGATGGATCACATGCAGGCGCTGGTCGATGGCGATGGAGCAGGACTCGAGGCGGTCGGCGACGAAATCCTCGGCCGCCTGCACCAGGCGATCGGTGCCGCAGACGCGTCCGTGGCTGCCGAGCCCGCCGCCGCATCCGCTGCTGCCCCCGTTTCCGCGCCCGCCGCTGCTGGCTGGCGCATCACCTTCCGCCTGCCGACCGATTGCATGACCAATGGCACCAACCCTCTGATGCTGTTGGACGAGCTGCGGTCGCTGGGCGACGCGAAAGTCACCGCGCAGACCGACCAGATCCCGTCGCTTGACGAACTGGATGCCAGCCAATGCCATCTCGGCTGGCAGGTCGAACTGCGCGGTGATGCCTCGCGCGCGGATATCGAGGATGTGTTCATCTTCGTGATGGACGACATGACGCTCGACATCGTGCCGATCGAGGCGGACGACGCCGACGAAACGCAAGCCGAAATCGCGCCGGCCACCGAATTTGTCGCGGACACCGGGGCGGCCGCAAGCACACCGGCGACGCCAGCCGCTATGGAGCCAGGGACCGGCGACGCCGCGCGCAACGCCAAGGCCGCCCCGGCAAAGGCGCAGGAAAGCGTGCGTGTTCCGGCCGAACGGCTCGACGTGCTGATGGACCGCGTGGGCGAGCTGGTGATCGTGCAGAGCCGATTGGCGCAGCTTTCCAACCAGGGCGTTCGCGGCCCGGCGGGCGAACTGGCCCTGCGCTCGGTCGCCGAGGATATCGAGCGGCTCGCCAGCGAACTGCGCGACACGATGATGGTGCTGCGCATGGTTCCCGTCGCCAGCCTGTTCGGCCGATTCCGCCGCCTGGTGCACGATCTGGCGCGCGAGACCGGCAAGACCATCGAGCTTTCGACTCATGGCGAGACCACCGAGGTCGACAAGACGGTGATCGAGCGCCTGGCCGATCCGATGGTGCACCTCATCCGCAATGCCTGCGATCACGGGCTTGAAACGCCGGAAGAGCGCGTGGCAGCGGGCAAGCCCGAGGCCGGGCATGTCACACTCAGCGCGCATCAGGCGGGCGGCGAGGTGCTGATCACCATTCGCGACGATGGCCGCGGCATCAACCGCGAACGCGTGCGCGCCAAGGCCGAAGCGCAAGGCCTGATCGAGCCCGGCGCGCAGATCAGCGATTCCGAACTGCTGCACATGATCTTCCATCCCGGTTTCTCGACCGCAGCGCAGGTGACCAACCTGTCCGGGCGCGGCGTCGGCATGGACGTGGTCAAGCGCACGATCGAGAGCCTGCGCGGCACGATCGACATCACCTCCAACCCGGGTGACGGATCGACCGTGGTGCTGCGCATTCCGCTCACCCTGGCGATCATCGAAGGCCTGCTCGTGCGTGTCGGCGAGGGTTGCTATGTCATCCCGCTGGCGGTGGTCGAGGAGTGCATCGAGCTCAGCCTGGAAGAGGACATGCGCTCACGCGGACGCAGCTTCATCACGCTGCGCGACCGGCTGGTGCCCTTCATCCGGCTGCGCGAGATGTTCGCCACCGGCACCAAGCCCGATCCGCACCAGAAGATCGTGGTCATCACCACCGGCGGCGAACGCGTCGGTCTGGTGGTCGATCAGATCATCGGCAGCCACCAGACCGTCATCAAGTCCATGTCGCCACTGCACCGCGATGTCGCGACCTTCGCCGGCGCGACCATTCTGGGCGACGGCAGCGTCGCGCTGATCCTCGATGCGGTCCAGCTCGTCGCCTTTGGCCAGGAACAGGAGGAGCGGCTGCGCGCCGCCGGATAAGCCCATGCAGGACACACTCACCCCGATATCCGCAGCGAGCTGGGATGCCGATGGCCAGCTGGAAGTGCTGACCTTCGACCTGGCGGGCGAAACCTTTGCGGTCGAAGCGATGCTGGTCCGCGAGATCCTCGATCTGCTGCCCGAGACGATCGTGCCCGGCGCCTCGCCGCTGGTGCGCAGCGTGGTCAATTTCCGCGGCAAGATCATCCCGATCGCCGACCTGCGGCTGGCCTTCGACATGCCGGCAGCCGAGAACACCATCGACAGCCGCATCATCGTGATCGAGATCGCCATCGACGGCGAGCCGACCCAGATCGGCATCCGCACCGACAAGGTGCACGAGGTCGCGACGCTGAACCACGCGGATAGCGAAAAGCCGCCCGTGGTCGGAATGCGCTGGCGCCGCGAGTTCGTGCACGAACTCGTCCGCCAAGCCGGCGGCATCGTCGTGCTGCCCGATCTGTCCGCCATCTTCAATACCAAGTCGCCGGAGAGCGGCACCGCCTATCCCGCCGTGGCACATTAGAGAGAGGATCAAGCCATGCGTCCGTATGTTTCCCTGAAGTCGAGTTCGCATTTCGACCATGCCACCGAAGAGGTCCAACGCGTCACGCGCGCCTTGGCCGGGGGAGACAGCGCGGCGCGGGCCGATGCGATGAGCGCCACCGGCGGCGCGCGCGCGATGCTGCTGGCGGTCAACGAACTGCTCGACACCGCACACAGGCCTGTCCAGGCACTGCGCACCGGGGTGGACCATGTGCTGGCCGAACATGCGCGCGGCGATATCGACGTCGCACTGCGCCCGGCAGATTATCCGGGCGAATATGCGGTGATCGCGCAGAAGGTGAACGAACTGGTCGAGGCGCATATCACGGTCAAGAAGAGCGCGATGGCCTGCATCAAGGAATTCGCCGGCGGCAATTTCGATGTCCCGTTCGAAAAACTTCCGGGCAAGAAGGCGTTCATCAACGACACTATCGAGCAGCTGCGCGGCAATCTGCGCGGGCTGATCCGCGAGATGAACACCATGTCCGCCGAGCATGATCGGGGCGATATCGACGTGTTCGTGCCCGTCGGCAAGTTCGAGGGCGATTTCGCCAAGATGGCCGAAGGCATCAACCTGATGGTCGCCAACCATATTGCCGCCAAGAAAAAGGCGATGGCCTGCATCCAGCAATTCGGCGAGGGCAATTTCAACGCGCCGATGGAGCAGCTGCCCGGCAAGAAGGCGTTCATCAACGACACGATCGAGCTACTGCGCGCCAATTTCCAGGCAATCATCGGTGAAATCCAGCGCCTGATCGACGCGTCCGCCGCTGGGCGGCTGGAAGAGCGGGGCAATGCCGGCGACTTCCCGGGCGATTTCGGCCGCGTCGTTGGTTCGATCAACGGCATGCTCGATGCCATCCTGCTGCCGATCGCCGAGGGCAACCGGGTGCTCGATCTGGTGAGCACCGGGGTGCTGACCGAGCGGGTCGAGATCGAATGCGAAGGCGACCATCGCCGGATGAAGGATTCGATCAACAACCTGATCGAGAGCCTGACCGGTTTTGCCTCGAACGTGACCGATGCCGCAGCGCAGGTCGCCGCTGGCAGCCAGGAACTCTCGTCGAGCTCCGAACAGGTATCGCAAGGCGCGACCGAGCAGGCCGCCGCTGCCGAACAGGCCTCTGCGGCGATGGAAGAGATGGCTGCGAACGTCAAACAGAATGCGGACAATGCCGCGCAGACCGAAAAGATCGCGCGCCAGTCGGCCAGGGATGCCGAGGTCAGCGGCGAGGCGGTGAACAAGGCGGTGGGCGCGATGCAGACGATCGCCGACAAGATCGGCATCGTCCAGGAAATCGCGCGCCAGACCGATCTGCTCGCGCTCAACGCTGCGGTCGAGGCCGCGCGTGCCGGCGAACATGGTCGCGGTTTCGCGGTGGTGGCCTCCGAAGTGCGCAAGCTCGCCGAGCGCAGCCAGGGTGCCGCGGCCGAAATCAGCCAGGTCTCGTCGGAGACCGTCAAGGCCGCCGCAGAAGCCGGCGAGATGCTGAACAAGCTGGTGCCGGACATCCGCCGGACCGCGGAACTGGTGTCCGAGATCAGCGCCGCGTGCCGCGAACAGGATATCGGCACCGAACAGATCAACGAGGCGATCCAGCAGCTCGACAAGGTGACGCAGCAGAATGCCAGCGCTTCCGAGCAGATCAGCTCCACCTCCGAGGAACTGGCCAGCCAGGCCGAGGAGATGCAGCAGACCGTGTCCTTCTTCCAGCTTGACGAGCGGCAAGCCCCCCGCTCCCGGCCCAAGACGCCCAGGCCTGTCGCTGCCAGAACCGCCAGGCCCGTCGGCAAGACCGCCAAGCCCGTCAGGCCCGCCGCTGCCAGGCCGAAAGCCGATAGCGTGGCGCATCAGCAGGAGCGGGTGAAGGGCTTTGCGCTGGATCTTGAACGCGGCGTGGCCGACGATGATGATGCCGATTTTGGAGAGGCAGCATGATCCGGCCTGTCTGACGCAAGACCCCATCCGAATTTTTGACACCCATTGACCACCCCAGGTGGCGAGCGTCCCCGCGCGCCCACCCCATTCGACCGAAGTGAGACTGAACCCATGCGTGCAACCATCAAGGCAAAACTGGCGGGCGCCTTCGCCTTCCTGCTGCTGATCACCGGCATTCTCGGTGTTTTCGGCATCACCAACATGTCGACCATCAACGACAAGTCGACCGATCTGGCGAAAAACTGGATGCCCAGCATCGATGCCATCCACCGGCTCAACACCGCAACCTCTGACCTGCGGATCAAGCAGTATCGCCACGTCGTCTCGACCGACCCAGAGGAAATGCGCAAGGTCGAGGGCGATATCGACGCTATCGCCAAGCAAATCGAAACGCAGAGCAGCCGCTACGAAAAGCTGATCTCGTCCGATAGCGAGCGTGAGATCTACGAGAGCTTCGAAGAGAAGTTCGCGAAATATCAGCGGGCTAGCGAACGTTTCCTTGCGCTGTCGCGCAACAATCAGAATGCCGAAGCCACCGCAATGCTGATCAGCAGCGTCACGCTGTTCGACGACTTCTCCAACGATCTGCTCAAGCTCGTCAAGCTGAACGTGGAGGGCGGCGAAAAGGCCAGCGCCGAGGGTGATGCAGCCTATGCGGACGCGCGCAACCTGTTCATCGGGCTGCTGGTTGTCGCCATGATCGCGAGCATTGCCGCCGCCATCTGGATCTCGCTGACCATCTCGCGAGGCCTGAAGAATGTCAGCACGGCCATCGATGCCGTTGCCATCGGCGATCTCGACAAGGATGTCGTGGTTACCACCAACGACGAGATCAAGGACCTGGTCGATACCGTCAACCGCATGACCGCCAATCTGCGCCAGACCGCGGCGCTCGCCGAAACCATCGCGCATGGCGACCTGACCGTGCAGCACACCGCGCTGTCCGATGAGGACAAGCTGGGCCATGCGCTGATCGCGATGGTCGAGCGGCTGCGCATCGTCGTCGCCGACACCACCGCCGCCATCGGCAACGTGGCCGCCGGCAGCCAGGAACTGTCCTCGAGCTCCGAACAGGTCTCGCAGGGCGCGACCGAGCAGGCCGCTGCCGCCGAACAGGCCTCTGCCTCAATGGAAGAGATGGCTGCGAACATCAAGCAGAACGCCGACAATGCCGCGCAGACCGAGAAGATCGCGCGCCAGTCGTCCAGGGATGCCGAGAGCAGCGGCGAGGCCGTCAACAAGGCGGTGGGCGCGATGCAGATGATCGCCGAGAAGATCGGCATCGTCCAGGAGATCGCCCGTCAGACCGACCTGCTGGCACTCAACGCTGCAGTCGAGGCGGCACGTGCCGGCGAGCATGGCCGCGGCTTTGCCGTCGTCGCATCCGAAGTGCGCAAGCTTGCCGAGCGCAGCCAGGGTGCCGCGGCCGAGATCAGCCAGGTCTCGTCGGACACGGTAAAGGCTGCCGCCGAGGCGGGCGAAATGCTGGGCCGACTGGTCCCGGAT